>CAMHUC010000005.1 GCA_946188155.1 uncultured bacterium | reverse complement strand
GTGAGATTCGTCTTAATTCGTTGTTGAAAAGAAAAGGGTGGGAAAGTTCAATAATGAACAATTAGTAATAAGTAATTATGATTACATTGGCGTATGAAGATCAATGAGAATGTTATAGAAGAATTGATTAGCCAGGCCCGGCAGGACGCACCCTGCGAGACGTGCGGCTACCTGCTGGGCACGAGCACCGCCGAGGGCGATGTCGTCACGGAGAACTACCCGATGGAGAACATCGACCACTCGCCAGAGCACTTCGCCTTCGCCCCGAAGGACCAGTTTGCCGCCCTTCGCTATGCCCGCAGCCGGGGGCTGAAAATCCTGGCCAACTGGCACAGCCATCCCGCATCGCCCTCGCGCCCCTCGCAGGAAGACCTCCGACTGGCCCTCGACCCCACCATCCGCTACGCCATCCTCTCGCTCCACGAGGGCATCCACCTGAACTCCTTCAGCATACTGAATGGCGAGGTCGTCAACAAGGAGGTACATCTGTAAGATAGAAAGAAATGGGAGAAAAATTGCTTTAATAACCGGTGCCAACAAGGGCATCGGATTAGGAATCGCCAGGCATCTTGGCCTCAGTGGCTGGGAGATTGTTGTCGGCGCACGTGATGAACACATCCAGGTCCAACAACCACCGACCTCAACGGTAATATGGCTCTGCCGGGGTTCCACGACATAGACACCGTCGGCCGGAAGTTCGCCGATCTCATCAACGACGGGCAGAGCCATCAGGGCGAGTTCATCGAACTCTATCCTATCGTGAAGGAAGATTAATGTTTTTAGTCTGCCCACACGCATCCTTACCAGGAAATTTTGAAAAATAGGTTGTAACGTTGTTACATCGCCCTGCCACAAAGGGCGTGCAACCTGTTTCGCAGGTTGTAAGGTTGCTACAAGGTTGTAACATGCCGCTGCTCGGTTGTAACATGCCGTAGCTCGGTTGTAGCATGTGCTCCTTGTTTGTCAGAGGGCTGTTATTGATTCAATTTACTAGTAAATTCAGCGAAAGAAAGGCTCCTGGCATCGGCCAGGAGCCTTCTGTCGTATGGCATCAGGCTCCACAGCACTGTAAGTAGGCATCAAAAAACCAAACTGATGTGCTTGCTACAAGACAGGAAATGCTTGCTGCAAGGCGGGAAAATGTTACAACCTTGTTACAACCTTACAACCTCCAAAACAGGTTGCACGCCCTTTGTACATCGGCGATGTAACAACGTTACAACCTATTTTTCAAAAAACTGTGTGTAAAAGAATCCAGCCCTTTTCCTTTGCCGTTTCATTTTTTCTTATTACCTTTGCCCCCTGAACACCGCTCTGAGGGCCCGACAGGCTGAGGAAGGAGCAGCGGCGACGCTACTTTACCCCGCCCTGACCGCGAAGCCCGGCAAGCCGAAGCGACGGCGGCGGTGCGACTTTTGAGGGTAAAAACAATAACGACATAAACAGTTATTAGGAGAATGTAGAAACCTGAGAAATTTCTTACTCCATGATGAATAACGGTAATTGTGAATGTTCGCGCTTATAGCGTGGACGTCACTTATCATTCATCAGGGCTTTCTCAGGGCCTCTACATTCGATAAGGAGCGAACACGCTTCTTTCGTGTGTAGGGGCCTTGCACCACGAAGGCCCAAAAGATTCCGATAAGTGTTTATTGTCCTAAAGCTATAAGCGCAAAGAATGCCAGACAACGACAAGAGTCCTCAGCTGATAGACATCAGGGAGGACGACCTGTTGGCATTGTCGGCAGAGGTGCTTGATACACTGCTGCGTGACCATACCACAGGACAGAATATCTTCTGGGCTACTCACGACTATGAGGCGCTTGGGAGAGGATACGACTATCATGCTCCGATATTGCCAGCACTGATCACAGGCCAGCGGGGGATGGTAATCCGCCCTCGTGTGCTCAAATCGAAGGCGGAACAGACGGATCGAGCCAAGGATATGGCTGAGGTGTTCACCCCGTCGTGGGTATGCAATGCTCAGAACAACCTGGTGGATGAGGCGTGGTTTGGACGGAAGAATGTCTTCAATGTTGAGGATGCCACAAACCACACATGGCTGGCCACCACCGACAGGATAGATTTTCCCGATGGCAAGACGTGGAAGGATTACGTTCGTGCCACCCGTATGGAGATGACCTGCGGCGAGGCGCCCTACCTCGTGAGCCGTTATGATGCCACCACGGGCGAGCCTATCCCCATCAGTCAGCGCATAGGACTGCTCGACAGGAAACTGCGAGTGGTCAGCGAGAATGTGGACACGAGCGGCGAATGGCTGGAATGGGCACAAACGGCCTACAAAAACACCTACGGCTTCGAGTGGCAGGGCGACAACCTGCTGTTGGCACGTGAAGCCCTGCTCTGGACTTTCATCGAATATTATCAGACGAAGTTCCACAAAGCCCCTCTGCTGAAATCCGTCAACTATATTGCTTACATCATCTCCTGGAACCTCTGGCAGATGGACGGGCTGAAAGGCGTAGTGCCCGACTCATGCCGTAATGGCGTGATGGAAAAGGAAATGACACTCTTTGGCGAGCAGGAGAAACTGGTCAACTGCCCTGGCTGTCAGCAAGACGACATGCGCAAGCACAATGGCCAGTATTGCCTGATACGCGACTGGAAGAATGACAAGAAGAAAATACGATTTATGGACCTAATGAAATAACAGAAACCTATGGCTACTTTTGAATCATCACTGAAATCAAAGCTGATTTATGTTTTCGCCATCAATGACGAGCGGCATCGAGACTGCCTGAAGATAGGCGAAACGACCATCGACGAGGACGACGGCTCAGATCTCATCAACAATTCTGCTGCCCTGAAGGAGGCTGCCGACAAGCGAATCCAACAATACACGAAAACGGCAGGTATAGCCTACCAACTACTTCACACTGAGATAAGCATCTTTGTGCGCAACGGCATGATTATGAGTTTCAACGACAAACAAGTGCATAAAGTGTTGGAGCGGAGCGGCATCAGGCGCAAGGAGTTTGCGGGTGTTACTGGCGCCGACGAATGGTTTTGCTGCGATTTGGAAACCGTGAAGAGGGCCATCAGCGCCGTGAAGCATGGCGAGTCCAGCCTGCATCCTTCGGCCATTAGCAAAGGACAGAGTCCAGTCATTTTCCGTCCGGAGCAGCAGGAGGCCATCAGCAAGACACGCAAGCGGTTCAAGAAGGGAAACCAGATGCTGTGGAATGCCAAGATGCGTTTCGGGAAAACGCTTTCAGCCCTGCAGGTGGTAAAAGAAGAAAACTTCTCGCGTACATTAATATTAACCCACCGTCCTGTGGTAGACAAAGGATGGTTTGAAGATTTTGGCAAGATATTCTACGACTGCACAGACTTCCACTATGGCTCAAGAGGGAATGGCGAAGAATTCGGCGTATTGGAGAAACTGGCGAAGAAGGGCGGCAAGTATGTCTATTTCGCCTCCATGCAAGACCTCAGAGGCTCAGAACAGGTAGGCGGCAAGTTCGACAAGAACAACGAGATATTCAAGACCCCGTGGGACTTCGTGATAGTAGATGAAGCCCATGAAGGCACCAAGACGGAGTTGGGGCAAAACGTATTGAAAGAACTGGTCAAAGAGAATACCAAAGTCCTGCAACTGTCAGGCACACCGTTTAACCTCTTCGACGACTATAGCGAAGAGGAAATCTTCACCTGGGACTACGTGATGGAGCAAAAGGCCAAGCAGGCATGGGCTACAGACAACCCTTACGAGCCAAATCCATACGCCTCGCTGCCGGCCATCAACATCTACACCTACGACCTGGGCACGCTGATGTCTGAGTATATGGAAGATGAAAAAGCATTCAACTTCCGCGAGTTCTTCCGGACAAAAGACGACGACACGTTTATCCACGATGCCGACGTGGACCGTTTCCTCAATCTGCTTTGCAAGGAAAACGAAGACAGTCTATATCCATACAGCAACGAGACCTTCCGACGCATCTTCCGCCATACGCTCTGGCTCGTTCCTGGCGTAAAGGCAGCAAGAGCCTTGAGTGCCAAACTGAAGCAGCACCCCGTGTTTGGCAAGTTCCAGACGGTGAATGTGGCAGGCAACGGCGATGAGGATGAGGAGAACAAGGAGGCACTGAGAATGGTGAACGATGCCATCGGCAACGACCCGGACGCGACGTTTACCATCACGCTGTCGTGCGGGCGGCTTACCACAGGCGTAAGCATCAAGCCGTGGACCGCCGTATTCATGATGGCTGGCTCCTTCAGCACTTCGGCGGCGCAGTATATGCAGACCATCTTCCGTGTGCAGACGCCTTTCGAGTGTCATGGACGCATGAAGGAGCAATGCTATGCCTTCGACTTTGCGCCAGACCGCACGCTGCGCGTATTGGCAGAGACCGCCAAGGTTTCGGCCAAGGTCGGCAAGCAGACGGAAGAGGACCGCAAGATACTGGGCGACTTCCTGAACTTCTGTCCTATCATCTCTATCGACGGCTCGCAGATGAAGCCCTACGACGTGAACAAGATGATGGGCCAGCTGAAGAAGGCACAGATAGAGAAGGTGGTGCAATGCGGCTTTGAGGACGGTGCGCTCTATAACGACGAACTGCTGAAGCTGACGGATGTTGACCTCAAGGACTTCGACGACCTGAAGGGCATCATCGGCAAGACAAAGGCGATGGCCAAGACGGGTGAGATAGACGTGAACAGCCAGGGCTTCACCCAAGAGGAATACGACGAGAAGGAGAAACTGGAGAAGAAGAAAAAGAAAGACCTGACACCTGAGGAAAAGGCGCGACTGGAAGAACTGAAGAAGCGCAACACCCAGCGCAAGGATGCCATTTCTATTCTGCGTGGCATCTCTATCCGTATGCCGCTGCTGATATACGGAGCAGAGCTAAATGACGAGGACGAAGAAATTACCATCGACAACTTTGCCTCGCTCATCGATGCTCAGTCGTGGGACGAGTTCATGCCTAAGGACGTGACCAAGGCCATCTTCAACAAGTTCAAAAAATACTACGACCCAGACATTTTCCGTGAGGCAGGAAAGCGCATCCGCGAGATGGCGCGAGCCGCAGACAAGTTTACTATTGAGGAGCGTATAGAGCGCATCTCTGCCATCTTCAACACCTTCCGCAATCCAGACAAGGAGACGGTGCTCACACCTTGGCGAGTAGTCAATATGCACATGAGCGACTGTCTGGGAGGCTGGTGCTTCTACGACGAGGCATTCCATCAGCCATTATCCATACCACGCTATGTGGATCAGGGCAAGGTGACGCGCGACGTGTTCCGTCCTGAAGCCCACGTCCTTGAAATCAACTCGAAGAGTGGTCTCTATCCGCTCTATGTAGCCTACAACATCTATCGTGCCCGTGTGGAGGCCATGAAGCAGAAGTATGGCGAGATAGGTCATGCCTTCGCCCAGAGCCTGTGGGATGCAACCATCGAGGAGAACATCCTCGTGGTCTGCAAGACGCCTATGTCTAAGAGCATCACAAAGCGCACCCTTGCAGGCTTCCGCAATATCCGAGTGAATGCGCAATATTACAAAGACCTTATCAAGAACATTTCAGAACGTCCAGAGGCTGTCGTCAACACTTTCCGCGACGGCAAGCACTTCTGGAAAATAAACCAAGATACAAATATGAAGTTAGACGCAATAGTAGGCAATCCGCCGTATCAAGTGAATGTTGGGGAAAAGAAGGATAACTATGGAATGCTGATATTCAATAAGTTTGTTGATATCTCTATCCAAATGAAGCCAAACTATATGTCCATGATTTTCCCATCGCGATGGTTTACAGGTGGTCGTGGCCTCGAAGAATTCAGAAAAGCCATGCTTAATGATAATAGAATACGACTTATTACAGACTTTGTGGATTCTACAGACTTATTTCCAACGGCTGACATTTCAGGTGGTATCAACTATATGCTATGGGACAAATCTTATCATGGTCTATGTGACTTTACAGGAATACATAAAGGACGAATTACAAGAATGAAGCGTCAGCTTAATCAGTTTGAAACCTTTGTAAGAAGAAACGATGCACTCTCTATCATAGAAAAAGTTATAGCAAAAGGTGAACTTACCATGACTGAAACTGTAAGTGGCCAGACACCATTTGGATTTATTACTTCATTCAAAGGGAAGCAGAATCCATTCGAGGGTTCTATTTCGTTATACGGCAGCAATGGCAGTATTACTTACGTTTCAAAGGATGAGGTGGAGAAGAATAGAGAATTGATTGACAAGTACAAAGTGATATTCACAAAAGCAGCTCCTGGTGGTGGAGGTTCAGACAAAAACGGAATGTACTTGTTGCTAAGTTCACTACAGATAATTAAACCTAGTGAAGTGTGCACTCAAACTTTTTTAGTTGGCGATTCATTTGATAATAAAGAAGAGACTATGAACTGCATGAATTATCTGAAATGCAAGTTTACTCGCTTCTTAATTCTCCAATCGATGACATCACAAGATTTATCGCCTGAAAGGTTTCGTTTCGTCCCCCTCCAAGACTTCACCCGTCCTTGGACGGATGCCGACCTCTATGCGAAATACCACCTGACGGACGAGGAAATCCAGTTCATCGAGTCGATGATTAAGCCGATGGACTAACGGTGGGTGATGGGTTCAGACGCTTGACCCGTTGGTGGAGACGGGTCATGTGCCTGTCCCCATGACCCATTCGTTTCATAACGTCTTTGGGCTTTTATTTGATAAAATGTTGTTTATTCGGAAAATTTGTTTCATACGATGCCATCAGCCATCAGGTCACGCCGGCCGATGAGGCTGAAGATGGTGATGCGGTTGTCCTCGTTAAGGATGCGCAGTGTGCGCAGCACCTCGCCAAGGGTGGAGCCGCTCGTGGTGACATCGTCGATGACAAGTACATTCTGTTGGCGGATGTGCTGACAGAGTTCTCTGTCGGTCTCTGTGGCGAACCGGAGGAACTCCATCATGTATGGACGGAAGCGGTTTTTCTTTACATCACGCGCGATGGTGAAGTAGTCTTTCTGGTGAATGAGGCTGATCATGTCGTTGATTTGCCGACGAACTTGTTCCTTCTGAGCTTCCGTATAGCGGGGACGTCCATTCTCCAACACATCATTGAGGTAGGCCTCTGTGAAGCCGTCCATGTCGAACGAGATGTTTGCAGGAAGGTTCTTCACCAGTTCCATCTTGCGCAATGTGGGCTGTGCAAAGCGATAGATGTAGCGCAGCATATACAGGTTGACGCGGCTCGACGACTGTGGCATCACCACCAGGTCGTAGTCGTAGAGGTTGATACGGTGACTGAGGTTGTTCACCGCTTTTTGGATGAACTGCGTCAGGTCGGGGTCATCCTGTAGGCGTTCAGTGAACTTCACACGGTGAATAAACGCGGAGCGGACGTTTCCATCCACGTCGTCGCCAAACTCATAGCCGTAATAGAAACAATGCCCGAAGGCTTCTACCTGGTAGCCATCACCAGTCAGACTGACGATGTCACCAAGTCCGTCGTGCTCGAAGTCGAACACAAACCGCTGTTCCTCGCTGTCATATCTTACGCCCATAATACGCCTTATTTACCACTTGGCTGCAAAGATACACATTTTCTTTGAGACTTCGCACGAAATCCCCAGGATTTTTCCCTTTTGTGGTGCCGATAAGTCCGTGAGCGGAGAGGAAATACCACGTTCATGGTAGGCGAATGCCGTCGGTGCGGTATTGTGGGGATGCGGAAATCGCCGTACCTTTGCACACAGGAAAATTAAGGAATTAAATCATTAATTAATTAAAAGGTTATGAATACAATGAATCGAATGCGAATGCGCGAGTTTTGTTCTTGCTTAGGCAAGCGACACATGGTGTCGAACGGCCGCGAGATGATGGCAACGACGATGAAAGGTGGAGTATATATATTAATAGGTGTAGAACAAGTAAAACGGAAAACGTATGAAAAAGATCGTATCAGCAATAGCATTGGTATTAAGCCTCAGCCTCAGCAACGGCTGGGCTGAAAGGCCACGGGTAGGCGAGCCCACAGGCTCGGGAATGAGTAACAGCACCAACACCGCAAGCGTGCGCTATGTGAAGGCGCCGCGCTTCGCCCGTCCGCTGGTGGAGAAGTGGATATCGGAGTACGCCAAGACAGAGCCCGGCGTAGCGTTCCAGATTGCCAAGGGCTCACAGGATAACATCGACCTCAATGTGGTCATTGAGGACAAGCAGACCGACACAAAAGACTTTAGCCATAGCATTGTTTATTTCGGAGAGACAGCCGTGCTGCCCGTCACAGCCCGCAGTTCGGAGGCAGCACGGCTGCTCGAGGGAAAGCACCTGAACGCAAAGAAACTCAGGCAGCTCTTCTTCCTCAACGACGAATTTGAGGAGGACACAAAAAAGAACAAACTGTTTGAGAGCCTCGTGGTCTACAGCGGCAGCAACGCCTCGTCGGTGGCCGTCTCGTTCGCCCGTCACTTCGGCGAGGAGAGCAGCAGTTTCAGAGGCAAGCGCATCGCGGGCGACGACCTCTTCTTGAATACTGCCCTGGAGAAAGACCCACTGGGCGTATCGTTCAACGCCCTGCCCAACATCTTCGACCTCGGCAACCGCCGCGTGAAAGACGGGCTGTCGCTCGTGGGCCTCGACCTGAAGAAAACGATAGAGGACAACTTCAGCAACGATGCCACCATCGACGACGTGATCTCCATCCTGGAAGGCGGGCATATCTCGGGGATTGCCGTAGAGAAAGTCGGCATGAGTTATAACGGCGGCGACGATGCCGTCAGCCAGTTCCTCGCATGGATACTCGACAAGGGAACGGTATATAATCATGAATACGGTCTGCTGAACCTCGATAACAAGGTGACACAAGTGCAGATAGAGAAAGTAAAGACACACTTTACAGCACAAAAATAAGAAAAAGGATTCAGACTTATGGTAAAAAGATTGTTTATTGCAACGTTCGTTGCAATCAGCCCCCTGCTGGCTATTGCGCAGAACATTATTACGGGTCATATCGCTGATGCCCGTACGGGAGAATCGCTCATCGGTGCCTCGGTGATCGTGAAGAACGAGAAGGCACAGGGAGTAGTCACCGACTACGACGGCCACTTCTCACTGTCCACCAAGAAGGATGCCCCGCTGACGCTGAGAGTGGAATACGTGGGCTACCGTCCGCTCGACGTGGATGTCTACGACTTCGAGGAGCCAGTGGAGATAGCCCTTGCCGACAATGCAAGCCGTCTGAACGAGGTGGTCGTTGTGGGATACGGTGCCCAGAAACGTCTGGAGCTCACCAGCAGCATCTCTTCTGTAGGCAGCGAGTTGCTCAAGCAGCAGAACACCTCCGTCGAGAGTGCCCTGCAGGGTGCTGTGGCAGGTCTGAACGTCACGACCACCAGCGGACAGCCTGGTGCCGCCAGCATCATCCGCATCCGTGGCGGCAACAGCATCACCGGCGGCAACGAGCCGCTCTACGTCATCGACGGGTTCATCGTCTATAACGACCCCGCATCGACGCGTACCGGAGCCACAGGAAGTGATGCCACACTCGACCCGCTGGCCTTCCTCAATCCGTCGGACATCGAGAGCATCGAGGTGCTGAAGGATGTGTCGGCTACGGCCATCTATGGCACGCGAGGCGCCAACGGCGTGATCATCATCACCACCAAGAAGGGCTCTCACGGCAAGAACAACATCAGCTACAACGCCTCCTTCGGATGGAGCACTATCAGCAAGAAGCTCAACTTCCTCAATGCGTGGCAGTGGACTGACCTCTGGAACGAGCTGTATGACAATGGCGAGGTAGGCTATCATCTGGATGCCCCTACGGCCAGTTATGACTGGCAGGATGCCGCATTGCAGACGGGTTTCCTGCAGGAGCATCAGCTTTCGGCTGTTGGCGGCGACGAGATCTCCCGCTATAGCATCAGTGGCGGCTACAAGAGTCAGGATGGCATTGTGCTCAACACAGGCTTGAAGCGCTATGCGGGCCGTATTAACTACGAGCGTAACATCTTCAAGAATGTGCTTGTCGGTGTGAATGCCAATGCGGCATATAATAAAGTGAGGGGCCAGGAGAACATGAACAATATGTTTGCGCCCAACAACTGGTTCGGAGCCATCTCGACCACTCCTTACGCGCCTATTTACAATGCTGACGGATCATACAGCTATGAGCCGAACCCAACCAGCCTTGACATTTATAATGGAAAGGTGGGCAACCCCATCAGCGACTTGGAGAATACAAAGTCGGAGACGGAGAACACGCGTATTATCGGAACGGGATTTGCCGAGTGGACTATCGTTCCCCAGCTGAAGTTGAAGGCAAGCCTGGGTGCCGACCTTTCCAACACTCGCCAGAGTTTCTATGCACCCTCTTACACTTCAGGCGGCATTGCCCATAACGGCTATGCCTCGGTGGGGCAGACAAAGACCAACACCTGGCAGACGGAGTACACAGCCACATATAGCAATGTGTTCAAAAACGTACATTCTGTGACAGCACTCTTAGGATATACAGCACAGCATACCGACCGCAGCAGTTTTGCCAGTACGGCGTACGGCTTCAGCAACGACGCCACGGCATACGACAATCTCGGCGCAGCCAGTACGACACTCCCGTCGTCGAGTAGCCATTATGTTTCCACACTTCAGTCCTGGATAGGGCGTCTGAACTACTCTTACGACTCGCGCTATAATGCATCGCTGACCTTGCGTGCCGACGGCAGCAGTCGTTTTGCCAAGAACCATCGCTGGGGGTGGTTCCCCTCACTGGGCGCTTCTTGGAACATCGACCGTGAGAAATGGGCCCATTTCGGAAAGAAGGTGGACTTCCTGCAGCTGCGTGCCTCCATCGGCACGGTGGGCAATCAGGAGATCGGCGATTACCAGTATGCCGCCAATGTTGTTCCCCGCACGGTGATCATCAATGACGAACGGGCCACCAGTTATATCATCGAGAACAAATCGAACCCCGAATTAAAGTGGGAGACAACCACATCATATAATGTAGGTCTGAGTACGGGTTTCCTGCAGAACCGCCTGACCATCACCCTTGATGCTTACTACAAGAAGACAAGCGACCTGCTGCTTGATGTGCCTGTGGAGCAAGTGACAGGATTCTCTACAGTTCTGAAGAACATCGGCTCTGTCACCAACAAGGGTGTGGAGCTCGAGATAGGTGCAGTGCTTGTTGACAGCAGGAAATGGAAGTGGAACGTCAATGGTAATATTGCCCACAACAAGAACGAAGTGACGAGTCTTGGAGACTCAGACTATTTCCTGCCGGATTTCCAGTCGATAGCCACCCTACAGTATCTCAATCCCCTGATTGTGAAGGTGGGCGAGCCACTCGGGTCGTTCTACGGCTACCGTTTCAAGGGAATCATCCAGAGCGATGAGGATCTCAGCAAACTGCCGACGCAGACCAACTCTACCGTTGAGCCTGGCAACCCGAAGTTTGAGGATGTCAACGGCGATGGTGTGGTGAACGAGCAAGACCGTGTGGTACTGGGTAACATACAGCCGAAATTCACCTATGGACTCAATACCAAGGTGGCCTACAAGAACCTCGACCTATTCGTGAGCCTAAGCGGCAGTTACGGCAACAAGCTCTATAATGCCCTGGCCTGTCGCCTGGACCGTGGCAATGGCTATTACTACAACCCGCTGATAGAGGTGGCCGACCGCTGGACCCCCACAAACCCCAGCAATATCATCCAGAAGGCCAGCAGTGCAACATCTATCTATGCTGACGACCGCTTCGTCGAGGATGCCAGTTACCTGAAGGTGCGTAACATCCAGTTGGGCTATACCTTGCGTGTCCCCCAGCTCACAAAGGATGCACAGCTCCGCCTGTACGTATCGCTGCAGAACTTCTTTACTTTCACCTCTTACAGTGGCTACGACCCGGAGGCCAACCGTAACGGTATAGACGAGACCAGTGCGCTCTATCAGGGAGTGGACTATGGCGCCTATCCCCAGGCAAAGACTGTACTTGTTGGACTAAATATAACACTTTAAGCATTATGAAACAGTATTTATCAGCATATATTCTGGCAACCGGTCTCGTACTGGGCAGTTGCGCAGACCTTGAACAGAGTTCCATCAGCTCTATCGACAAGGATAATTTCTATCAGAGCAAGGAGGATATAGAAACCGCCATCAATGGCATCTATCAGGAGTTCTCTGTCGATGGCTTCTATGGCATGTATAATAACCAGAGCATCTACATCAACGACCTTCAGAGTGATTATGTGAAGGCCGGAGCCCTGACCAACTCGGCTCACATACGCGAACTTAGCAATTTTGCGATACAGCCTACCAACCTGTTTGTCAGTTATGCATGGGAAGAGCATTATACAGCTATCAACCGTGCCAACGTCGTGATAGACAAGTTGACTGATGCCAGTTGGCTTGACGAACAGTCGAAACAGAACTATATCAACGAAGCCCGTTTCCTGCGTGGCCTGATGTACTTCAACCTGGTGCGCTATTTCGGCGGTGTGCCCATCGTGCTCCACGACGGCGAGGGTGAGGGTGCGCCTCGTAACACCGTCGATGAGGTGTATAGGCAGATAGTGGACGATTTCACGGCCGCAGAGGCTCTGCCCTCTGACTATTCCAGTCGCGACAGCAAGCCGTCAAGCCTCTCATCTTCGGCAATGCTCTCGAAAGTATATCTGGTATGGGCCCAGACTCTGACGGATGAAGGGAAGGCCAGCCAGCGTGATTTCTATCAGAAGGCAATTCAGTACGCTCAAAAGGTGATTGACTCCGGCAAGTATCGCCTGATAGACAAGTTTATCGACAACTGGAGTGTCGACAAGAAGAATGGCCCGGAACATATATTCTCAATAGAGCACGACCATTCCATCAATGCCAATGTTACGGGTCACTGCACTTTTGGCACGAACTGGAGTGATTCTGAGCCCGTGCTGTTGGCTACCAGTGACAAGTACTATACACAGATGGACCCGAAGGACCAGCGCCGTGACGGCTCATGGGCAAAGCGCATCTACAATCCTAACACAGGTGCCGATTTTGAGTTTACCATCCCGCGTTTCCGCAAGTATATTGACTCACTCAATTTCGCCAATCCTGCCTCGAGCGGGAATGTGGCAGGACAGTCAACCAACACGACTGTCATCCGCTATGCCGAGATACTGCTCATAAAGGCAGAGGCCGAGAACGAGCTCAACGGCCCCACCGCAGCAGCCTACGACGCCATCAACCAGGTGCGTCGCCGTGCCTACTGGAGTCCATATCTGAATATCCAGAACACACCGTCGGACGGCTCAAGCCTTGATCTGTCAGGACTCTCGCAGGACGAGTTCCGCCAGCGGCTGCGTGAGGAGCGCCGTCTGGAGTTCATACTCGAAGGCCAGCGATGGTTCGATCTGGTACGCTGGCATATTCTCATCAAGTATGTCAAGGCCAACACGCCTTCCGATGCGGAGACTATCGGGACAAAGACGACCAAGGCACAGAATGTGTCGAAAAAGAATTATCTGTTGCCGTTGCCGCAGAATCAGATAACCCTCAATCCCAATCTTGAACAGAACTGGGGCTACAGTGGAGAGTCAGGTGACGGCCCTTATGGATCAGAATACGAATAAGATTTAACATAACCATAAAAAGATACATGCAATGAAAAAGATGAATTCAAAACTTATCGCAGTGGCACTTCTTGCAGCCACAGGTGTTCAGGCAGCCGATGCCCAGTCGCCAGTAGCAAACAGCAAGCGTGAGCGCATCCTTCAGGTTCTCGACCAGAGCCGTCCTAACGAATATGTGCCCGCAGCCTTCTTCCTTCACTTCGACAACAAACTTGGCCATAAGGCAGTGGAGGATCATCGCAACTTCTATCGTGCCACAGGCATGGACTTTGTGAAAGTATTCTACGAGATCGTTGTGCCCCGGATTGAGATCAAGTCTGGCAGCGACTGGGAGAAGGTTCCTGTTTATGGCGAGGATTTCTTTGCGCCTCAAGTTGCTGTTATCGAGGACTTGACAAATGAGTTTAAGGGTGAGGCTTTCATCTTGCCCACGGTTTATTCTCCATTGGCATTGGCGCAGCAGACGTTAGGCCCGGGAAAAGACCTGAAGAAACTCGCAGAGCAGAACCCCGCAGCCTTTGGGAAGGCTGTCAAGAACCTGGCCCTCTCGATTGAGAACTATCTGCGTTCAGCCCGTAAGCATGGTGCCGATGGCTTCTACGTTTCAAGCCAGGGAGGCGATGGGAACAGTCTTCCCTTGAAACTTTGGAATGAGCACGTCCGTCAGTGGGACAAGTATGTCTCGGAAGTGGCAGATGAGATTGGTGAGGTCAACATCCTTCACATCTGCGACTACGGAGCATCCTTTAAGAATGCTGAGGCCCTCTATGCCTTTGCCGACTATCCTGCCAGTATCATCAATGTGCCCCTGAATTTCTCTGATGGCACGACACTCAATCTGAAAGAGGCTCAGCAGCGTTTCCGCCGCCCCATCTTCGGAGGCTTGGAGCGTCTGGGCGTTATCGCTACAGGTACGGTTGAGGAGGCTAAGGCCCAGGTGGATAAAGTGCTGGAGAATGCACCGGCAAACTTTATCCTCGGTGCTGACTGCACTGTGCCTGGCGAGACGGACTGGGACAAGTTGCGTGCCATCATCGACTATGCCCACGACTGGCGGAAGATCCACAAGAAGTGACATAATAATATAAGGTAAGACCCGGCTTATGAACAGGAGAGAGTTTTTTGAAAACACGGCCAAGGCAATGATTCCCATGACTGGCGTATTACTTGCCGCCTCGAGTCCAACCTTGGCAAAAGCCTTGGAGCGTGTGGGCGCCGACGACCTGCCTGCCCCTCACAATGACAAGACACCGTTCAGGTTCGAAGGCTTTAATGAGCGCGTACAGGCTTATATCGTGGCACGCTATTATGTCAGACTGACTGAGGCATACGGCAGCCAAGGGCGTGAAGCCTTCCTCCTGGCCACACGGACTTACGCAGAGCAGCGTGGTCACCGTATGGCCCAGCGCGCGCTTGCAGACGGACAGCAGCTCGACTTTGTCTCGTATCACAAGTATGGCGAATGGGTGCCTTCAGAAGAAATGAAGAAGCGTGGAGAGTCTAATCTCAGTGAGCCGATGACGGAACTTCCTTATCATGCCACCAAGATCACCCGCTGTCCGTGGGCTATACAGTTTCGTGAGATGGGACAGCAGGAAGCCGGGTTGGCATACTGCAAGGACTTGGATTCCTCGATCTATCGTGGATTCAATCCTGCCATCGCCTATGAGACCCGGCAGACTCTCCACGACCACGACTATTGCGTGCAGTGCGCTCCTGCGACCAAGATACCCCGTGAGGCTCTGGCTTGTCCCAAATACAAGCCAGGCCTGCGGTCCTTTGAATACCATTGCGCCCATACTTACTGGACATTCCGGCAGGTGGTGGCATCGGTATTCGGCAGCAAGGGGCTGGACATTGCAAAGGGTGTGTTGAGTGATGTCAGGCAAGACCTTGGGAAGTCATTCTCAGCCACTTTGAGGAAATATGAAGAGACCGACTTTAATGTCGCATAGTAAGAACGATAAAAAGAGATGATATGAAAAGAGTAACAGCTATGCTGCTGCTGGCAAGTCTGACATTCAGTGCCCATGCAGCGACGAAGAATACTAAGACAAGTGCTAAGGCCAAGGTGGCCATTGACTATCTGGACAACAATTTCCAGACGTATGACAAGCTGCAGAAGGCCATCTGGGCCAACCCTGAGCTGGGTTTCCTGGAGGCCAACAGCAGTGGACTGCTGAAACAACATCTGCGAGAAAACGGCTTTACGATAGAAGAAGGCGTGGCCGGTATGCCCACGGCCTTCGTGGCCACATACGGCAGCGGGTCGCCCGTCATCGGACTGCTGGCGGAGTTCGATGCCTTGCCGGGCCTCTCACAGGACACCGTGCCCTATCGCAAGCCCGTCAAGGACGGCGCACCTGGTCAGGGATGCGGTCACAACACCTTCGGGGTAGCCTCATCTGCTGCGGCTGTCTCACTCAGCAAATGGCTGGCCGCCAACAAACACAGCGGCACCATCAAGGTCTACGGTTCGCCCGCCGAGGAGGGCGGTGCCGGCAAGGTGTACCTCGTGCGTGAGGGTCTCTTCGAGGGTGTCGATGTGGTGCTCGACTGGCATCCCTCCAACGTCAATGCCGTCAGCACCAACGGTGGCACGGCGATGGTGATGGTCGACTACCGGTTCTACGGCAAACCCGCCCACGCCGCCGGCAACCCGTGGAAGGGACGCTCGGCACTGGATGCCGTAGAGGCTTTCGACTACATGGTGAACCTGCTGCGCGAGCATGTGCCCACCTCCAGTCGCATCCACTACGTGATTCCCGATGGCGGCTTTGCTCCCAACGTGGTGCCGGAGTATGCCCGGGTATCCTATTATATACGCAGTCCTAAGCGCGACATACTCAACCAACTGACGGCGTGGATCGACTCTGCTGCCGTGGGAGCCGCCAAGGGCACGCAGACCAGGGTGGAGAAGGAAATCGTGGCCGGCACTTACGAGCGGCTGCACAACAAGACACTCTCCCGAGTCATCCAGCGGAACCTGGAGACGGTCGGCGGTGTTATTTACGATGCCCGTGAGCGCAAGTTCGCAGAGGAGCTGGCCCGTGCCACTGGCAATCCTGACACAATCGTAAACCAAGCAGCAAAGGTACAGCCACTGGCAGAGTTTCCCGAAGAAGGAAGTGGAGGCTCCAGCGATGTGGGCGACGTGTCGTGGGTAGTTCCCCTGGCCAGTTTCGGAGCTGCCACTTTTGTTCCTGGCAGTCCTGGACACAGTTGGCAGAACGTAGCCGCAGACGGTACCACTATTGGCACTAAAGGGTTGCTCAACGCCAGTCGTGTGTTCGCCCTTACGGCAATCGACTTGTTTACTGATTCCAAACTGCTTCAAGCTGTAAAAGATGAGTTCAAGCTGGTGGTGGGCTCTGATTTCAAGTATGTGCCCCTTTTGG
The DNA here is from genome assembly GCA_946188155.1 of uncultured bacterium. Lineage (GTDB taxonomy): Bacteria > Bacteroidota > Bacteroidia > Bacteroidales > Bacteroidaceae > Prevotella. The sequence continues at coordinate 81,233 of CAMHUC010000005.1, read as the reverse complement.
GTGACCGTAAGCCAGCTCTTGACTATCGTGTATCAAAAAAAGAATAATATGAAGCATATAGCCGTTTCTTGTTTATTGATTATTGTGACACTCCTTGGGTGTGCCACAAAATTGAATGCCTGTACAAGCGTCATTGTGTCGGGTAAGGTCACTCCCGACGGTCGTCCATACATTTTCAAGAATCGCGATACACCCAATCAAGACAATCTGGTTGTCTCTGTGCAAAGTAGCAGATACCATTTTATTGCCATTGTGGGCAGACAGGATTCACTTAATCTCAACGTATGGTCGGGTCATAACGAGGCGGGGTTTGCCATTGCCAACACCGCCGCCTACAATCTGAATGGTCGCCAGAAGCCTGGTCAGCCCCGTCCTAATGGCGACGAGAAAGACGGCAACCTGATGTACCATGCTTTGGCGACCTGCGCCACGCTTAGTGATTTCGAGCATCTCTTAGACAGCATCAAGCAGATGAGGGGGACGTTGCACTCCAATTCCAACTTCGCTGTACTTGATGCAGAAGGTGGTGTGGCCTATTATGAGACTGGCAACAACGGCTACGTGAAGTTCGATGCCAACGACCCCTTGCAAGCCCCATACGGCTACCTCATCCGTACGAATTATGGTATGTTGGGTGAACGCACGATGGATCAGGGACTGGAGCGCTATCTCGCCATTCAAGACTATATGACACGGGCTGGTTTCGAGGACAATTTAGGGTTTGAACCTGTCATCCGAAAAGTGACACGAACACTCACCCACGGCCTGACGCACCTGAATCTCTGGGACTTTGCGCCTCAAGATAACTCGCAGCCTGTTTACTTCCCATTCCGCGATTTCATCCCCCGTTGGCACACCGCTTCTGCGCAGGTGATACAAGGCGTGAAGAAAGGCGAAAACCCCAGTCTGACCATTGCCTGGACAATCCCTGGCAGCACACTCACAACGGTAGCCATCCCCCTGTGGATCACCCCAAAAGGAGAACTGCCCAAAGTGGTTACACGAAACAATGAGGGGCATGCTACGCTTGTGGATGCTGGTTTCACTCTGAAAAAGCAACTCTTTCCCATCGAACGTGGCAACGGTGCTGACTATATCAACCTGTCACGGCTTATCAACCATGCAGGGACAGGCATCATACAGCAGATAGAACCCGTTGAGACGGAGATTTTCCGCAAGGCGCAGTCCGTCATCAAGACCATCCGCAGGAACAACTGCACAGGTAAGGAGACCACGGAGTTCTACCAATGGATAGACCAATATATCAAGGAGCAGTATCAACAGCGGTTTGGTATTGTGATAAATGCTATTTAATGCACGGCGTCCTGGATGACTAATCCTGCCAGCATAAAGCCGAAGATGGCAGTGATGTGAGCCAGGGTACCGTTGATCTGGGCTTTCGAAGAGCACCATTCATGATTCAGCAAGGTAGGGTCGCCAGGCCCTATCTTTGCCTTTGGACACATACACTGCTCAGTGCCACAGGTGGCATTGTGACCTTTGTTCTCTAACAGTTCATCGGAATATACACACTGAAACTTGCGCTTGGGATATTGCCCGTCGCGCTTGAAACGCTTGCGGAGGGCACGGGCCAGCGGGTCGCCCTGGACCTTCCAGAACTCGGCTGTCTTTATCCTTGTGGGGTCAAGTTTCAGCGCAGCACCCATTGAAGAAAAGAACTTTGCCTGCGTCTGTGTCGCCATCAGGATCAGCAGTGCCTTGTCCTTCAGCGAGTCGATGGCATCGATAATATAATCGTAACTGCCGATATCAAAGCTGTCAGCTGTCTCGGCGGTGAATATCTGTTGCAGAGCTGTTATTTCTGCCTGAGGGTTGATGCTGAGCAGACGCTCCTTCAGTGCCTCCACCTTCACTTGGCCGATGGTCTTTGAGGTAGCCATCAGCTGACGGTTGACATTGGTGATGCAGACACGGTCTGAATCGACGATAGTAAGGTACTTGATGCCTGAACGTACCAGACTCTCGGCGCACCATGAGCCTACGCCGCCCACACCGAAGATGATGACGCGCTTCTCGCTGAGGCTGCTCATCGCCTCATCGCCCAACAGAAGTTCCGCCCTGCGGAAGATTGCTTGTGTGAATGCCATACTATTTCTTCGTAGCACCTGTCTCGGCATCTACCTGCTTGGATGAATTCTCTTTCACCTCACAGGCCTCGTACTTAATCTTCTTAAAACCTTCAATGATGTTCTGGACATTGGTCTTGTCGGCATCATATTCAATGACCACTGTCTTGTCGTCGAGATTGGTGGTTATCGACTTGATGCCTTTCTCGAAGCGGATGTTGTCTTTGATCTTCTTCTCACACCCAGTACAGTGCATTTCCGGATTGGTGGTAAGCACGACGGTCTTGATGTCCTTGGCGGTGCTCACGGCTGCAATAGCCAGTGCCATGAATAATAGTTTTGTTCTCATAATGATCATTTTAGCTTATTGTTTTTACTTTATATCTTGTTCCAGTTGATTCGTGCACCGATGTAGAATACGGCTCCGTGCACAGGACCATATATCATAGTAGCATCGAAGTCGGGACTCCAGGGATTGTCGGCACTGACGATGGCATTCTTCTGCTTGAAGCCCGTCAGGTTCTCGCCTCCGGCATAGATGCTCCAGTGCCGGAAGAAACGGGTAACCTGAGCACTCACCTGTTCATAAGCATTGAAGTGCCCGGGAATTTTTGCTTTACCATAATAGTCGGGCAGGCGTCCACCACCATTCAGTTGCAGAGTAGCATCAAATTGCCACTTGCCCAGTCCTGGGGCGAAGGATGCCGTGAGTAGCCCCTTGTAGCGGCTGTTCATAGGTTTCTGTCGCAGTTTGCCGTTGTATGTGGCCTTCACATCGTTCCATCGCCAGGCGGCGGTCACGTTCAGCTTCGGAAGTATCTCGTAGGTGGCGTCCACCTGAATGGTGTGAGAGTATGACTTTTCATGATCGTTCAGGCTATGCACCTCAATCATCCTTTCTGCCACATCGTAGTCAATGATGGCCTGCTGGTTGAAACGGGTGTAATAATACTCGGCATTCAGATCGAGCGTCCGTCCACCTACCGGAATCTTCAGTTGGGCGCTGAATCCGTAGTTCCAGGCTTTCTCCTGCCCGATATTCTCGTCGACGACTATGGTACGATTGCTAGCCAGCAGATAGCTGTTTTCTGCAAGGATATGGGGCGTGCGATAGCCCTTGCCTACAGAACCTCGCAAGGTGAGCCAGTCGGTGGGCGAATACTTCACATGCATGCGTGGTGTAACAAACGAGCCCCACAGTGAGCTGTGATCCCAGCGCAGCCCGCCCATCAGTGTCAGCAGCTCACCTATTTTATAAGTATATTGGGCATACACGCCTGGCGTAGTCTCGTCTGTGTTGGATTCTTCTTGCGTCCAGTCATGGTTCAGACTGATACCCGTTGAGAGGTTGTGATGCTCATCGAAATCGGTTTCGAACATCAGCGAGGCATAGCCGTTACGCTGATCGGCATCGTAGCGTTTATGTCCATAGTTGCTCCTTTCGTGATGTATAGATCCGCTGAGTATCAGGGCGATATTCGTCATGTGCTCAGGGTTCAGGATGAAGGCGTTTTTGGTAAAAGCCTCATAGCGTTCGTTGGTGATGTCGATGAGGTAAGGATTGTGTGTGGTGTGACCATGTGCAATCTGTCCGCCCTCGCGATGCTCCTTGAGTCCCTTGACGGCAGCCTGGAACATATAGCTGTCGCTGATATAAGCCCATCGGCTCATCAGTGAACCTTGACGCATCTTTGGCATATCGGCAAAGCCGTCGCCATTGTCATCGTGGGCCTTGTCCAATATCTCGTAGTGGCCTAATAGCGCCGTACTCCACCTGTCCGACAGCTTGAGATTGGCACCAAGGTTTGCCTCCAGTTTCAGGTCGCTGTTAAAATATAGATTTGCATCAGCCCATGGTGTGGCCTGGGGCTTCTTAAACTCCACGTTGATCTGTCCCGTGATGCTCTCGTAACCGTTCTTTACCGATGAGGCACCCTTCGACACCTGTATGCTCTGCATCCAGGGGCCGGGGATATAGCCGAGGGCATAGGGGGCTGCCAGTCCACGATAGTTGGGGATGTTTTCTGTAAGCATCTGTACGTAGGTGCCCGAAAGTCCCAACAGTTTGATTTGCTGAGCACCTGTGGCGGCATCGGCATAGTTCACATCCACAGATGGGTTGGTGGTGAAACTCTCGCCGAGGTTACAGCAGGCGGCACGTAATAATTCCCTCGAGCTGATGAATTCGGTATTGCCCAGACCGCTGGTCTTTACGCGTCCGGCCTTACGGGCAGACACCGTTACCTCGCGCATCGTCTTCCCGTCAACGGTTTGGACGTCCGAAGAATCCTGTACCGCTGCAATCTGAGCAGAGGCGGCGTTACACATAAATAGTAGTGTAAATATGGTCTGGTAAAGTTTCACGGCTGCAAAGTTACAACTAATTTTTAAAACTAATCACCAATCTTATACACTTTCTAGCAAAATACCCTCATGTTGGTATTTCCTGTTCCGCTATTTGTTAGTACCTTTGCAGCCAAAAACAAGGATTATGAAGAAAACGATAGTATGGATAGCAGCACTCGTAGTGGGTGCGATATTAGGATTGTTGGGCCTGCACTGGCTTGACCAGGCGATGGAGTTTGTGGCAGTGGTCTATACGAGACTGTTCCAGTTGCTGGCTGTGCCGACGATTGTGCTGGCGGTCATCACGACATTTGCCACTTTCGGAGCCCAGGGCTCAGGCAAGATTTTCGGGCGTACGCTGACTTACACCCTTCTGACGACCTTTGCGGCGGCGGCTGTGGGAGCAGTGCTCTATGTGCTGGTGGCTCCTGGCAATCTGCCTGCAGAGGCTATCGGACAGGGCAGGGAGGCCATCTCCCAGACATCCCATATTTCCTATTACAGCCATCTGATAGGTCTCATACCGAATAATATCGTCAAGCCCTTCCTCGAAGGCAATGTGCTCTCGCTCCTGCTGCTGGCCTTTGCCATCGGATTCGGACTCTCGAAGTTGCCGGAATCAGAAAACAAGGCGGTGGTCGTCAAGGGGCTGCTGGGCCTGCAGGAACTGCTTTTCCTGCTGATTCGCGGACTCATCTGGGCGCTGCCCCTCGGCATCGTAGCCTTCGCTGCCCAACTCTCGGCACAGGTCTCCGCAGGTGTCGTGGCCGACAGCATCGGGAAGTATGTGTTGGTGGTGCTGGGCGGCAATGTCATCCAGTTCTTCGTGGTGCTCCCGCTGTTCTTATTGGCAAGGGGGCTGAACCCAGCCCATGTGTTGGGACGCATGATGCCTGCCGTGATGATGGCTCTCTTCACCAAGAGCAGTGCGGCCACGCTGCCCGTGACGATGGACACCGCCGAGAACCGTCTGGGCGTCAGGCAGAATATTGCACGCTTTGTTTTGCCCATCTGCACGACCATCAACATGAACGGCTGTGCGGCCTTCATCCTCGTCACCTCGCTCTTCGTGATGCAGAACGGCGGCACACCCATCACGCTGACCACCATCCTGACGTGGATCGTGATAGCAGTCGTCTCTGCCGTTGGCAACGCAGGGGTTCCGATGGGCTGCTATTTCCTCACCTTCTCGCTCATGTCGGGCATCGGGGCACCGGTGGCCGTGCTGGGCATCATCCTGCCCATCTATACTATTATAGACATGGTGGAAACTGCCGAGAATGTATGGTCTGACTCCTGCGTGGCCGCCATGGTCGACCACGACCTGAACGACTGAAATGCCTGTAAACAAAGGGGCTTTCGAACACCTCTTGGAATATTTTTCTGTCAACAGGCCGTCAGGCAGAAGCAAAAAGAACAATCGTCCTGCACAGATTTGAAATTTAGAGTTATCTTTCGTATTTCGACTTAAATTTGGAAGATAACTCTAAACTCTGTACCTTTGTACCCAGAAATCAAACAAATAATTAAAAGAAAGGAAAAGATTATGAGTACAAAGAAAAACTATCGCTTTGAGACACTGCAACTGCATGTAGGCCAGGAACAGGCCGACCCCGCTACCGACGCCCGTGCGGTGCCCATCTATCAGACCACCTCGTATGTGTTCCACAACTCGCAGCACGCCGCCGACCGTTTCGGCTTGCGCGACGCAGGTAATATTTACGGTCGACTGACCAACTCCACGCAGGGCGTGTTCGAGGACCGCGTGGCAGCCCTGGAGGGCGGCGTGGCCGGACTGGCCGTGGCCTCGGGTGCCGCCGCCATCACCTACGCCCTGCAGAACATCGTGCTGGCAGGCGACCACATCGTGGCTGCCGATAACCTCTACGGTGGCACTTACAACCTGATTACCCACACGCTGGCCAACCAGGGCATCGGGAACAGCATCGTCAACGTGAATGACCTCAGTACACTCGAAGCCGCCATCCGCCCCAACACAAAAGCCATCATAGCCGAGACCTTCGGCAATCCCAACAGCGACGTGCTCAACATCGAGGGCGTGGCCGAGGTGGCCCATCGCCACGGCATCCCCCTGATTATCGACAACACCTTCGGCACACCTTATCTGATCAGGCCCCTGGAGCACGGTGCCGACATCGTGGTTCACTCGGCCACGAAGTTCCTCGGCGGCCACGGCACCAGTCTCGGCGGTGTCATCGTAGACGGCGGTAAGTTCGACTGGAAGGCTGATCCCGACAAGTATCCCACGCTGGCCAAGCCCGACCCCTCGTATCACGGCATCGTGTTTGCCGACGCGGTGGGCGCAGCGGCCTACGTCACCCGCATCCGTGCCGTCATCCTGCGCGACACCGGTGCTGCCATCTCGCCCTTCAATGCCTTCATCCTGCTGCAGGGCGTGGAGACGCTGAGCCTGCGCGTGGAGCGTCATGTGGAGAACGCCCTGAAGGTGGTGCAGTTCCTGGCCAACCACCCGAAGGTGGCCAAGGTACACCATCCGTCGCTCGAGAGTCATCCCGACCACGCGCTCTATCAGAAGTACTTCCCACAGGGTGGCGGCTCTATCTTCACCTTCGAGGTGAAGGGCGGGCAGGAGGAGGCCTGGCGCTTCATCGATGCGCTGCAGATATTCTCGCTGCTGGCCAACGTGGCTGACGTGAAGAGTCTCGTCATACACCCCGCCACGACGACCCACTCACAGCTGTCGCCCGAGGAGCTGGCCGAACAGCACATCACTCCGGCCACCATCCGCCTGAGCATCGGCACAGAGCATATCGACGATATTATCGATGATTTGTCGCAGGCTTTGGACCAGATTTAAAAAATAATTAGTACTTTTGCAGCGACGAAAGTAAATAGGACTCACTACGCGCTTGGCTTGTCCAAGAAATAGTAAATCCGTAAATAGTAAATAGAAAATCCGTAAATAGTAAATAGAAAATCCGTAAATAGAAAATAATCATTATGGCTAAGATTGCAAAACAACTGACGGAGCTCATCGGCAGCACGCCGCTGCTGGAGCTCACCAAATTCTCGCAGGCAAAGGGGCTAGACACGCCCGTAATTGCCAAAGTAGAGTACTTCAACCCCGGCGGCTCCGTGAAGGACCGTATCGCCCTGGCGATGATCGAGGACGCTGAGCAGAAGGGCATCCTCAAGCCCGGTGCCACCATCATCGAGCCCACGAGCGGCAACACCGGCGTAGGTCTGGCACTGGTGTCGGCCGTGAAGGGCTACCATCTCATCCTGACCATGCCCGAGACCATGAGCATCGAGCGTCGCAACCTGGTGAAGGCCTACGGCGCAGAGGTTCGCCTGACCTCAGGTAAGGACGGCATGCCCGGAGCCATACGCGCCGCCGAGGAGCTGCGCGACTCCATCCCCGGGGCCGTCATCCTGCAGCAGTTTGAGAATCCCGCCAACCCCGCCCGCCACTATGCCACGACGGGACCGGAGATCTGGGAGCAGACCGACGGTCAGATTGACATCTTCGTGGGCGGCGTAGGCACTGGCGGCACTATCTCCGGCGCAGGCAAGTATCTGAAGGAGAAGAACCCCGACATCAAGGTGATTGCCGTGGAACCCAAGTCGAGTCCTGTGCTCAACGGCGGACAGAGCGGCCCGCACAAGATTCAGGGTATCGGTGCCGGCTTCGTGCCTAAGACATACGATGCTGCCGTCATCGACGAGGTGTTCGACGTGGATAACGACGATGCCATCCGTACCGGTCGCCAGCTGGCAGCCCAGGACGGCCTGCTGGTAGGCATCAGCAGCGGTGCCGCCGCTTACGCCGCCGCCGAGATTGCCAAGCGTCCGGAGAATAAGGGTAAGAAGATTGTAGTGCTGCTGCCCGACACCGGCGAGCGCTATCTCTCCACGGTGCTCTATGCCTTCGAGGACTATCCCTTGTAGGCCATGGCGACTTGTCAAATCTGTCCCGCCTCCACCATCAGCACTACACGCTCGGTGAGACGGTCTGTGCCTTCGGCGTCGTACTCCTTCTTGAGTGAGGCGCCGAAGGCCCATGCGAAGGTTTGCCAGAAGCCGGCGCGGAACGGACCCATGAAGGCCTGGATCATCTCGTAGCTCGATGAGTGGCACTCGCGGTCGATGAGCTTGATGAGCAGCTTGCCCTGTGAGTAGGTCAGCTTCTTCATCTTCGGCTTGTAGGTCTTGAAAATCTCGTTTTCCACCTTCTTGATGTGGGCGTCCTTGGCCTCCTTGGTGGGAAGCGTCTCCAGCACCTCAGTGGTCTCAATCAGCAGCTGGCGTGCCTCCTTGGCCAGGGGCAGCACCTTCTTCACATTGGTCACTAAGCGCATGTAGGCCTTGGCCTGCTTCTTGTTCTTGAAGGTCAGCTGGGGGTAGACGTACACGTTGTTCATCTCCATGTACTGCACGCTGTCGCCCTGGAAGAGCACCTTGCCCACCTTCACCGTGGGCACGAACGTGGGGGAGTCCATCTCCGCCAGGGCCTGCTCGGCGGTGATCTTCTCGTCCTGGGCGCTTGCCACCAGACAGGCACACAGCAGCATTATGGTAAGGGCGTATCGCATTGCGGTGCAAAATTACGCAGTTTTTCTGAATCACGGATAAAAAAGCGGCTCCTTTTTGCATTTATTTCAGAAAAATGTTGTATATTTGCACCCAGATATATTGTTTAACCCTTTAAATGCGAATATTATGGAAGATAGCAAAGCCATTACTACGCGTGAGATTGAGGAGCGTCTCATTGATTTGAGAGGCCAGAAGGTAATGCTCGACAGAGACGTGGCATACGTGTACGGAGTAGAGACCAGAAGAGTGAATGAGGCGGTGAAAAATAACACCGAAAAGTTCCCGGAAAAGTATTGTTTTCGCTTGCAACCTACTGAGAAACAGTATGTGGTCGAAAATTTCGACCACTTAGGAAATCTTGACAAATCGCCTGTGGAGCCGAGGGCTTTTACCGAGCGGGGGCTCTATATGATTGCAACTATTCTGAAGAGCAAAAAAGCAACAGAAACAACTTTCTCCATCATTGAGACATTTGCCAAAAGCCGTGAGATAGCCAGAAATATTCATGCCTTGCACAATGAACCAGACAATCAGAAGCAGCAAGGTCTCATTCAACGTACTGGTGAACTGCTCTCAGACCTTATAGTGGATGAGGCCGACACCCTGGAAACAGAATCCTCTATTGAGTTAAATCTGATGGCCATCAAGTTTAAGCACACCGTTAAGCGGTCAAAGAGATGAGAAGCATATTCTTATGTGTAGCGCTGATGCTCGGATGGAGTGCCGGCGCACAGACGGAGCGCAGGCCCTGGGAGGACTGCCTGAATGACGTGGTGACCCGCGAGGATGCGGGAGAGGCTGTGTGGGAGGATATGTACGAGTGGCTCTGTGAGTTGGAGCAGCACCCGATGGACATCAACCGCGCCACGAGGGAAGAGCTGGAACAGCTGCCTTTCCTCTCGGCCCAGCAGGTGGAGGAAATCGAGGAGTATCTCTACCGCTACGGCCCGATGAAGTCGCTGGCTGAGCTGGCGATGATACGCTCGCTCGACTACAGTCAGCGTCAGCTGCTCACCTATTTTATATATATACCGGATAATCCGGATAATCCGGACAATCCGGGTTTCCCGGATATCAGGCGCATCGCCCGCTATGGCCACCACGAGCTGATGGCCACCGGCCGCATACCCTTCTACAGGCGACGGGGCGACCGCGACGGCTATCTGGGCTATCCCTATCGCCACTGGCTGCGCTATCAGTTCGGCTATGGCGACGAGGTGAAACTGGGACTGGTGGCTTCGCAGGATGCCGGAGAACCATTCTTCGCCCACCGGAACAAGGCAGGCTACGACTACTATTCGCCCTATCTACAGCTCCGTCGGCTGGGACGGGTGGAGACACTGGTGGCCGGTCGCTACCGTGCCCAGATGGGCATGGGACTGGTGATGAACAGCAGCTTCTCGCTGGGCAAGGTGGCGATGTTGCAGAATCTGGGGCGGTCTACCACTACCCTGCGTGCCCACTCCTCGCGTTCGGAAGCCAGCTATCTGCAGGGGGCTGGGATTACGTTCGGACTCGGAAAGAGCCTGTCGCTGACGGCTTTTGCCTCTTATCGGGCTATGGACGCTACCCTCAACAAAGACAGCTCGGCAGCCACCATTGTCACCTCTGGCTATCACCGCACGGAGAGCGAGATGGCCAAGAAGCACAATCTGAAGAACGCCACCGCAGGCGGTTCGCTGCGATACTGCCGTTACGGGCTGCACCTTGGGCTGAACGCTGTCTATACACACCTGGACAGGCGGCTGAGCCCCAACACCGCCATCCTCTACCGCCAGCATTACGCCCAGGGTTCCGACTTCGTGAACGCCAGCATCGACTACGGCTACACGAACCATCGTTGGAGCCTGAGTGGAGAGACGGCTGTCAACGGCCACGGGGCACTGGCCACCATCAACAGCCTGAGTCTGCAGCTTGGCAACGGACTGAGCCTGATGGCCCTGCAACGGTTCTACAGCTACCGCTACACGGCTCTCTACGCACGGAGCTTCAGCGACGGGGGCAGCACGCAGAACGAGAGCGGTCTCTACGTGGGACTCAGCTGGCAACCCTCGCCGCGACTGAAGCTGATGGCATACACCGACTATGCCTACGCGCCATGGGCCAAGTATCAGGTATCGCTATCGTCGTATGCCTGGGACCACCTGCTACAGCTGAGCTACAGCAGTCGGGGGTGGACGCTGGGCGGACGCTATCGGCTGCGGCGCCGACAGCGTGACAACGCCGACCAGACGGCCCTCATCCCGAGGAACGAGCACCGTTGGCGGCTGACGCTCGACTACGACGGTTCCTTGTCGAGCCGTACGCAGCTCGACCTGAACTATATCGACTTCAGGGAGCGCGAACGTGGGTGGATGGTGAGCCAGTCGCTGGGCTACAGCTACCGCTGGCTGCGGCTGAACGGCGGACTGGGGTATTTCTCTACCGACGGCTACGACAGCCGGGTATATCTGTATGAGCGGGGACCGCTCTATACCTACGCGATGAGCCAGTTCCAGGGCCGGGGCCTGCGTGCGTGGCTGATGGCGAGGACTGCCGTCGGCAAGCGGCTGTCGCTGACGGCCAAGTGGGGGCTGACGAAGTATCACGACCGCAGCGTCATCGGCAGCAGCTATCAGCAGGTAGACGGCTCGTCGCTGTCGGAACTGGACCTACAGGTGAGGTGGAAGTTCTAAAGCAGGCTGCGGTAGAGGTCGATGACCTGCCCGGCCACGTCGCGGCCCTCGAATCTCCTGATATACTCACGGCTGCGACGGATGCGCTCCTCGCGACCATCGGCACCGCGCAGCACCTGCCGCAAGGCAGCTGCCATCGCCTCGGCATCGTCAGGGCCGACGTAGAGCGAGTCGGGCCCTCCGGCCTCCTCTAAGCACGACCCCGTGCAGGCCACCACGGGCAGTCCGCTGCTGATGGCCTCGATGATGGGGATGCCGAAGCCCTCGTAGCGCGAGGGATAGACGAAGGCCTCCGCTCCGGCATAGAGGGCGGGCAGCTCCTCGTCGGTGATGCCATGCAGAATCTGGACGCGCGGAGCGAGGCCGCTTTCCTCTGTGTACCGGCGAACTACGTCGGTGTACTTCGTATAGCGCCCCGCGATGACGAGGCCTACATCTTCGGGCAGCCAGTGCAGGGCCTTGACGGCCAGCAGGATATTCTTCCGCTCCTCAATGCTGCCCACGCTGAGGATGTATCTTTTAAATGAAGAATGAAGAATGAAGAGTGAAGAATTTGCTGCCGCCGAAGTTTCCTCCCCCGCTGCCGCAGTTGGCTTCTCTGCCGCCGCAGTTGGGAGGGCAGCAGCAAATTCTTCATTCTTCATTCTTAATTCTTCATTCTTAAAGCGTGGCGCACAGCTCTGGTAGATAAGGGAGATGCGGGCAGGGTCGACACCGCCCAGCTCGATGATGTCGCGGCGGGTACACTCGCTGATGGCGATGATGTGGTCGGCCTCGCGGATGGCCTGACGGAACTTCCAGGCATAGATCTTCGTGTCTGCCCAGTGGTAGTACTCCGGGTGGCGGAGGAAGATGAGGTCGTGGATGGTGACCACGCTCTTGATGCCGCTCCTCCGTATGCCGACGGGCAGCTCGCCGGAGAGGCCGTGATAGAGCTGTATGCCGTCACGCTTCAGGTCGCCGACGATGCCGAAGGTGCGCCAGAGTCCTGAGGGCAGCCGGCGGTAAAGTCCGGATGCACTACGGGCAAAGTGCCAGTTTGCACCGGGCGAAACCTGTGTGCGCAGCTCATCACGCCCCTCGTCGGGGGCATAGAGGTGCATGTCCAGGTCATCGTGGCGGGCCAGGTCGTTGACCAGTGTGCGCCCGTAGCTGCCCAGGCCGGTGCCGTTCCTGACGATCCGTTTCGCGTCATATCCGATAATCATGCTGCAAAGGTAGTAATAATATGCGAACCGTACAAATTCTCCCGGAATAATTTGGAGGGAAGGAAAGAAGTTCGTACCTTTGCAGCCCTGAGACACTTATGGAGAAAATGAGCAATATACTGAGAGACTGCCGAGACTGGGTGGCCGGCATGCTGAAGAAGCCGTTCTTCAGCGACTACCGCACAATCCTCGTCATCTGGGTGGTGATGTGCCTCGTGGTGGCCATCACCAAGTCGTACAACAGCGACGGCAACTACCGCATTTTCATCGGCGTGTGGTATCACACCATCGCCGAGCTGCCCCTGTTCGACCACTATCCGGCGGAGTACGACGACATGAACCACTATGGCCCCTTCTTCGCCTTGGTGATAGCCCCCTTCGCCTGGATGCAGCGCTACGTGGGTATGTTCTGCTGGATGACGTTCCTCTCGCTGTTCCTCTACGTAGCCGTGCGCCGCTCCGACCTTACGAAGTATCAGCAGATGTTCGTCTACTGGTTCTGCACCCACGAGCTGCTCAACGCCCTCTTCCTGCAGCAGTACAATGTGGCAATAGCCGCCGGGGTGCTGCTCACGTTCACCATGATTGAGCGGCGCCACGACTTTTGGGCGGCCTTCTTCATCATGCTCGGCACGATGATCAAGCTCTACGGCATCGTGGGGCTGGCCTTCCTGTTCTTCTCGAAGAACAAGCCGCGGCTGCTCCTCTCCTGCCTCTTTTGGGGCGCGGTGATGTTCGTGGCCCCGATGGCCGTGGCCTCGCCGGAGTATATCATCCAGCAGTATTATGAGTGGTACGTGGCATTAGTGGAGAAGAACCAGGACAACATCAACGTGCTGGCGGGCAACATGGCCGACCTCTCTACGAACATCTCGCTGCTCGGCATGGTGCGCCGCACCACGCAGATAGTCACCTACAGCGACCTGTGGCTCATCATCCCCGGCCTGATAGCCTTCGGCCTGCCTTACCTGCGCGTCGGGCAGTACAGGAATGTGGCCTTCCGCCAGACGCTGCTCGCCTCGGTGCTCATGTTCACCGTGCTCTTCAGCACCGGCTCGGAGAACAGCACCTATATCATAGCCTTCGTGGGCGTGGCCCTGTGGTACTGCTGCGCCCCGTGGCAGCGGTCGCGCAGGGATGTCGCCCTGATGGTCTTCGTGTTCATCATCAGCAGCCTCTCGCCGGGAGACCTTTTCCCCAAGGCCGTCTATCGCGGACTGATACAGCCCTACGCCCTGAAGGCCCTGCCGGTGACCATCGTCTGGCTGAAGCTGTGCTGGGAAATGTACACCCGCGACTATACGCCTGCACCCCTGCGCCACCGCTTTACAAATTCTCAATCTCCTCGCGCGTGAGGCCTGTGATTTCGGCGATGTCATCCGCAGGATAGCCCTTGGACTTCATCTTGCGGGCGTTCTCCAGATTTTTTCTGATTTCACCTTCTGCTATCCCTTCTGCTATCCCTTCTGCCTTTCCCTTAGCTTCTCCCTCAGCCCTGCCTTTGACCAGTCCGTCGTTGAAGTTGCCCTCGGCGAGGACAAGCTCACGGTTCACCTGATCCCAGAACCGTTCGTAGTTGTAGAGCTGATTCTCGGTCATGGCCGACTTCTCCACGATGCTCAGGGCCTTGCGTATCTGCTCGTTCTCCATCAGCTCGGCGGGCACCTCGTCGGTCATCTCGTTGATCTCCGTCAGGAAGCGGAGCCACAGCACCGCCATTTTCTTCTCAAGTATGTTGCGCGGCTTGAACTTGGGCAGTTCCACGAATACGAAGCGCAGATAGTCGAGGCTGCGCTCGGGGTGGTCCACGTTCAGGATGGCGTAGTCGTGGTAGAAGTCATCGGCGTCTGGCTGGAAACGCTTGTCGTTCAGCAGGTTCAGCGAATAGACGGGCTGAATCTTAGTGAACACCTCCGCCGTGCCCACCTGCTTGACGATGGCCTTCGAGGCGTTCATAATGATACGCTTCTTGAACTCCTCGTGCCAGCTCATCTGCATCTCTACGATGAAATGGCGGCCACGGGCGTCGGTGCAGCGCACGTCCACCACGCTGTTCTTGCCGCCATCCCGCTCCGGTGACATCTCCGGCGTCTCATACTCGATGCTGGTGATGGGGGCATCCTCTGCTAACGGCAGCAGGGCGTTGAGAAAACTCATCGTCAGGTCCTTGTGTTCGCCAAACACCAGTTTGAACGTCAGGTCGGCCTTCGGGTTCAGATACTTACCTTTCACTTTCGCTTCTCCTTTCTTTGTCTCATTCTGTTTTTGCATAATACTTTGATTTTAAGCGTTAGACATTTTTGTAGCGGCTTCTCCGCAGGTGAGACACCTGCGTACCAATACGCCGGTGCAAAGATACGAACTAATTCTGAATACTCCAAATTTTTCGGCAAGAAAATAGTGCAGCTCAGTTCTCCTGCTCGGGGCCTGGGCTTTGCTGACTCATGGCCACTTCGCGGGCGATGTAGACGGGTCGGCCCTTCGTCTCGTGGAAGATGCGGCCCAGGTACTCGCCGATGATGCCGAGCGAGAGCAGCTGCACGCCACCGAGGAACAGGATGACCGTCATCAGCGTGGGGTAGCCCTGCACGGGGTCACCCCAGATGAGTGTGGTGACGAGCACGTAGACCATAAACGAGAAGGCCACCGCCGACACGATGAGCCCCAGGATGGTGGCCAGCCGCAGCGGGGCCGTGGTGAACGAGGTGATGCCCTCCATGGCCAGGCTCAGCAGTCGGAGGAAATTGAACGACGACTCGCCGGCCACGCGGTCGCCCTGCTCGAAGAGCACCTCGTGCTTGCGGAATCCCACCCAGCAGTACATGCCCTTGGTGTAGCGCTCCGTCTCGCGCAGCCGTTTCAGCGCGTCGATGCACTTGCGGTCGAGCAGACGGAAGTCGCCCACGTTCTCCAGTATCTCCACGCGCGTGGTCTTCTGCAGCAGGTGGTAGTATAGCAGCGACAGCCGCCGCCGCAGCCAGCTCTCCCGCCCTCGGGTGATGCGCTTGGCGTAGACGTCCTCGTAGCCCTCCTCCCAGTAGCGTAGCATCTCGGGAATGACGTGCGGCGGGTGCTGCAGGTCGGCGTCCATGATCACCATGCAGTCGCCCGTGGCGTAGTCGAAACCGGCGAGCATGGCGTTCTCCTTGCCGAAGTTGCGCGACAGGTCGATGTAGCAGATGCGCCCGTCGCGGGCCCTGAGCTGCCGGATGATGTCGATGGTGTGGTCGCGGCTGCCGTCGTTCACCATCAGCACCTCCCACTCATAGTCCTTCTGCTGGTCCATCAGTTGGCGCAGCGCATCGTAGAGGGCAGGCAGCGATGCCTCCTCATTGTAGCACGGAATCAATAGCGTAATCTTTTTCACCTCTGTTATTTACGATTCTATTTATTTACGATTTACTATTTATTTACGATTTTGCTATTTGGTGATTTTCGGGCGCGTACTCCCGGAAGCACATCTCGTAGCACAGCTTCAGCCAGATGAGCGTCACGGGCAGGGCCTTCAGCGCGTAGGGCTGCACCCACTCGCGGCGCAGATAGGCCGGGAAGAGGTCGCTCGGCGAGAGGCTCGTCAGCACGAAGGCGAACACCATCAGTCCGACGTCCCACCGGCTGCGCTGCCAGGGTGCCGCCGTGTACCAGACGACCACGCCCACCAGTGCGATGATGTAGCCGCTCGACTCCGATCCGGTGCTGAATAGCACGGTGAACATCAGCACCGATGCCAGCAGCGTCTGCCTGAAGCCCTTGTGCCGGTACTGGCCGACGCGCAGGTAGGGGATGGCGAACATCAGCAGGGCGGGCCCGATGATCCACAGGTCGCTGTACGCCGTGTTGCCGCTGATGCGGCGGAAGAGGCCCAAGGTGGAGATGTTCTGCGCTATCGAGCCGATGTTCTCACCGTTCTTCGAGGTCAGGGCCGCCAGCCACTCCTGATACTGCCCGATGACGTACTCCGGGCTGCTGATGAGCATCGGCGCAACGAACATCACCGCCCCCCAGAAGAGGCACGACGCCAACAGCCTCGCCCGATGGCGCGAGAAGAACAGGAACGCCAGCCCCACGATGCCGTAGAGCTTCACCATCGTGCCGAGCATGATGGCGAAGGCCGCCCAGAAGTCCTTCTCGCGCCGGATGAGGTAGTAGGACGCGAGGATGATGGCGGCGATGGCGATGTTGAACTGCTGCATGTAGAGTGCCGTGAGCAGCTCGTGGGCACAGAACCACCAGATGAACACCTGCTGTCGGTGCGTGAACTCCGAGTGGCGCACGGCCAGCCAGAGGGCCAGCGTGAGCAGCAGCAGCCACAGCAGCAGCCCCACGAACGGCGGCGTGACGGCGAAGGGCGCGATGAGCAGCGAGAACACCGGGCCGTAGTAGAACGTGTCGTTATACTCGGCGGGGTAGGGGGCATAGAGCGACAGCTGGTTCCACGTATGCCAGAAGGCTCCCCGGAACACCAGGAAGTTGTTGCAGCTGTGCAGCTTCGCCACGGCCCCGATCACCGCCAGTAGCAGCCACAGCCCCAGCAGCGTGCGGTTGTCGCTGAAGAACGGCCTCTCCACGAAGGCCTTCATCCGCATGATATATCCTTTCATAAATCTCAAATCTCAAACATCAAATCTCGCCTGGTACTCACTGGGCGTGCAGCCCATGAACTGCTTGAAGTTGCGGTAGAAGGCACTCGGCGAGGCGAAGCCCGACATCGTTGCCACGTCTGACAGCAGCGCCTTCGGGTTCTGCTGGATTTGCTGGGCGGCATGCTCGATGCGGCGGCGGTTGATGAACTCGGAGAACGATACGCCGTTCTCCACATTGATCACGTTGTAGATGTAGGCACGGTTGGTGTTCAGCCGCCGCGCCAGGTCCTCCAGCTTCAGGTTGGGCTGCAGGTAGATATGCTCCGACTCCATCAGCTGCCGCAGACCCTCGCGCAGCCAGCCCTGCCCCTCGCTTTGCGGTTGTACCACGGCGGGCGACAGCTCTTCGGCATTCTCGTCCATGTTCCTGATGTGGAAGCGCTGCTGCAGGCCGATGTGGCCGATGAGCAGGATGAGCAGCGAGAAGGTGACCGACGGCACGGCCAGCAGCCACAGGGAGTCGGCGAAGCGGTAGCGCCCGATGACGTTGCAGGCGAACGACACTGCCGAGGTTATGACGAAGAGCACCAGCAGCGACTTGATGGGCGAGAGCGTCTTGTCGTCGGTGTCGGAGTAGTTCTGCTCCACGATCAGGTTGTAGTGCGTGATGTGCCGCCAGCCCAGTATGAGGACGGGCGGTATCTCCAGGGCGAACACGATTTTCACCATCAGGTGGGCCGCACCCTGCCACCAGGCCAGTCCGCTGAGCGCGGCGTACTCGTCGTGGTACAGGTAGTGGCTGACGAACGTCGCCGTCTCCGTCGGGCTCATCAGCAGGTAGAGCGTGCCCACCGTCAGTGAGCACAGCCCGGCGGGCACCAGCAGCAGTGCCTGCCACCGGCGGTCGGGGTGGCGTTGCGTCAGCTCTTCTATATAGATATAGTATAGTGGAAAGACTGCCGGGTTGCAGAAGCAGTATACGGTGTCGCTGAAGGGTATGGCCTGCCGCAGGCCGTTGAAGTAGATGCAGTGGGCCGTGTAGAGCAGGGTGGCCGCAGCCATGAACACCAACAGGCGGCAGCGCGGCCCGTCCTGGTCTCTGTAGAGGCTCAGGGCGAGCAGTGTCGTGAGTATGGCGCACACCAGCATCGGCAGGGTGGTAAGTATCGACTGTATCATCGGGTGCAAAGGTGAATGTTTCTTCTGAGACTCAAGAAAAGCATACAGAGCCGTCGGCCGTCGTTATGTTAGTTGGGTTATCTCGTAGCCCTCGATGGTGCGCCGCCGGGCATCGATGTTCAGGGCCACGGCGTACACGGGGCGCGGGTCGGCGGCGAAGCGCACGGCATAGTCCTTGCGGCAGATCTGCTCCATGGCCTCCTCGGTGGTCTTGTCGTACTTGAACTCCAGGATGTAGATGGCATCCTGCATCTTCAGCGAGATGTCCATCCGCCCGTCGCTGGTCTGCTCCTCGGCATGCACGTCCGCCCCCACGCCCACCATCAGCGAGTAGAAGAGCGACTGGTAGAACTGCTCGTTCTGGTTCTGGCTGGTGATGGAGTATGGTATGCCCGCGTACCACTTGCGAACGGCCTCGAGGAACTGCTCGAAGGTGATCTTCTTCAGGCGCAGGTCCCACATGACACCATCCATGCGGTAGCTGCTGCCGATGTAGTCAGGAGCATAGTAGTTGTAGAGCGAGTCGGCAAATCCCCTGTATACCTCCTCATTGGGGAAGCCCAGCAGATAGCGGCCGCTGTCAGGGTTGTAGCCTTTGATGGTCAGGTAGCCGCTCTGGAAGAGCACGGGCACCGGGTCGCTGATGCGCTCGGTGGGTGCATCAAACTGGGCCATATTGGTCTCAATGTTCTCCAGCTCGGGCATGTTGAACTGCTTTACCCGCATCAGGTTGATGAGCGAGGAGGGGGTGCCGGTAGAGAACCAGTAATTGCCGATTTCACCGGTATCGAAGGCGTAGAACAGGCTCCAGGGATTGTAGATGTCGGTCATTCTTCTGGAGAAGTGGTATCCGTCGTACTTCCGCTTCAGGGCAGCCACCGTCTCGTCGTAGTCCAACTTCTTGCCACCATATAGCCCCGATGCCTCGCTGAGCCACTCGATGTCGGGCTTCAGCTGTGTCAGCAGCTCCTCCTCGGTGATGCCGCAGCAGCCTTCGTACTCGGGGTCGAAGGTCAGGATGTTCAGATTGTTCAGCTCGCTGAACACTGATAGCTGCGAGAACTTCGAGATGCCTGTCAGGAACACGAAGCGGAGGTACTGCGCCTGTGCCTTCAGCGGTGAGAACAGGTTGCGGATGCGGTCGCGTATCTGGTCCTGCAGGTCGGGCTTGGCGATGCTGTCGAGCATCGGCGCGTCGTACTCGTCGATGAGCACCACCACCTCGCGGCCTGTCTGTTTGTAAGCAGCCAGAATAAGGTTGCTCAGGCGCGCATCATAATTATAGGGGTCTTCCACATTGGCGATGTTCCATTTCTCCTCTTCATGCCTTAGCATATTGCTGATGGTGCCGTGGAGCCGCGCCAGCTCGTAGTACTTGCCGCTGCTCAGGTCGAGGTGGATGACGGGATATTCCACCCATTCCTTCTCCAGACTGTCGATGGCCAGCCCCTTGAACAGCTCCCTGCGCCCGCTGAAGTAGGCTTCGAGGGTGCTCACTAAGAGTGACTTGCCGAACCGCCTGGGGCGGCTCAGGAAGAAATTCTTCGCATTCGAATGCGCCATCTTGTAGACGTACTCCGTCTTGTCCACATAGATGGCCCCGCGCTTGATGAAGTCGGGGAACCACTGCAGGCCTATGCCGTAACCTCTCTTCTCTGCCATAGCTTTCCGATTTTGCGTGCAAATATACAAAATAATGCTGACATACGAAAGCATTTTTGGATGATTAACGCAGTTCAGCCCATAAATAAAGGCATTTAGAGGAAAATTGAGGAAAGTCCGCAAGATGCCACTACGCAAATCAAGGCGGATTGCGGAACGAATTAGGTTTCTTATTCGTAACCCAGATTGCCTCATGTCGGATAGTTAAACTTTCTTGACGGTCTGTGCAAATCAAGGCATTTCCCGGCAGTTCGAACCGTTTTCACATTCTGCGTTTTTCTTTCCTAAATCTGCCGTGATTTGCATAGCAATTTATTCCCAGAATGGTATTACTTTTGCAGCCCGAATTTTAAAAGGAATTAGAAGATGAGTAGAAGCACTTTTTCGGTATTGTTCTATGCGAACAAGAGTAAGGTAAAGAACGGCATCGTGCCAGTGATGGGCAGAATCACCATCAACGGAACACAGAGCCAGTTCAGTTGCAAGCGGAGCATCCCATTATCGTTGTGGGACGCGAAGGGTAACTGTGCCAAGGGCAGAAGCAGGGAAGCACTTGACCTGAACCGTGACCTTGACAACATCAAGGCACAGATCATCAAGCACTACCAACACTTGTCAGACCGTGAGGCATTCGTCACGGCTGAGATGGTGCGCAATGCCTATCAAGGTTTCGGCAGTGAATACGAAACCCTGCTGGGCGCATTCGATAAGGACATTGCCAGTCTGAAAAGGGGCGTAGGCAAGGACAGGGCTTTGGGAACATACAAACTGCAAGTGAGGTCGAGAAACTATGTGGCAGATTTCCTTCAGATGAATTTCCGTCGCAATGACATATCCATGCAGGAACTGACACCAGATTTCATCAAGGAGTTTGCCGTCTATCTCAGCAATGACCGAGGTCTGGCCAGTTCCACCATCTGGTTGACATGTATGCATTTGAAAGGAGTCGTAGGCCGTGCCCATGACAACGGCAAGATACAGCGCAACGTGTTTGCTCAGTTTCATATCAGTCCCAAGTGCAAGGAGCGTACTTTTCTGACAGAAGAGGAACCGAAGACGGTAATGGCGCATGAGTTTGAAGATGCCAGTCTCGCCTTCGTCCGTGACCTCTTCGTGTTCATGAACTTCACCGCTCTCTCGTTTGTGGACTTGAAGGAACTGACAACGGACAACATCGTGGAGGTGAATGGTGAGAAATGGATTGTCGGCAAGCGTCATAAGACAGGTGTACCCTATCAGGTGAAACTGCTGGCTGTTCCCTTACAGATTATCAATCGCTACCGTGACTTTCCGAAGGAGAATCCCAAATCCGTTTTCGGCGAAGTCAACTACTGGAACGTATGCAAGAAGTTGAAGCCAGTAATGAAAGAGTGTGGCATTGACAAGCCAATTTCGGCTCACTGCGCTCGCCATGGATTTGCCACCATGGCTTTAACCAATGGCATGCCCATAGAGAGTGTAAGTCGAGTATTGGGACATACGAACATCGTTACCACCCAGATATATGCCCGCATCACCACGCAGAAGTTAGACAATGACCTGACCATGTTGGGTAATAAGTTAAACCTGTCATTTAGTAACAACAAAAGAGCATAGACGCATGGAAGAAAGAAACATCATTAAGTGGAGTGAGTAAGCGGGTATACAGAACTGACTATACCAAGTGGGGAGATTTGGATGAGCGAGTCCGAGATGGTGGACTTGTTCGGAGTATTCATTCCCAAACTGAGGAATGCCATCAAAGCCCTCTACAAAGAAGAACTGATAAAGTCCTATGAGGCAGAGCGGACAATCAAGAAGAGAGACAACTTGTATGTCACCGTATATAATATGGAGGTCGTTCTTTTGCTTGCCTTCCGACTTAATTCCTATCAGGCAAGGGCAGTCCGCAGGGAATTGATGGAGCGTATCAGCCGTGACTACAAGCCATTTGAGGTGATTCTGACAGCAACAACAGGGAAAGGGAATTAGCAGCAATAGCGGCAGAGAGAATAAGGACGGACTTTTAGGAGGATAGATAGTGTGTTGGAACGATGGAACGCTCCAACACACAACGTCTATCCCTCCTTTAGTCCATCCGTCCATTGCAACTTCCCTACAGTCAAAAAGAGGAAACATCGTCTCACAGAGGACGAGGCACACTGTTCTGCAATATACGACGGACTTGATGCTGGCGCAGGTACGGATATTTCCACGAGGCGGGAAATACCGTAGCCTATTAGGGGATTTTTCGAGCCGCACAAACAAGTTAGTGCTAAAAATCCCCAATAGGCCGAGGTGTTGCATCCCTTTGGACACCCTGCCAAGACCGTCAGCATAAGCCGAACACAGACAGAGACAAGAGACCAACGAAACGAAATGTCAAACGAATAAATCTAAACAAGCGAATGGGATACGCAGTATTACACTTAGAGAAAGCAAAAGGAGCGGACAGCGGCATGTCTGCCCACATCGAGAGAACCATGCAGCCAAAGAATGCTGACCCGACAAGGACGCACCTCAACCGAGAACTTATCCAGTTCCCGAGGGTGTCCGTAACCGAACGGCAGCCATCCAGCACCGCCTTGATACGGCAGGGCTAAAACGCAAGATAGGCAAGAACCAGGTACAGGCCATCCGCATTGTGCTCACTGGCACCCATGCCGACATGGAGCAGATAGAGCAGACGGGCAGGCTCGATGAATGGTGCCAAGATAACCTTGACTGGCTTCGTAAGACCTACGGAGCAGACAATGTGGTATCAGCCGTGCTGCACATGGATGAGGAAACACCGCATATCCATGCTACCATCGTCCCCATCGTGCAGACGGAGCGCAAGAAACAGAAGAAAGAGCAGACCGTCAAGAAGAGATACAGGACGAAAGCACCTGCACCCCGTCTGTGTGCCGACGAGGTGATGAACCGTGCTAACCTGATACGCTATCAGGATACCTACGCTGAGCAGATGGCAGCATACGGACTACAAAGAGGCATCAAAGGCTCGGAGGCGCAGCACATATCCACGCATGAGTATTACCGCAGCCTTATTGCACAGGGCGAGGACTTACAGGCGAACATCACCCAACTGCTGGAAGAACAGGAAAAGGCAAGACTGGTGATAGCCGAGGCAGAACAGGCAAAGAAAGACCTTGCCCGCATCAAGGCAGAGGCTAAGACGGAAGAACTGAAGAACTCCGCTACGAAGACTGCCACCAGTGTACTCAATGGAGTGAATTCTCTTCTTGGCGGTAACAAGGTAAGTCGATTAGAGAAAGAGAATGCCCAACTGCATAGGGAGGTTGAAGATTTGAATGAGCAGATTGAAAGGCTCCACGCCGATATACAGAAGATGAAGGACAACCACGCAAGGGAACTCAATCGCACCAATGAGCAGCACCAACACGAGGTGAGCAACTTGAAGCGTATTTTAGACAAGGCTTACAGATGGTTCCCAAGTTTCAAGCATTTTCTAAATATGGAACGTGAATGTCTGCAATGTGGTTTCAGTGAAGAACAGACGGATAAACTGATACATGGTCACGCCATCAAATATAGTGGTTGGCTTCACTCCAATGAGTACAGGCGAAATGCCCTTGCCAATAATGTTTCAGCTCAAGTGATTAGAGACGAGAAGCGTAATCTGTTCCTGCATATCAATCAGATGCCTATTATGCAATGGTTTAGAGAACAGTTTGGCTTTGGACAGGAGCTGAAAAGAGGCATCAGAATTTAGATAAGAATAATGTCTTTTACAACCGATATTGAGTATATAAGAGCAAACATCTAAGTTTAACGGTCCAAAAGAATACGAACAAGACTTTCTTTATCATACAAGTCTTGTTCGTATTTTTACAAGCTATCTCAGATATCTTTTTGCTTCATTGTATCCTGCACAATTAATTCTAAACCTTACCCTACTCCTCCTCCAAAAACTATCGTTTCGGATTGAGACTATAATGACGTTTTCCTTTTCCAACAAATAATACATCTCTTTTGTGATATTTTCCTTATTCTATGCAGGAATAATGCCTTAGTCAGTCTTAAAAATCAAGGGGTCGGAGAAAATGATCACATTCTCCGACCCCTTGATTTCTTGTCAGCTAAAAAGCAGTGGATTCGCTTGTTTTGAAGTCAATATTGATAAAGTGAATCTCAGTCTTCGGGAAAAACTCTAGTAAAATTGCGAATGTGGTTCTTTGATATAATGCCCCATTTATCAGCCCCCTCTTCTTGTATTATTACAAATGTACCAATTCGTTTTTCTTCCTGAGGCGCCAGTAGCTTGAAATTCCTATTTTTTGCATCGCTTATTGTTGCATTCAAAGTGGAGTCGCCGCTAATTATATACTCATTAATTTTCTTGTATATGACTTTTGTATTATCAAGAGAGCCCAAGTAGAAGACAAGGCAGGAATCGGAGTAATCTTCATAATTTGATAGATGATAATACTCTTTTGTCTTGGTATCCTGACAAAGATACATGAGCGGGGTATATGAGTTGCCTTTATAGCTCTTTATTTCATAGGTTACTTCAGTACAATACACAGCTTCATCTACTGATTGTGCGAACGTGGCAGCATTTAAAACGCACACCAACAATAAGATAAATATTCTTTTCATACTTACAAGTTTATTTGTTCAACAATTAACATGCATGGAAATCTAGGTCGTTTAAAAGCGATTCATACTTCTGGTAGAACTTACTATCTCTGTCTGTATATCTTTCGACTTCAATTTCTTCCTGAGAAAGCAAATCGTTCATTATCGCAATGTCTGCTATGCTTGAATCCATCGCTGGTACAGATTTTTGATAACCACTCACCATTAAGGCCTGGCACTCTCTTTTGAAGTGTTTTGAGTCGATTTTATTAGACATTGTTCTACAAGACCCAAAATGAATGACCTTATTTTTGAAAAAGCCATTTGCCCACTTTCTTAAAGTAGTGAGGGGTACCGATTGTCCTTCAATCCACAAGCTTTTCTTTTCACCATGACAGGCGAAATATATAATATCATACTTGTTGAAGTTTTCCTCCTCATCATCACCTTTTGCATGAGTACGAAAGTAGTCAAGATAGAACTTCAGGTCATACTTTGTTCTAAATCTTCTATATATCACCTCACAATCGTATGCCTCTTTTAACCAATTAAGCATTGGCAAGGTGTTAAGGCTAAAGTGGTTTTTCGGGTTTTGCTCGCTATATTCCCATTCCGCTTCTAAACATATTATATTATGGCTTGTATGCTGTTTCATTAATCGTAATGTTATTTGAGAATATTCCAAGAACAGCAATGGAGTCCTCCTTCTTGTTTGAGAGCTTCAAGTGCGTATATAGTGATTATATTCTCCTTTGGGTACTCTGGGAAACGAAGTTCAAACTGGCGGCGAACCGTCGTGTCTTCTATGCAATCCGCATTCTTGGATAGTGCAGGCATGAAGATATAGTCCTTTGTGCGGATATAGTTGATGTAAGCCCATTGGAATCGTTCACGACATTTGGCTCCACCCGAAGGCATCCAGAAATTGTGCATTTTGTTGAAATGAGTCTTCAACATAGATTGACACTGTTTCATATATTTGGGGTCAGGATATTTTGTAAAAAGAAGATTACCTTCAGACAAGTATCTTACGACTCCATCAGAATGACCATATATGCCTTCTTCATCATCCCAAGGTATGAGGAAAACTTCGCAGCCGAACAATCGAGTCAATTCTGCAAGAAGTTTGCTGGCAGAATAGTGAGGATTAGCCTGAATTACTTTGTCAACCATGATAACGGCATTATCGCACTTGATTACGTTTCCGCCATCAACAATTATATCTGTGTCTATCACCTCGGCTTTATCGCCTACAATTTTGCGAGCAATATCAGCAGCGTTTTCTGTTAGTAAATCTCTATACTTCGGATTTAGAAGATAGTCTGGGAGATATTTGAACGCCACAAACTTGTTTAGAGCAACCTGTATCGGCATATAATCACGCGCCCAAATATCTCTTGCACCTTGGAAAAATTCTATTGGATAACCTTTTTCTTTCAAGGCGGATATTGAACGATACAAATCAGGACACACTTGTTCAAGCATGTGAGAAAAGTAGATTGTATTTGTCAGTTGGTCGGTAATCATAATTATACTGTTTAATTAGCTGTCAATCTTGAAATCTTTTGTTGTCACATATGGAGTATCGTTTTTACTTCGTTGAATTTAATGATTTGCCACTTCTTCACACTTCTATGTTGCTTTATGTTTTAAATTCTATCAACCAAAATGCGCAGGACATTCCCATGCATTCCCAGCTCACCACAAGCCACTACAACCGTCGAAACGCCTGCGCACTATGCGCTGACGCTCATTTGTTGTAGTTTGGCTCTTTTTGTCCGAGGTGGTGATGGGGAATGTAGAGCCGAATATGTCTTTTGTTCCAAAGAACGCTGCAAAATTATAAAAAAAATGCCATATTTAGCACTGCCTTAATAAAAAAGTTATCTAAATGTTGTATTTTTCGAGAAAAAGCATTATATTTGCACCCGAAATTAAGAGAGATTCTCGGATAAGGCAGTCCGAATCGAACGATAACAGAACCCGTCGGCATCCCGTAGATCTGCTGGCGGGTCACCTTATTTTATATAGACAGCAATGAGCAATCAGAAGCCACGAACGATAGAAGAACAAATCCGCCTGGCTCCGTTCAAAGGGTATGGCGTTCGGCAATGAAGAGGCTGCTAAGCAGTGCCTAACGCACATCAGTTACTTCCGTCTGAAATACTATTGGACGGATATGAGGGATGGGGTCACAGAACACGCTTTCAAGGAAGGTGCTTCTTTCGAAGATGTGATTGCCCGATATAACTTTGACCGCAGCCTACGTCTAATTCTCTTTGATGCCATTGAGATTATAGAGGTGGCGCTGAGGGCTAAGATTATCAACCATCTGTCACAGGCAAAAGGTAGCGGACTATGGTATTTGGACGCTTTCAGATAAAAGTGAAACTGCTTGCCCTGATTGACAGCAATACAAACATACCTTATTACAAATACGGATTCACGGGAGACTGGCGAAAGGAACCGATATGGCGGTAAGCCCGATAAATTGTATGTATAGGATTTGATGGTTTCGAATAAAAGCATAACCTTTGCCCCCCGGCAATGAGTCATTGAAACAGGGGGGGGGCGGGGTACGTGGCTTCGGCCACCGGTGTGAATTTTTGTGATGCCACTAATGCCACTGTTGCAAATGTGCCTGACTGTCAGGCGGTTGCACGGTGGCATCAACAGTGGCAATAGTGGCATCAGTAGTGGCAATAGTGGCAAGAGCGGCCTATGCGGGCATCGGCAGGCGGCGGGCTACGAAGTACTGGGTGCCGTAGGCCACGCGGCGGCGCTGCAGCCCCTCCATGTTCGACAGCACGCGGCCGAAGAGTTTCAGACCGTTGGCCCTTAGACCGTTGCCGCTGCGCCGGCGCAGCTCGTCGTAGATGGCTGCTGCCGACAGCCATTCGCCGTCCTGCTCGTCGTCGGGCAGTGTGAAGCACTCGTGGAAGTACTGCTCGGCGGGCGAGAGTGTCTGGAACTGGCGGTTGTGGGCTATGATCTGACGCACCTCCTGGTCGTCGAACCAGTACTGCT
Source organism: uncultured bacterium (assembly GCA_946188155.1). GTDB lineage: Bacteria > Bacteroidota > Bacteroidia > Bacteroidales > Bacteroidaceae > Prevotella. The sequence continues at coordinate 53,313 of CAMHUC010000005.1, read as the reverse complement.
CGCCGCGCTCGATGAGCGTCACCGCCTGTCCGTAGAGCCCCTCGTAGTCGATGGGCTGCGACAGGTCGATGGGGCCTGTCAGCTCCACGGCGATGAAGCGCCGGTTGCCGCTGGGGTCGGCCAGCACCGACAGCTCGTTGGTGGTGGCGATGAAGGAGGCCAGCCGGGGGAAGTCCTCCACGTGGCGGCCGTAGGGTCGCTTGATCTTCACCCGTGCCAGCTGGATGACGTTCTTGAGGAAGCCCTCCTGCATCTGCTGCGAGATCTGGTTGAACTCGTCGAGGTTGATGAGCAGGAACTGCGACATGGCCTGCAGCGTCTGTTTCTTCTCCGAGATGAGCAGGTTGTCGTTGTAGCCCCACTGCAGGCACTCGGGCAGCAGCTGTCGGCAGAAGGTGGACTTGTTGTAGCCCTGTCCGGAGATGAGCAGCGGTGCCACCGAGTTGCCGTAGCGGCGCGTCTTGCCGAGCCACTGTGCCACCATGTAGAGGAGCCACTTGCGGAACCACTGCGGCCACTGTGTCAGCTCGCAAGGCACGGTGGCGGCCAGCCGGCCGATGTGGTCGGTGGTGCCGTCCCAGCAGCTCTTGGCCCGCTGGAGGAACTGCTGCACGGGGTTGTAGGGCTGTATGAGGCTCGACTCCACGTAGCGGCGTATGTCGTTGTCCCAGGCGTCGACGCCCGATAGGCGTGCCGCCATGGTCAGGCTCTTCAGCACGCGGTCGTCCACGGGGCACCAGCGGTCGCTGCTGTCAGCCTTCAGCCGGTATTCGGTGTAGCCCATCACGGTGTTGTAGCGGAAGCGGTAGCGCGTGGTGAGCAGGTCGATGATGCGCATGGTGTCCAGACCGTAGCGGCTGATGTCGAGGGGTATGGCATCGGGATTGTAGGCCGCCGTGGGGTCGGCGGGGCGGGTGAAGTGTGCCCGGACGGTCGCCGTCTGCTGCCGGATGGGGTGCCCCACGGCCTTGCTGTAGGTCACCACGGCCTGCTCGTAGGCGGCCGAGGCCAGCAGGGTGGCCACGCTCTCGTCGGCGGGCTGCTGTTCCTTGACGGCGTAGCACACGAGTATCACCACGCTCTGGCCGTCGGCCCCGGCGAAGGCTGCCACGGTGGTGGGCAGTGTCATGGCTGCCTGCTTGGTGGCCTCCTGCTGCTCGGCGGTGGTCAGGCCGTCCACGGTCAGTACGGCTATGCCGTTGTGGCGGCGCAGTGCCAGTCGGCCGTCGCTGTCTTTCTGCAGCTCTGCGTCGGGGTACACCTCGTGGGGGGTGGGCTTGCGGCCGTTGGTCATGTGCTTGAAGAGGCGCTCTGCCGTGACGGTGGCCACGCGCAGGCTGCCTTGCTGGTCGGTTCGGATAAGTGTAAATCTTGTCATGTTGATTGGGGTTTTAGTGTACGTTATTGTTCGGGAGTCCGGCCTGTGGACGGTATAGTCCAGCCAGTGGACGGTTTGGTCCGGGCGTTGGACTCACCCGGCGAGGGGCTTGTACTCGGGGGCGTTGGGGCCGCACTTGAAGCAGAAGTCGTCGTAGCAGCGGTCGTAGGTCGGCCCGGCGGGATAGCCGTATCGCTGCATGAGTTGGCTGATCCATGCCTGCTGCCGGGGCGAGAGCAGGCGCTCGCCGTGGGCGTAGCGGTAGTAGGTGCCCTTGCTGGTCTTGCTGCCCAGGTAGGCCATAAGTTCCTGGCGCATGGGTCTGCCGTGCTGGGGTGCCACGCCCCTGAAGAGTGCCCTGAGGCCGCTGGCGATTCTGACCGTGCGCTTCTCGTCGAAATAGGGGCAGCCGCTGGCCGAGGGCTGTGCGATGACGCACGGGTGCGTCGTGCCGTCGGGAGCGATGGTGGCGGCGTGGTGGCGCAGGCACTTCTCGCGCACAGGGCAGCCGCTGTTCTGGCAGATGGCCCACCATTGGGGCACTTCGCTGAATTGTAGTTCCTTTTCCATGTTCATTGTTCGTTTTCTGTTTGGGTTTGACATCTGATTTCGGCTGCAAAGGTACAACAATTCGAGGCTCGTTGCATCGGAAGGTGCCATGTCAGGATAAACCTAAAATCGTTTCCCGCTGATAGTCAGGCGTTTACGAGCCCGTTTTCCGCGTTGCCACTGTTGCAAGCCTCTTGCCACTGCGTAAGTGCCTGACTGTCAGGCTGTAGTGGCATAGTGGCAACAGTGGCAAGAGAAAATAATTATTGTAAGCTCTTTCGTTTAGTCGTCGGCTTGGCTCATGGCGGAAACCGCCATTTCATCGGTGTTTCCGGGCGTGATTGCGAATTTGCACGGCATTTTCTGTGAATCTGCACGGCCGGTTTGCGGATTTGCACGACAAATTTTTTGAATATGAAACCTCACATTGGCAGATAATGCCTACCTTTGCCGACATAACTGAATTAATAACTTGTGTGTATGAGAAAACTTCTACTTTTATTAGTATGCGCGCTGGCGTTGCCGATAGGGATGCTGGCGGGAACGGCGTGGCAGACGGCTACGGACTTGGCGCAGGGCGGCAGTTCGACAGAGTCGTTGTCGAAAGATGTCACCGTGCAATGGTTTAAGATCGTGGTGCCCGAGGATGGCGACGTAACCATCAAGGTGACGCCCAGCGGCGACCTGGGCCTGAACTACACTACCCTGTATGCCAAGGACAGCAAGAACGAGATGCATTCGCGCGGCTATGTGTGGGCGACAGGTGAATTTACCGTGACCGACTGCGCAGCAGGCACATATTATGTCGAGGTGAAGTGGAATGGTGGTAGCGGTTCGTTCACTGTTTCTTATTCCTTCAAGGCCATGTCGGCCAGTTATAAGAATGACCAGGAGCCTAACGACACATGGCAGAATGCCAAGGATCTTGTCAATCACACCAATTCAACCGGCCATCTGGGCTATCTCTATTATGGCGATACAGACAAGGTGGACTGGTACAAGATAGACGTACCGGAGAACGGCTCGGTGAAGGTGACTGTCATTGCGCACGGACGACTGGGCCTGAATTATACGACTTTGTATGCCAAGGACAATGTGAACGAAATGCATAGTAGGGGTTACGTCTGGGCAGGCAACGAGGAAAGCGCTGGCGTGTTCACGGTGAACGACTGTGCCAAAGGAACCTACTACCTCGAAGTGAAGCACAATGGTGGCGAAGGCGGATATACCGTCAAGTATGATTTCACGCCAATGTCCTCGACCTATGCCAACGATGCAGAGCCTAACGACACCTGGCAGAATGCCAAGGCGATTGCCAATCACACCAATTCAACCGGCCATCTGGGCTACCTCTATTATGGCGATACAGACAAGGTGGACTGGTACAAGATTGACATACCCGAAAACGGCTCGGTAAAGGTGACCGTCATTGCGCACGGACGACTGGGCCTGAATTATACGACTTTGTATGCCAAGGACAATGTGAACGAAATGCATAGCAGGGGTTACGTCTGGGCAGGCAACGAGGAAAGCAACGGCGTGTTCACGGTGAACGACTGTGCCAAAGGCACCTATTTCCTCGAAGTGAAGCTAAACGGTGGCGAAGGCGGATATACCCTCAAGTATGATTTCACCCCAACGTCCTCGACCTACGCCAACGATGCAGAGCCTAACGACGCCTGGCAGAATGCCCAAGAGCTAAAACGTGGCAATACGGTTACTGGCCATCTGGGCTATCTCTATTATGGCGATAGAGACAATGTGGACTGGTTCAAGATAGATGTGCCGAGAGACGGAACAGTCAAACTGACTATCACTCCGCATGATAATCTTGGCCTGAACTATACAACCATTTATGCTAAGGACAATTTGAACGAAATGCATAGCAGAGGTTACTGCTGGTCGGGGCCGGAAACCATTACCGTGGCCGATGCAGCACCCGGAACATACTTTGTCGAAGTGAAGCTAAACGGTGGCGAGGGGGCCTATTCGCTGCAGTACGTGTTCGAGCAGAGCACCTATGCCACCGACGCGGAGCCTAATGACAGCAAGAGCCAGGCACTCCCCATCGCCAAGGGAGCAACGGTGGCCGGCCATCTGGGATATCTTTATTATAATGATACAGATAACGTGGACTGGTACACCTTCAGGCTGACAGCCAAGAGCGACGTCACCTTCACCTATCAGGGAGAGGGGAGCCTCGGCTTCAATTACGTCACGCTCTACAACAGCGACCTGAAGAGCCAGGAATATAAATGGGGCGGTGATGACAAGAACATGAACACCTTCACCAAGAAGGACTTGGAGGCCGGCACCTATTATGTGGAGGTGAAGCGCAACGGCGGCCAGGGCTACTACCTGCTGGCCTACGACTCGAAGATAGGCACGGTGGACAAGCAGGAACCCCTGCCCGACGAGCAGCAGGGCGGCACGAAGACCGTGAAGCAGGACGGCACCACCTTCGAGGTGGACGATACGAACAAGACGGTGACCATCAAGGACGTGACGCCCGACGACGAGGGCGACATCTACATCTGCAAGTTCCCCGGTCTCGGCCTGCCGTGGAAGGTCGAGATTCTGCAGGACATCTTCGACAAGATTCCCGGCAAGAACGTGACCATCGACTACCCGACACCGCCGGAGGTGAAGGGCACCATCCCCGAGGGCAAGGTGGGGGACAAGACGCTCCACGTGCCTGCCGGCACGAAGAAGGAGTATGAGGACGACCCGGAGTGGAGCAAGTTCGGCACCATCAAGGAGGACAACAACGTGGGCTCAACGACCAACCTCATCGCCTGGCTGAGCGAGAGCGAGAAGCACTACTACAACCTCGTGGAGAAGCCGAAGATCACCATCAGCGGCGGTAAGTACGTGGTGACCACGTCGACGACGACCGTCACCTACGAGTACGGCCAGGTGCTGAAGTTCACCCTCGACGACAATGGCGGCGAGACGGCCATCGCCGGCCCGGCAGCCACGGCGGCCCCCGCCGTGGAGCGACGGGGCGAGAGCGTGGTGTTCACCGGTTGCAAGCCCGGCAGCCCCATCTATATCTATAATGTGGGAGGACAGGTGGTCGGCACGCTGAGCACCGACGGCGACGGGCGCGCCGAGGTCATCATCTCCGACCTGAAGGCAGGCGTGTATGTAGTGAAAGCAGACAGTGTAACCATCAAAATAGCAAAGCGATGAAACGAAATATGATTCTTAAGGCCCTGGCGGCAGCCCTGCTCGGCACCGCCGCCCTGGAGGCCGGGGCACAGGGCATCTACGTGAACAAGAAGAACGGCGAGAGCATCGCCTACCCGAAGGCCGTGCTCGACCGCGTGGTGCCTACCAAGGTGAGCACCGGCACGACGGAAGCCAATGGCGTCGGTGTGGTGGCCGACCTACAGTATGAGAAGGCCCCCGACATGAAGACGGCGCGTATGGGCCACCAGATATTCCCCTCGGGCAACGGCTTCGTGGTGGTGGGCGGCCATACCACCAACTTCGACCTGACCACCACGGCCGAGATTTACGAGAACGGCCAGTGGCGCGACCTGACCATCAGCTCGCCCCACGACGGGGCCTTCTCGGTGAAGATGAGCGACGGCCGCGTGATGGTGGGCGGCGGCTTCTCGCAGCGCATCGGCGTGGGCCACAGCACGAAGGTGGACATCTACGACCCCGCGACGAAGACCTTCACCGCCGGCCCGGAGTTGAGCGTGGCGCGTGCCTTCTGCAAGGCCGTGGCCGTGGGCACCCACATCTACGTGAACGGTAACTGGTGGAGCGACGGCGACGCCACGAAGATGGACTACTTCGACGGCACGTCGTTCCGGGCCATCAGCGGCATGCAGGAGCGCAGCAATCCCTATATGTTTGCTGCGGCCGGCGGCAAGATTTGGACGTGGGGAACGTACGACAAGTCGGGCAATCAGGCCGCTTTCGGCAAGGCCGAGGGCAAGGATGCCTATCGGTTCGACGAATACCTGGAGTCGACCGGGAAGGTGGATGACTACGTGTTCACCGACCTGGCAGAGTACCTGCCACTGGGGCTGAAGCCCGACGTGCGCCCTTCCGACAGCTACGAGTCGGCACTCGACGGCTACTTCTTCCTGACGCAGACGGCGGCCGGCGACTATGTGCTCTATCGCACCCGCGTGGCCGATGACGGCACGTCGCGCTACAAGCTCGACATCCCCGAGGTGTTCCCCGGCACGACGACGGCCATCACCTATCGCGGCGGCGTCATCGTCAACGAGAAGAAGTCGGAACTCTACCTGATCGGCGCCAGCGGTGCCAATACCGACCAGACGGTCTACATCGTCAGCTACAACTATAATGAGGGCTACTGGACCATCGCCTCGGCCGGAGGCTTCGGCTACAACCTGATGGAAGGCTCGTGGACACTGCTGGCCGACGGACGGCTGGCCTGTGCCGGCGGTAACGTCAAGGACAACTACGACGCCCAGAAGGGTGTCTACATCTTCACCCCGCCCACGGCAGGCGCCGCCACCGCCACCGATGGCACGGCGTATGGCGTAAACGTGTACAAGGCCGACGGCAGCTACGATACCTACGTGGACAGCGAACTGGAGAGCATCACCACCTACGAGGAGCAGTTCGACGAGCGCATCGCCCAGGAGATTCCCGTGGAGTATCTCTCGAAGATGAGTGCCTACATGCCCATCTATGCCGGCAGCACGCCGCCCAGCATCGAGGGGTCCTATCTGATGAGTCCTTGTGTGATGGTGTATAATTCCGACCTGAACAGTTCGTATAAGCCAGGCAAGATATTCGACGACTATATTGCCAAGTACACCAACCAGAATATGACCAAGAATACTGCAACCTATCAGTATGAGGAGAGGAATAACGGGGGCGTGACTTCAAAGTCGGACGAGGCCGAGGCCAGGGTGCTTGGCGAAGGAAACAACTATACGACGTACACCATCGTTGAGACGACAAATACAGACGGCTCCTGGACAAAGATGGCCACCATCCTTTCCGCCACCGTGACCGTCGAAGGACTGAGGAACTTCTACGAGGGCATCCTGATGCTCGACAAGAAGGACCCGAACAACACGAGGATGGATATAGGCGTGTTCCGCATCTTCAAGGATGAGGACGGCCTCAGCGAGCCTACCACCTGGAAGGCACGCACGAAGGCTGCACGCACGGGTGCCGCCGGCCTGCTGGACGCCACGGCAGCGGCTCCGGCGGGGGACGCGCAAGTAGAAGAGACGCAGGAGAAGTCGAAGCAGGATTAGGGCTTCGGCACTGACACTCGAAGAAATAGGAATGATAATATGGATTGTTTCGGGCGGGGGTTTGCAGTGAGTGCAAGCCTCCGCCACTTATGTGCGCTTTTTGCAATTAAAGCGTGAAACGCTTGCGTAATTACCAAAAACTTCGTACCTTTGCGCCTATGAACGAGGGAAACAGGATTTCGGTGGTCATCAACACCTATAATGCCGAGCGCCACCTGGAGCAGGTGCTGCGGTCGGTGAGCGGGTTCGACGAGGTGCTCGTGTGCGACATGGAGAGCACCGACCGGACGGTGGAGACGGCCCGTCGCCACGGCTGCCGCATCGTCACCTTCCCCAAGGCCGACCACAAGAGTGCCGAGCCGGCGCGCACGTTCGCCATCCAGCAGGCCAGCAGCCCCTGGGTGCTGGTGGTGGATGCCGACGAGCTGGTGACGCCCGAACTCCGGGAGGAACTCTATCGGAGGATTGCCGGGCCCGACTGCGAGGCCGGCCTCTACATCCCCCGCCAGAACCTGTTCATGGGCAAGACGCTCCGCTGTGCCTATCCCGACTACCAGCTGCGCTTCTTCATCCGCGAGGGCACCGAGTGGCCGCCCTACGTACACACCTTCCCCAAGGTACACGGGCGGCTCGGCTATCTGCCCAAGGAGCGGCGCGAGCTGGCCTTCGTTCACCTGGCCGACGACAGCGTGCATGCCATCATGGAGAAGGACAACCGCTACAGCGACAACGATGTGCTGAAGAAAGCCGGCAAGCGGTGGGGCTGGGGGGCGCTGCTCTGGCGACCCTTCTGGCGCTTCTTCAAGACCTACGTGATGGAGGGCGGCTGGCGCGACGGTGTGCGCGGCCTCGTGTATGCCGGGCTGAAGGGCGTCTATCAGTTCCAGCTGGTGGCGAAGATGATTGAAAGGCAAATAATTAAATCGTAAATAAATAGTAAATAGATAGGACTGTTGAATAGCATATTATATAAGGTATTGTCTGGTATATGGTGGCTGTTGTCGTGGCTGCCGCTGAGAGTACACTATGTGCTGTCAGACGTGCTCTACCTTGTTATATATAGGCTGGTGGGTTACCGCCGGGGGCTGGTTCGCCGCCATTTGGAGGAATGCTTCCCGGAGAAGAGCGAGCAGGAGCGGCGAAGGATAGAGCGGCAGTTCTACCACTGGTTCTGCGACTATCTGGTAGAGACGGTCAAACTGTTGACTATCAGTCAGGAGAATCTGAAACGCCGGATGGTGTTCAAGGGGACGGAACTTGTAGACGAGATAGTAGAGGATGGGCAGTCGTGTGCCGTCTATCTGGGCCACTACTGCAACTGGGAGTGGATCACGTCGCTGCCCCTGTGGGTGACTCCCCAGGCGCAGTGCGGACAAATCTATCACGCGCTGGAGAACAAGGAGTTCGACCGTCTGTTCCTCACCTTGCGCCAGCGGATGGGAGCCGTCTCGATACCGATGGCGGAGACGCTGCGCCGCATCGTGCAGTATCGGCAGCAGGGTCAGCAGGTGGTCATCGGCTACATCTCTGACCAGGTGCCCTTCTGGAACAATATCCACCACTGGTGCCAGTTTCTCAACCACGACACGCCGGTGCTGACGGGCACTGAACGGCTGGCTCGGCAGACGGGCCACGCCGTGTTCTACCTCGACGTGCGACGGCTGCGGCGCGGCTACTACGAGGCGGAGTTCAAGCTCATCACCCGTGAGCCCAAGCAGATGGGCGAATTCGAGATTACCGACATCTACTTCCGTGAGCTGGAGGCGAGCATCCGTCGCGATCCGGCCTGCTATCTGTGGACGCACAACCGCTGGAAGCGCACCCGCGAGGAGTTCAACCTGCGCTACGATAAGGCGACGGGGCGCGTGGACATTATCTCTTCAGTCGAAGAGCTGAAGAGAGGTAAGAGGTGAGAATAGTAAATAGTTAAATAGTGAATAAACCTTGGTATTCGTAAGGGATAAAGGACGGATGTGTAACAATATCCTGCAGTACGGGCACCTGTATGCCTGGGGCAGGGAGCACGGGCGGCGCACCGTGTCGATGCGCTTTGCCTATAAGTACCGCTACTTCCGCATCTGCCACACGGCGTACCACAACTTCCTGGTCTACGTCGTGGCCAAATACGCCGCCAAGTGGGGCCTGCTGCCCGTGGCCGACTTCGGCGTGGACGCGCCCAACGACCCGGCGCGGCAGGAACAGCTGTTGCTCAGCCACCGCCACATCGTGGCCGAGGGATGGTATGCCCGGTTCTACGACCTCTTCCTGAAGTACAAGCAGGAGATTGTGGGGCTCTTCTCGTTCGACGAGGCAGTCAAGCGCCCTGTTGACAGCCTGCTGGCATCGCTGCCCACCGCCGACGTGCGCTTAGGGGTGCATATCCGCCGGGGCGACTATCGCCGCTGGCATGGTGGGCGCTACTACTACACCGACGAGCAATACATCAGCCAAATCAGGCAGTTCCTCGCCCTTCACCGGGGGCAGAGGGTGCAGCTGTTCGTCTGCGGCAACGACCCGGAGCTCAACGCCGAGGCCTATCGGCAGGCATTGCCCGGCGTAGCGCTGACATACCCCAAGGGCAATCCCGGCGAGGACCTCTACCTGCTCTCCTGCTGCGACTTCCTGATGGGGCCTCCCAGCACGTTTACGCTCGTGGCGGCCATGTATCGCGACGTGCCCCTCTGCTGGATCGAGGATGCTGCGGCACCGCTGACTCCGGCATCCTTCGGACACTTCGATGAACTCTTCAAACAGATTAAGTAACAGCAAGAATATTATCATTACTAAGTGATGTCTACAACAAAGGATAAGATACGTACGGGATTTGTCTATTACCTGCTCTCTACGGTGCTGCTGGCACTGGTGTTCATGAGCTACCTGCTGCGGGCCACAAGCCTGGAGTTCATGGACGCCGGGGGCTGGGTCTACTATGTGGCCTCATGCCTGTCGCATGGCGCCCTGTTTGCTGCGCTGCCCTTCCTGCTGCTCTATCTGCCGGCGGCACTGCTGAAGGCCCCGCGAGGGGTGTGCGGCGGGCTGATGTGTGCCGGCGAGGTGGTGGTGATGACGCTGTTCATCGTCAACGCCTTCGTGTATAACCTCTACCACTTCCATATCAACGGACTGGTCATTGACCTGCTCACCGGGCCCGGGGCTACCGAGATCTTCGTGTTCAGCCCGTGGCTCTACGCCAAGATCGGACTCTACCTGGCGGGCATCATTGCCGTGTGTGCCGCCCTGTGGTGGGTGGCGCGACGCATCGGCGGGAGGTGGCGTCTGTGGCCGGGGGGCCTGTGGGCTGTCCTCGGCGTGACGCTGCTGGCACAGGGCATGCACATCTATGCCGCTGCCACGCTGAAGCGCTCGGTGCTGGAGTCTACGGGCTATCTGCCCTACTACTTCCCCCTGCGCATGAACTCCACCTTCGAGCGGTGGGGATGGATAGACGGCGACGAGCTGTCGCTGACGCAGTTCACGAGCGAGGGGGCCAGCGTGGCCTATCCACAGCACCCGCTGGAGGTGGTGCCCCCCGACTCGCTGCTGAACATCGTCGTCATCGGCATCGACTCGTGGAACTATCGGACGATGACTCCTGAGTGTACCCCGAACATCTATGCCTTCAGCCAGGAGGCGGAGAACTACACGCAGCACATCAGCAGCAGCAACGGCACCCGTGGCGGCATCTTCGGACTCTTCACAGGTGTCACCTCCTACTACTGGGACAGTTTTGAGTATGCCAACCTGCAGCCGCTGCTGGTCACGGAGTTGCTTCGCCAAGGCTACGAGGTGCAGACCTATCCCAGTGCCACCCTCACCGGGCCGCCGTTTGCCAAGATGCTGTTCGCCGACGTGAAGAACCTGAACGTGACGACGGAGGGCAAGACGGTGTACGACCGCGACTGCCAGCTGACGCGCAACTTCCTGAGCGACCTGGAGAAGCGCGACTCTGTGAAGCCCTTCTTCTCCTTCCTCTTCTACGACCTTCCCCACGCCATCGAACTGTCGAAAGACAAGCTCTACCATTTCCAGCCCAGTTGGGAGTATGCCGACTATACCAAACTCAACAACGACATGGACCCCACGCCCTTCTTCAACCTCTACCGCAACTGCGTGTGGACGGTGGACTCGCTGGCCGGGCAGGTGATTGATGCGCTGAAGCAGAAAGACCTGCTCAAAAATACAGTGGTGATGATCACGGGCGACCATGGTCAGGAGTTCAACGAGAACCACAAGAACTACTGGGGCCACTGGGCCAACTACTCGCGGCCCCAGACAGGGGTGCCGATGATATACTACTATCCCGGCTGTGAGGCTGGCGACCGCAACTACCGCACTACCCATTACGATGTGTCGACGACGCTACTGAAACAGGTGCTCGGCGTGCAGAATCCGCCCGAAGACCTGTCGATGGGCCGCATGCTGCAGGACTCCACCTCGCGCGACTGGCATGTGGTGGGCAACGACCTCTTCTATGCCTTCATCCTCAACGACGGCACCATCATCGAGAAGCGCGGGGCGGGCAACGTGGTGGTGTTTGACAAGCACATGAACCAACTCGACGACTATCCACTGAATGCCAAGCAACTCAACGATGCCATCATCCGACTAAACCGCTTTTACAAATGACAATACTATATCTAACATTCGGAGAGAAGACCGAGTTCCACGTACAGGCCTATCTGTCGATGCTGTCTTTCAGAAGGCAGCTGACGGCAGAGGACCGCATCGTGATGGTGACAACGGCCCCGCAGTTGTACCGGCACATGGAGCAGTGGGTGGAGATTATTGCCATCGGCGACGAGGTGATAGACGCCTGGCAGGGAGAGCACCACTTCTTCTGGCGCGCCAAGATCAAGGCCATAGAGCACGTCAGCAGTCGCTATCCCCACGACGACATCCTCTATCTCGACTGCGACACCATTCTCTATGGTGACATCAACGAACTGAAACGGGCCCTGGCTGAGGGCGTAGGGCTGATGGACGAGAACGAGGGGCATCCCAGCGGGATGAAGACCAAAACGCTCAGGATGTGGAAGACCGTCGCCGGGCGCACCTACGACGGCATCACCCTCGGACGGCAGCACAATATGTATCGGGCCGGCGTGGTGGGCATCCCCCACGCCAAGGCACAGGAAGTACTGACAACTGCGCTCGCCCTCTGCGACGGCATGCTAAGCGACGGGGCCGAGCGCATCGTCATCGAGCAGTACTCGATCTCGGTGGCACTCTTCGAACGCGTAGGCCTGCGCGAGACTTATCCCGTGATAGCCCACTACTGGGCCTCGAAGGAGTATTGGATCAAGGCAGGCATGGAGCTGATGGCCCGCGTGCTGCTCACCAAGGCCTCGCCGGAAGAGGAGATGCGGATGTATGAGGCTCTCGACTTCGCGCAGCTGCCGATCTATGTGTATAGGTCGAACACGGCGCGCCGGCTTAGGGGGCTGGTCAGCAAGGTGTTCAAGGACAGGGATTTCAGGTTTATAGTTTAGAGTTTATAGTTTAGGGTTTATAGTTTATAGTTTATAGATGATTAGATTTGCTGGCAGATGTTGGCAGGTTGCTGGTAAAGTAATCAGCTATAAACTATAAACCCTAAACTATAAACTACTATTCCGAGAAGCGGACGTGATGGAAGGGGATGCCCGTGATCTGGGCGGCCCGGCGGGGGAAACCGCTGTTGTACATCTTGTCGGTCTGTAGGAGGAAGGCCTCGTCGGCACGGCTGATGAGGTACATATCCACGAAGAGCTTCATGTTGATGTCGTCGGAGGTCGCGTCCTGATAGTCGATATGGACCACGTCGCCGGGGATATAGTACACGAACGGCAACTGCTCGGCAGCATAGCGCAGGAAGCGGGTGCTGTCGCTGGTGAGCAGAACCTTCTTCGCGGGCTGGCGGTCGTGAATCTTTCGGACCTGCGCCACGCAGCGCTCCATCAGCCGCTGCTGCTCCTCTTTGGAGATGTGCTTGCCGTCGCGCTCGGTGAAGTCGTCGAGCAGTCCGATGAAGCGGAGAGAGACGGTGATGTAGCCACCCTTCAGTGGCTCGCCATACTGCTGGAGGGCCTTTTCGAGCCGTTCGCTGGGGCGGAACAGTTCACGGAAGAGTTCGCCATACCGCTTGCTCCTGGGCAGGAGCAGGGCGTTGGTGTAGACGTGCAACTGCTTCCTGGCCTCACGGAAGCGCTTACGGAACCACAGTTTCTGGAAGAACGGCTCCACGAGGGTGCCGTTGCTGCCGCAGAACATGGGCTCGGCGTCCTGGGGGTTGTAGCAGAGGTCAACTGGCGAGATACGCCAGTCTACGCGACTGGGGATGAGGTAGTCCTCCAGGTGGAAGGGGTGGTCGAAGAAGATGCGGAAGTCGTAGCCCATCTCCTTGGCGACATAGTAGGACGAGACGGCACCGCGCAGACGGTCGGCGATGCCGCCGTGGTCCATGCGGCCGTCGTACATACAGACGATCTGCTTGTGCTCGTTCTTCGCCCGAGGAGCGTCGGCCGTATAGTAGGGGGCCACCTCCAGAGCCTTGCGCCGCCACTTGCCGCGCTGCTTGAAAAGGTTTTGAAACACGTTCTGTATCTCCTTGCCTGTGCGGTGCAGGAAGCCTTCTTTTCCTCTAATAAGTATCATTATTCACTAATCACTATTCATTATTCACTTTCTGGCATCAGACGGTCTTGGGTCATGCGCTCCATGTACTGCTGGATGATAGCCTTCAGCTCGCGCTCCATCTGAGGCTGCTGGGGCAGACGGCCTATGATGTTATGCTGCATCAGCGAGTCCTTGAGAGAGTAGACGGCACGGGTCTTCTGGCCGTCGAACTGCAGCACGTGGCCGTGCTTCACGTACTGGTAGATGCCGTTCATATAGTTCACGGCCCAGGTGTCCTCTGCCGGCGTGTTCAGCAGGTCGATGCCGAAGGCGAGATAGGGCTCGTCGTAGTGGAGCATGCCCATCACGGTGGGCAGGATGTCAATCTGCTGGGCTATCTTGTCGAGCATCTGCGGCTGCTGCCCCGGTTCATATATAATGATAGGTGAGCAGAAGCCGCCCAGGTCGGTCTGATATTCGGCGTGGTCGGAGAGGTTGGTGTGGTCGCTGGTGAGCACGAAGATGGTGTTCTTGAACCACGGCTGACGGCTGGCCGTCTGGAAGAATCGGCCCAGTGCCATGTCGGTATATCGGATGCACTTGTGCATGACGATGCCTTCTTCGGGATACACCTCGCGGTACTTCTCGGGTATCTGGTAGGGGTGGTGGCTGGATGCTGTAAAGACGGCCGTCATGAAAGGCTGGCGCATCTCCGACATCTTCGCGGCATAGTATTGCAGGAAGGGCTCGTCCCAGATGGCCCACATGCCGTCGAAGTCGGCATCGCCACGGAAGCGCGGGTCCTGGTTGAAGTCCTCACGGCCGTAATAGTCTTGGAATCCGGTGCTGCGTGCGAAGGCCATGAATCCCATCGAGCCTCGCTGTGCCCCGTGGAAGAAGGCCGTCTGGTAGCCTTTCTTGGCGAGCAGGCCCGCGATGCCCGTCACGTGGTTCATCGAGGCGGGCGTAAGGAAGAATGGCTCTACGAACATCGGTATGCTTGACAGGATGGAGGGCATGCCGTCGATCGACTTGCGCCCGTTGCAGTAGGAGTGGGTGAAGGTGGTGCTGCGGGCGATGAGCGAGTCGATATGAGGGGTGTAGCCCCGGTAGTGGCTGTTCTCCAGGGTGCGGTTTAGGGCGCCGATGTACTCGCGGCCGAAGCTCTCCACGATGAGGATGACGACATTCTTCTTGGGAGTGGAGGCGGAATCGCCGGATATCCCGGATATCCCGGGCTTTCCGGATATTCCAGGATGGTGTATTGGCGAGTAGACGGCCGCCAGCTCCTGCTCACTGCTGAAATATTCGGGCACCACAAACACGTCCTTGCCGATGGTACGGTAGAGCGAGAAGGGAGTGTTGAGCACCAGTGCCGCCTCGATGGGGCGGTCGGCATACTGGTTGGCGTTGGAGATGGTGATGGGGCGCACGGCAGTGGCAAAGCCTCCACGGATGCCTGCCACCACGAAGGGGGCCACGGCGCAGAGGGATAGCAGCATCGACAGGTCGTAATGCCACCAGCGATAGTCTCGCAGGGGGCGGTAGTCGCGGTAGAGACGGTACATGCCCCAGAGCACGAGCAGGAAGAGAGCTACGAGGTAGAAGTGGCGGAGCGTCTCGGTGAGGAAGATGCCACCGAGGTTGCCCTCGTTGGAGAACTCGCTGAACACGGTGGTCGTGGTGCGCCGCATGGTGTAGCGGAAGTAGACGCTGTCGCAGAGGTTCACGGCCAGTGCCAAGCCGTTGATGGCGATGAACACCCAGCGGCAGGCGGTATGGTACGCCTTTGTCTCCTTGCCGTGCCAGGGCAGGAGCATCAGCACGATGTGGGGGATGTTGGTGACGAGGATGGCGGATGTGTCGAACACCAGTCCGCCGCCAAAGAGTTCCATCAGATGAGAGAAAGTCATCCCCTGGCTGAAGTAGCTCAGGTTCACCAGCAGGTAGGCGACGCGGGCTACGAAGTAGGCCGCGTACGCCAGCAGCAGGTTTCCAATCAGCGTACTGAGAGGATACAGTACTCTAAACCTTGTGTAACGAGATGCAGTAGCAAGTTCTTCATTCTTCATTCTTCATTCTTCATTTTTCCTTCAGGTCCTTAGTGGTGGCCTGCAGGATGGCCTTGCCCATGCGCTCCAGCCTGGGACTGTCGCTGCTCTTGTCGGCGATGACCTGGCGGGAGTCGAGGTCGTAGACCATGTAGCCCGTGGAGTCGACGAGCGAGTAGCCGTTGTTGTAGTTGTGTACGGCGAAGGGGTACCGATAGTTCCGGCTCAGCACGTCGCGGCTCCAACGGAACTGGTCGTGAGGCAGCTGCATCTGTGCCAGCAGAGTGGCGGCGAGGTCTGTCTGGTTGCAGGTGGCTGTGATGCGTCGCGGCTCCCTGACGGCTCCTCCCACCCACACCATCGGAATCTTGTTGCGCAGCTGCTCGGTCTCCACGCAGTCGCCATAGTCCATGCTGTGGTCGGGCAGGAAGATGAGCAGCAGGTCTTTCCATTCAGGCCGTTGCTTCAGACGGTCCACGAAGTCGCCGATGCACTGGTCAAGATAGTAGAAGGCGTTGAGAATCTCGTCGTCATATTGATGGATAGGCACATCCCACGGCTGATGGGTGCTCAGGGTGGAGAAGCCGATGAGTTGGCGGGGGTGCGGGGGAGCGGGGGTGCGGGGGAGCGTGATCATCTGGTAGAGGGTCTCGAAGGTGATGCCGTCGCGCACGCCCCATTCTGCCGTGTTCTGCTCTGCGAGTGTGTAGTCGGCCTTCCAAGTGAGTTGCTCCCAGCCGGTGGCTATCAGGTAGCTGCGCATGTTGGTGAAGTTGATGTCGCCACCATATAGATAATGCGTCTGGTAGCCCTGCTCTCTGAGGGTGGAGGCGATGCTTGGCAGGTGAGCTGCCTTCTTGGGCATCTTCATCACCGACGAGGTGGGGAAGGAGGGGTAGCCGCTATAGGTGCAAACGGTGCCGCGGTCGGTGCGCCACGAGTTGGCGTAGCAGTCGCTGAAATCGATGCCTTCCTTCCGTAGCTGTTGCAATCGGGGCATGGCCTGTGCGAACACGTCGCCCGCACTCTCCATCAGTATGATAACGATGTTGGGGCGGGTGGTGGTGAGCAGCGTGTCGGTATCTGTCGATGTAGTGGGGTAGAGGCCCTCCATCAGCTGGTCGCACTCGGTCTGACTGTAGTAGTCATAGTCTACGATATTGCTGGCAGTCTTCTCGAAGGAGGAGAGGAAATTGAACACGGGATTGACAGCCGCGTGGTTCAGGAACTGGTTTTGTGAGAAGTACACCTGTCCCACGTTGGTGGTCGACTCGTCAAAGCCGCCCCGGATGCCGATGACGATAACGGGGATGAGAAGTAGGTGGAGGAGGGTTTCTTTGAGTGGGGAGTGGTAAGAGGTGAGAGGTGAGAGATATGATTTGCTTGTAGGGTAGCCCCAGTAGATGAGGGCGGCGATGGCGATGAGGATGACCAGACGGACGGCGAGATAGCCAGTGGTGACGTTGGCGGCCGCCTCGGTAGGCGTTTCGAGATACTGCAGACAGGAGGCATCGAGCTTGAAGCCCCAGAAGGGGTAGAGGCTGGTGTCGGCCGTGAAGGCGATCGCCAGTGTCAAGGCGATGATGGCAAAGTAGGCTTTCAGTGCCTTGCCCATCCACCTCGGACTATACCATACGCTCACCATTGTCAGCAGGAAGGGTACAATGAGGATATAGAGCGACGTGGAGAGGTCGAGCGACAGTCCGTGGCCGATGACCTGCCACACGTCGGCAATGGTGAACACGTGTCCCTCATGGCAGGCGAGCATAAACACCACCTTGGCGATGATGAACACCAGCACCGTCCACAGATATGTATTCAGCAAGAAAAGCATTCTACTCTTCATTTCTCTTTTCTCTTTCCTCTTTCTTTTTCACACCTTCTGCATCTCCTGTAGCCGTTTGTAGTAGCCGTCGATGGCGAGCAGTTCCTCATGGGTGCCCCGCTCCACGATACGGCCCTCGTGCAGCACGCAAATCTCGTCGGCATTCTTAATCGTCGACAGACGGTGGGCGATGGCTATCGTCGTACGGGTCTTCATCAGCCGCTCCAGGGCATCCTGCACCAGCCGCTCGCTCTCGGTGTCGAGGGCTGAGGTGGCCTCGTCGAGGATGAGGATGGGCGGGTTCTTCAGGATGGCACGGGCAATGGAGACGCGCTGTCGCTGACCGCCGGAGAGTCGGCTGCCCCGGTCGCCGATATTGGTGTCGAAGCCTGCCTCCGAGGCCATGATGAAGTCGTAGGCATTGGCGATGTGGGCGGCCTCCTCGATGCGGGCCTGGAGGGGCGGATTTTCCGGTCTTTCCGGATTTTCCGGTCTTTCCGGTCTTTCCGGATATTCCGGATTTTCCGGGATGCCGAAGGCGATGTTGTTGCGGAAGGAGTCGTTGAAGAGGATGGCCTCCTGATTGACGTTGCCGATGAGCTGGCGCAGGTCGTGGATGCCCACATCCTTGACGTTGATGCCGTCGATGAGCACCTCGCCCTGCTGCACGTCGTAATAGCGGGGTATGAGGTCCACGAGTGTCGACTTGCCTGAGCCGCTCTGCCCCACCAGGGCGATGGTCTTGCCCTTGGGGATGGTGAGGTTGATGTCGCGCAGCACCCACTGTTCGCCATATTTGAATGAGACATTTCGGAATTCTATCTGGTGCTCAAAGCTGGGCAGGCGCTTCGGATGTCGTGGCTCCTTGATGGTGTTCTCTGCCATCAGGATCTTGTCGACGCGCTCCATGGAGGCCAGCCCCTTGGGGATGTTATAGCCAGCCTTTGAGAAATCCTTCAGGGGGTTGATGATGGAGTAGAGCATCACCATATAGTAGATAAAGATGGGCCCCGAGAGTGTGTGGTTGTTAAGCACCAGCACACCGCCGAACCAGAGCACGATGACAATCATGATGGTGCCGAGGAACTCCGACATGGGGTGTGCCGACGACTGGCGGATGTTTACCCGCATGATATCGTTGCGGTAGGCAGAGTTGATGCGGTCGAAGCGGCGGTTCATCTTACCCTCGGCGCAGAAGGCCTTGATGATGCGCAGGCCACCGAGTGTTTCCTCCACCTGACTCATCGTGTCGCTCCACAAGGCTTGTGCCTGTATCGACTGCGCTTTCAACTTGCGGCCCACCCAGCCCATCAGCCAGCCCATGACGGGCACGATGATGAGGGTGAAGAGCGTCAGCTGCCACGAGATGAAGAGCAGGGCGGCGAAGTAGCTGATGATGAGGATGGGGTTCTTGAAAAGCATCTCGAGCGAGGCCATGATGGAATTCTCTATCTCCTGCACGTCGCCGCTCATTCGGGCGATGATGTCGCCCTTGCGCTCCTCGCTGAAGAAGCCCAGAGGCAGCGAGGTGATTTTCTGATAGAGCTGGTTGCGGATGTCGCGAACCACGCCCGTGCGGATGGGGATGATGGTGGCGGCGGAGAGGAAGTAGGCGCCCGTCTTGAGGAAGGTGGTGACGGCCAGGAAGAGGCCTATCAGCAGCAGCGTCGTGGTCTGTCCCCACTGGGCGATGAGGCCGTTGACGTAGTAGTTCATGTTGTTCATCAGAACGGCCTGCAGGTTGGTCCAGTCCCAGGCCATCAGGCTGGTGGCCGTCTCTGCGTCGCTCGTCTGGAAGAGGATTTGTAGGATGGGGATGAGTGCGGCGAAGGAGAAGATGTTGAGCACTGCCGACAGGATATTGAACACCACCGACAGCACGAGGTATTTCTTGTAGGGCGGCACGAAGCGCCTGAGTACGCTGAGGAACTCTTTCATTGGGTTTATTTTATTTTTTCACGTTATCACGTTATTACGTTATCACGTTATTACGTTATCACGCTTCTATGATTTCTTCCCCCAGTAGCGTGGCGCTGGTGCTGCCCGTGATTCTCACGCGCACCGTCTCGCCGATGTGATGCCCGCCCTTGGGGAACACCACCATCTTGTTCTGCTCCGTGCGCCCGCAGAGTTGTTCCTTAGAGCGCTTGGAGAATCCCTCCACGAGCACGTCGAACTCGCGTCCCTCGTCCCTGCGGTTCTGCTTGGCGGAGATCTCCGTCTGTAGGGCTATCAGCTCGTTCAGTCGGCGTATCTTCACCTCCTCGGGCACGTCGTCGGGCAGGTGCTTCGAGGCGTAGGTACCCGGGCGTTCTGAGTACTTGAACATGAATGCTGAGTCGTACTGCACCTCGCGCATCAGGTCGAGGCTCATCTGATGGTCTTCCTCAGTCTCCGAGCAGTAGCCCACGAAGATATCCGTCGACAGTCCACAGTCGGGGATGATGCGGCGGATGGCGCTGACGCGGTCCATATACCACTCCCGGGTGTACTTGCGGTTCATCATTCTGAGGATGCGGTCGCTGCCACTCTGTACGGGCAGGTGGATATGCCTGCACACGTTGGGCATCTCGGCAATCACCCGTAGCGTGTCGTCGCTCATGTCCTTGGGATGTGATGTGGTGAAGCGCACCCGCATCTCGGGCACGGCCTCGGCCACGGTGCGCAGCAAAGCCGGGAAGTCTGGTATATCTGCATTATCCGGCAAGTGGTACGAATTGACGTTCTGCCCCAGCAGCGTCACCTCCTTGAAGCCCCGGTCGCGCAGGTCGCGCACTTCATGGAGGATGCTCTCCACATCACGGCTTCGCTCCCGTCCTCGGGTGTAAGGCACGATGCAGTAGTGGCAGAAGTTGTTGCAGCCGCGCATGATGCTCACGTAGCCGCCGATCTTATGTCCCAGGCCGATGCGCTGAGGCACCACGTCGCGATAGGTCTCTGTCGTCGATAGTTCGATGTTCATAGCCTTATGGCCCGTCTCGGCCTGTGCAATGAGGTCGGGCAGCGATAGGTAGGCATCCGGGCCTGCCACCAAGTCGGCGAAGTGGTTTTCCAACAGGTCTTGCTGGGCGCGCTCGGCCATGCAGCCCAGCACGCCGATAATCAGCGGGCGCTTGCGTCGCTCGGCGTTGAGGGCTTCCAGACGGTGATAGATCTTCTGCTCGGCATTGTCTCTCACGCTGCAGGTGTTCAGAAACACGGCGTCGGCTTCCTTCAGGTCGTCGGTCGTCTCATAACCGGCCATCTGCATCACTGAGGCCACCACTTCTGAATCGGCCACGTTCATCTGGCAGCCGTAGGTCTCTATATACAGTTTCTTCATTTCATTAATCTACGTAGGTGGATGAGCTATTTTTCCGAATATAGGACTTGTATGACGGTCTGTCCCACGGCCTGGAGAGTGGCCCGGTCGATATGAGCCATGTCGTCGTTGACGGTGTGCCACGTAGGCCCGAAGCTGCTCTGTTCGCAGTCGGGGTAGTAGGGGATGATGTCGATACAGGGAATCTTTGCTATGGTGTTCACTGGCAGGTGGTCATCGGTGATGCCTACCCCCATGTCTTTCGGGAAATAACTGCCGAAGCCAACGATGGAGGCTGCCTGCCATACCTTGTCGACGATACTGCGGGCATAGCGGAGTGACATCTGTTCCTGATAGAAACGTGTACCCTGGCCTCCTACCATATCGAGCAGGATACCATAACGGGCTGTATAGCCCTGCCTGTGCGGATTGGCAGCCCAGTACTGTGCACCGAGTGCCCAGGTGTCGCCGGGGTCGTCGCCTTCGGCCCACTGTGGGAAGCCGTAGTCCTCGGCATCGAAGCAGATGAAATCGACACCCTTCTGCAGACTGTCTGCCTGCTGTATCTGACGGGCCACCTCCAGCATGACGGCCACGCCTGATGCCCCGTCGTTGGCGGCCATTACGGGCTTTTTCCAATTGGCCTCATCGGGGTCATTGTCGGCCCAGGGACGGCTGTCCCAGTGGGCACAGAGCAGGATGCGGTCTGAAAGGTCGGGTTTGTAGCTGGCGATGATGTTAGTACACTTGAGGGTTGTCCCGTCATAGCCTTTCAGGTCTGTCCTTTGTGGGATGACGGTCATTCCGTACGACTGGAACTTACCGATAATCCATTCTGCACATTGCTCGTGGGCTTGGCTGTTCATTGTGCGTGGCCCAAAGTCGCACTGCTGTTGGCAGAACTGGTAAGCACTGTCGGCAATGAAGGCTGGTCCTACGGGTGTGGATGTTTCAGGAACAGGCATGCTCTTGCGCGAGCCGCAGGAAAAGATGATGAAAAGTGATAGCGTATAAATGATTATTCGACTGTTCATGTGGAGTTACTGTTTGCTGTTTTGTACTAGCGACATGACGCGGAGGAAATTGCCCCCCCAGATTTTCTGGATGTCGCGCTCACTGTAGCGACGGGCTAATAGTTGGCGGGTGAAGTTGATGAGCTCGGAGGAGTCTGCCAGGCCACGCACGCCGCCGTCACCGTCGAAATCTGTTCCCAGTCCAACGTGGTCGATGCCCATCACTTTGATGGCATGCTCCAAGTGGGCGATAGCGTCGAGGATGGTCGCTTCCTCATCGCCGGCACGGAGGAATCCGTGGTAAAGTGTGGTCTGTGCTACACCGCCCTTGGCTGCCAAGGCGCGCATCTGCTCGTCGGTAAGATTGCGTGGGTGGTCGCAGAGGGCACGGCAGCTGGAATGGCTACACACGATGGGCGTGTTGCTGATGTCGAGTGCGTCATAGAAGCTCTTCTCGTTGGCATGGCTGAGGTCAACCATGATACCCAGTCGGTTCATTTCGCGGATGACTTGCTCTCCGAAACGGCTCACGCCGCCGTGGGTGTTGCAGCCGCGTGCTGAGTCACAGATGTCATTGTCGCCATTGTGGCAGAGGGTCATGTAGACGATGCCACGCTGTGCGAAGTGCTGTAGGTTCTGTAGCTGGCCGTTGAGTGCCAATCCGTTCTCGATGCCGAGCATGATGGACTTGCGCCCCTTTCGCTTGTCCTCGTAAAGGTCGGCTGGGGTGCGGGCGATGCTCAGGTATGCCCTGTTGGCCCTGACAATCTCTTCTATCTTGTCGAAGATGAGGTCGGCATATTCCGTTGGTCCGGGCACGTCGAAGTCGACGAGTGAGGAGAATGTCTCTCCTATCTTTGGCTGTGGCAAGTAGGCCACCATGATGGTCGCGTCCTGGCGTCCCTCGGTCATCTTGTGCAAGTCGACGAGGATTCGCGGGTCGCGCTGTTCGAAGTGGATGCCCTGAGGGAAGAACATCGGGGTGTCGCAATGGGTGTCGAGCGTCAGGATCCGGTCGTGCAAGTCATGCACACGGCGGTAGGTCTTTGCCTCTTCTACCAGCCAGCGGAACAGTGGGAGTCCTTCGTCCAGACATTCGGGATGCCACTGCACACCGATGATGGGTTTGTGCTCGCTGCTCTCCATGGCCTCGACGATGTGGTCGGGTGACTTGGCTACAACTCGGAACTTGTCGCCAGCCTCGCGTACGGACTGGTGATGGAAGCTGTTGACGAGTAAAACAGGTGCGTCGTCAGGTGCGAGATATGGCTTGTAGATGCCGTAGAGCATGGAGTCCTCGGTGAGGGTGACGCTGTGGGTCTGTTCCGAGCGGTCGGCATCCTGCATGTGTTTCATAGTGGTTTTCTCATTGATATCCTGCCAGATACGTCCCCCTAATGCTACAGCGAGGGTCTGTATGCCGCGGCAGATGCCCAGGATGGGTAACTGGCGGTTGTAGGCAAGCCGTGTTATCATCAGTTCGGGTAGGTCGCGCTTCTGGTTAATGTCATGAAGGCCCCGTGAGGGTTCTTCGCCCGCAAAGAGCGGGTTGAAGTCACCTCCGCCACTGAGTATCAGTGCGTCTATGCGCTCGAGTGTACCCACAAGTATGTCTTTGTCGGCCACGGGTGGAATGACGATAGGAATACCGCCGGCGGCCACCACCGATTTATAATAGCCTTCGCCAAGCTTGCAGGTCAGGTTCTCATAGTTGCCAGTGATACCGATGACGGGCAGACGGTGTGACTCCGGGTATTCAGCATAGATCTGATTCAGGTGGGCCTGTAAGTCGAATCTGTTTGTCATATTCTTATTCTTCGTCGATGGTGACAGGAATCTCTCGCTTGATACTCTGCTCCAGGGATATGAGCGTCTCCGTGGCCACTACGCCAGGAATGCCCTGCAGCTTGCCGTTCAACAAATCCATTAGTTGCTCGTTGTCGCGTGCATAGAGCTTAACCAGCATCGTGTATGGACCGGTAGTGAAGTGGCATTCCACCACTTCGGGTATATGCTGCAGTCGCTCCACAACGTTCTTGTACATGTTCCCTTTTTCGAGATTGATGCCCACGTAGGTACACGTGCTGTAGCCCAGGCTCTTGGGGTTCACGTCGAAGCCGCTGCCAGTGATGACATCACCGTCGATAAGGTGCTGTACGCGCTGGTGGATGGCTGCTCGCGACACATTGCACTCTGCTGCCACATCTTTGAATGGGATGCGGGCATTCTTGGAGAGGATACTGAGGATCTTCTTGTCCAGATTGTCGATTTTTTCCATTATTCAATGATTATGTTTACAATTTGTCAGCAAAAGTAATCATTTTAATTGAATAAAGCAACTTTTTAGGCAGAAAACATCAAAGGGAGAGTGGATGAAATAACAAAAATCTTCAAAAATCTTACATTAAATCCCTTTTTGATTAAGATTTGTGCGAGATTCTTGGAGATTTTTGTTCCTTGTGATGCTTTGCAGCCGACAGGGCAACGTTCAATTTATTTCTTATCCTTCTTGCTCTTTTTGGCTTTTTTGCCATTGGCTACCGACTCTGCAGGGGCCTCGGACTGAGGCTTGTCGATACCCTCAAGCGCTACGTCGAATATCAGGGTACTGTAAGGCTTGATCTGGCCTGTCTCGCGGTTGCCGTAGGCCAGCTCATAGGGAATATAGAGAACCCACTTCGAGCCGACAGGCATCATCGTCAGCGCCTCTGTCCAGCCTTTGATGACCTGGTTGGGGCGGAATTCTGACGGTTTGTCGCCATGCTTGCGCGATGCGTCGAACACCGTTCCGTCGATCAATCGACCCTCGTAGTTGACGAGCACCTTGTCGTCGGCCTTGGGCACTTCGCCGTCACCAATATGGAGCACTTTATACTGTAGTCCGCTGGGGAGTACCGTTACACTGTCGTTCTTGGCATTCTCAGCCAGGAATTTGCGGCCAGCCTCACGGTTGGGACCCCATAGCTTCTCCTCCTTGGCAGCCTTGTCGGCAGCCTGCTTGTCCTTGAAATAACTTTCGGCATCGGCCTGCTTGAATACAGAGGTGTCGTTCAGCAGGGCATCGGCGAAACCTTTGTATAGCTTGTCGGCTACAATGGAGTCTGGTGAGTCCTGAAACTCATTGGTGATGCCAGGGAGCATGCGCTCGCGTAGTTGTCGTGCAATGTCAATTCCTGCCCGATAGGCTTTCTGGCGAGGATCGTCGCCAGCTTTGATAACATCCTGGAAGCCGCGTACAAAGTCGGCCATATAGGCTGTATCAACCCCTTGTTGCTGGGTCAGGTACGGTATCAGACCGTTGGTCAGGCTCATGCCGGCTGCATAGCTCACTGAGTCGCTGCTGCTTTTCAGTTGCACAGGCTGTGGAATGGCTGCGTCAGCCTTCTTTGCTGTCTTTTTCTTTGCGGCTTCAGCCGTAAACAAAGAAGCACTCGCCACGAGGGCGAGTGCCAGTATAATCGTATGCTTCATTACTTCTTAGGATTGACCTCGAGGAGTTCGATTTTGAAGATCAGAGTAGAGAAAGGCTTGATGTCGCCCTGCTCGCGCTCGCCATAGGCGAGATCTTGCGGGATGTAGACTTCCCAAGTAGAACCGGCGGGCATGTGAACCATAGCGTCGGTCCAACCCTTGATGGTCTGGTTGCAGCGCAGGTTGATGGGCTCGCCGCGCTTGTAGCTGCTGTCAAACACCTTGCCGTCGATGGTCTTTCCCTCGTACTGTACTTTCACGAGTGAGGTGTCGGCAGGAATCGGGCCGTTACCCTCCTTAATGACCTTGTACTGCACACCGCTGGGCAGGGTCTTTACGCCTTCCTTCTTGGCATTCTCAGCCATAAACTTTTCACCAGCCTCCTTGTTTGTGCCATAGGTTTTCTCCAGCTCCCTGGCCTTAATAGCCTGCATCATGGTCTGGGCAACAGTCTGGGCAGAGTCAATTGTCATCAGACCGCCCTTGCCAGTGGTACCACTGACGAAACCGGCCATGAAGTTCTTCAGAGAGATGGTCTTGGTGGAGTCATCGCCGAAGATCTCGTGGTTGATACCTTTCACCATGCGGTTGCTAATCTGCTGGCCAATCTGGATACCTGCATAGTAGGCTGCTTTCTTCTTATTGTCACCAGCATTGGCACCCTCGTTGAGGCCCTTGATGAACTCAGACATGTAAGCAGTGTCAACACCGAGTCCGCCGACAAGATATTCCTTCAGTCCCTGTGTCTGGGCCATACCGATGGCATAACTCAGCGTGTCGACATCACTCTTCAGGCTTGCCTTCGGAGTAGAATTGCCGCAACCTGTGAAAGAAGCGGCTACAATAGCCATAGCGGCTACGAACGTAATCTTTTTCATTGTTCTATAACTTTAAACTGTAAACTCTTAACTTAAACTACCTGTATCAGCTCTACGTCGAAGATGAGTGCTGCAAACGGGGGAATCGAGCTGCCTGCTCCCCCTTCGCCATAAGCCAGGCGATAGGGGATGAAGAAACGGTACTTGGCTCCTTCCTGCATGAGCTGCAACCCCTCTGTCCAGCCGGCAATCACCTGCTGCAAGGGAAAAGTGGCGGGCTCACCACGCTGGATGCTACTGTCGAACACGGTGCCGTCGATGAGGAAGCCCTCATAGTGACACATCACCGTGTCCTTGGCCGACGGCTTCTTGCCGTTGCCTTCCTTCAGCACTTGGTACTGCAGTCCGCTGGGCAGGGTGATAACACCGTCCTTCTTGGCATTCTCAGCCAGATACTTCTCTCCAGCCTCCTTGTGAGCTTTGCCAGCTTCAGCACGCTGTGCCGACAGCTTCTCCTGCTGACGGGCAAAATAATCCTGAACAATCGTTTGAGCCTCACGATGAGACACTTTCAGCTCCCTGCCGTTCAGCACGTCGTCGATGGCTTGTGCAAAATCAGAGGCACTGATACCTTCCGCACCCATCTGAGCCAGTTGCTGTCCAATGCCTAAGCCCAGTGCGTAGCTTAATTTATCCATTCTTTCTCTATATTAATGTATATTTTCGAAAATCGGCTGCAAAGTTACAACATTTTGGTCACAGATGACACTTTTTTCTCGTTTTTTTTATTAATCTGTGTTAATCTGTGTAATCTGTTGCCATTTTCTTGGCGAATTTTGTATATTTGCATCGAATTTAATCACCATGCTTATGAAAAAGATTGTTGTTTTGACCGGTGCCGGCATGTCGGTGGAGAGCGGTTTGAAGACTTTCCGTGATGCCGACGGACTGTGGGAGAACTATCCCGTGGCCAAGGTGGCCACTCATGAGGGATGGCTGGAAGATCCTACGCTTGTGACCAACTTTTATAATATGCTCCGCAAGAAGTGTTGGGGAGTGAAGCCTAATGAAGGCCACAAGCTGGTAGCAAAGTTGGAAGAACAGTACGATGTGACCGTTGTGACGCAGAATGTTGACAACTTGCATGAGATGGCTGGTTCCAAAAACGTCATCCACCTGCATGGCGAGCTGATGAAGGTATGCTCCAGCCGCGATGTTGACGACCCGCGCTATCAGATAACGCTCACCCCCGAGAACTGCGAGGTGACGCCTGGCACGAAAGCTGGCGACGGCTCGCTGCTACGTCCGTTCATCGTGTTCTTTGGTGAGGCTGTGCCGAATATTACGGTGGCTGCCGACGAGGTGAGCAGTGCCGACATCCTCATCGTTATCGGTACCTCGCTGGTGGTCTATCCGGCAGCGGGGCTCCTTCATTATGCCAATCCTGCGGCGCCAATCTATCTGATTGACCCTAATCCAGTCAATGCAGGCAGTCGTGTGCAGCAGATACAAAAGGGAGCGTCTGAAGGTATGAAGGAGCTCATTGGCAAACTGATGAAATGAGTTTAAGGTTTATAGTTTAGGGTTTATAGTTTAGGGTTTATAGTTTAAAGTTTATAGTTTATAGTTAATTACACCTGTAGGCAGTAAGCTTGCCAGGTAATCATCTATAAACTATAAACTTTGAACTATAAACTTTAAACTATAAACTATAAACCTGCGTTCTGCGTGCTACTCGGCAGTGACGGTGAAGCCCTCGCGGGTCTTCACGTTCAGGTCGTCGCACGACCAGTGGATAGTGAATTTCTTTACACCATACGACTTGGCATAGCTCTTCAGGATATCCTCGCGCTGGCCGAATATCTGCTTGCTGTAGTTGACGACGTAGGTGATGGTGTTCAGGCTTGTCGCTGTCTTGTCGGCGATGGTGAATACGTTGGCATAGATGTCGGGGAATCCCTTGCGGATGACGTCCTCCAGGTCGCCCAGCACGCCACCTATTGGAGAGCCTTCCCACTCATCGATGGTCAGGTTCATGCGCCAGGTCTGCATGGCACGATTGGGCTCCAATAGCGTGTGGGTGTAGTTAGCCGTCTCTGTCGTCGTGTATTCGTATTTGTGTGGAGCATTTTTATAGCCATCTGATTTTATATATGTATAAAGCATTGCTGCGGTTTGGGGTGCGGATGTGGCATCGAGGGTGTACTGCCCGGACGGATTGCCGACCGACCAGCAGATATCTTCTGTCACGTCGCAATCGTTGACAAGGATGTCAGCGGGATTCTGATGACAGTAATAGATGGTTTTCCCATGATTTTCATAGTACTGTGGCATTGCGCCCTTGTACGTCCATGTCACCGTGTTGCCCGATGTGTTCTTCGTCACGCCGAAGTCCCTGTGAGTCTGCGTCATGCCCATTGTGAACGAGGTGCCTGTGGTGGTACCCACAGAATAACTGCCCCCAATGTTGATACTTCCCATGGGGCCTGAAGCGTTGGCACCACCGCTGAACCCCCAGGAAATGCCAGTGGTCTTGGTGGTTGAAGTTGAAGAGCCGATGCTGATGCTCGTGGTCTGCGAGTTGTTGTCGGTGCTGGGTGTAGCGGCCTCTAAGGCGATGCTACCGCTGCCCGTCAGATTCATCGTCGTCACATACTGCGACAGCCATGAGCCATACCAACGGTTATAGCTGCCATGGTTGGTGGCAGTGTACCAATCATTCTCATTACCTGGGTAATATATCTTCCAACCGTTTTCGTTTCCCATCCTCAGTGTGACACTCTGCTTCACATAGTAGTAGTCCTTGTTCGACTCCATATTGTGTACGCCCCACGAGCGGATAGTGGTCTTTACGCGATTGGTGTAGTGCCATGTCTCACTATCCCATCCCTTCCAGTCGATGGCATTGCTGTGGGTGAATGTCTCGCTGGCATCCATTATCTCGTTGATGGCGGTGCTGCCGCCAGCACGGGTCATAGTGCGACGGGCCGATGCCTTCTGCGTATCCTCTACGTTGTTGAGCCACTCGGCGGCAGCGTCGGCCATTTGGCCGCAGACAAACGGTGTACGCTCCGTGCGTGTGGTCACTGTCTCTGGAGCAGTCTCGTTGCCTCCGGCATCGGCTGTGTGTATGTAGGCCGTCACCTCGTCGGGCAGCGGCTCCTGCATGAAGTGGTCGGTCAGTCCGAAGATGACGATTTCGGCAAACGGGTCGTCAAGCTCCTCTTTGCCGGCACGGGTGGCCAGGGCCTGCAGGTTTTGCGAGCGCACCTTCATCCGCTGCACAGCCTCGCTGCTCTCGGCGGCCCGGGCGGCAGCGGCCTCTGGCATGTCGAACGTCTGCTGGTAGGCCTCCATCTCAAGGGTCACCATGCTGGCCAGCAGCACGATGCCGAAGATGCCGGTCTGTCCTACAGTCGGCTGCACCAGGGCGATGTAGCCACCGTTGAGTAACACGCGGGCTGCATTCATAAAGTCGTAGGAGCCGGCCGGGCCGCCCTCCATGTTGAAGTCTGAGCCGGGCAGCACCACCAGACGGGTGTCGGCGGTGATGGTGCTGGTCGCCTGTGGCAGCCGCTTCACCAGTGCGGCACCGGTGGAACCTTCGGCGAAGTTGCCCATGACGGCAGCCGTCAGGGGCACTGTCACGCGGGTGGTCATCTGGTCGGTCGTCGGCTGTGTCATGTCGGGTGTATCCATCGTCTGGACTCCATCTCCATTTTCACTCACGGGGTTGTCTTTCTCTGCGCACGAGGCCAGGCCCAGCAGCACTGCCGTCAGGGCGGGCATCCACAGCTTCATGATTTGTTTCATCTTCGCGTTAGTTTAATTTTGTTATACATTATTATATAAGTCCACCTGGAACGAATAGATAGCGATTGCAAAGATACACAAAAATCGGGAAAAGGGGGATAATAATCAAGAAAAACTGCTGCTATATATATCATTTTTCTTAATTCTTGACCGAATCAAGGGGACAGGTTGCTTGACCCAAGCCTGGGTCAAGCAGCCTGTCCCCTTGATTCCTTGCGGTAATACCTATCCCTTCAGGCTGTCGGGCACAACGGGCATGGCACCGTTCTGCGTGCATACGAAGGCACTGACCTGTACGGCAGTCTTGTGAGCCTCGGGCACTGACTTGCCATTGAGGATGGAGCCGCAGAACGAGCCCGTGAAGGAGTCGCCGGCACCCACGGTGTCAGCCACTTCCACCTTCGGCGTCTCCTGGAACGACATCTGGCCAGGCGTGAACACATACGAGCCATTCGTGCCGCAGGTCAGCACGAGCATGTCGAGGTTGTACTTGCCCAAGATGAGCCAGCACTTGTTCTCGATGTCGAGCCCAGGATAGCCGAACATACGGCCTATGAGCACCAGCTCCTCGTCGTTGATCTTTAGCACGTTGCAGCGCTGGAGCGACTCCTTGATCACCTCTTTGGTGTAGAACTGCTGGCGCAGGTTGATGTCGAAGATCTTCATGCAGTCCTCGGGGGTGTCGTCGAGGAACTTGTGGATATTCTCGCGGGAGACGACATTGCGCTGTGCCAGCGATCCGAAGCATACGGCGCGGGCGTTACGGGCTATCTCACGCATCTCTTCGGTGTAGGGAATATTGTCCCAAGCCACATTCTCCTTGATGTCGTACGTAGGGATACCGTCATCTGTCAGCGTCACCTGAACGGTACCCGTGGGGTAGGGCACGCGCGGCATCAGGTAGTTCAGTGAGTGTTCTTTCAGGGCGGCTATGGTCTCCTCGGCCAAGTCGTCGTTGCCCAGGGCACTGATAGCGATGGTGTTGTCGCTGCCCAGGAACTGTCCTGCATGGTAAGCGAAGTTTGCAGGGGCGCCGCCCAGTTTCTTTCCTTCGGGAAGTACATCCCATAGTGCCTCTCCGAGGCCTACTACATATCTTTTCATATTCGGTTTGAGTTATTGATTATTATGCATTCTTTACTTTATTGATATAGGTGAAGAGGTAGACGACGCCGACAGCCATCACGATGACGGCTCCTGCCTGCCCCATGGCATCGCTGGCGATACCCATCAGCAGTGGGAAGATGGTGCCGCCGAAGAGTCCCATGATCATCAGGCCGCTGACCTCGTTCTGCTTGTCGGGCATCGAGGTGAGGGCCTGTGCGAAGCAGATGGAGAAGATGTTGGAGTTGCCGTAGCCTACAAGTGCGATGGCGGTGTAGAGCATCCACTTCTCAGTGCCTATGAACAGGCCGCACATCGAGAGTGCCATCATCACCACGCTGATGATGAAGAACGTGCGGTTGGGCAGCACTCGCAGGAAGAACGACCCCGTCAGACAGCCGATGGTACGGAAGATGAAGTAGAGTGAGGTGGCGAATGCTGCATCGTTGAGCGTCATGCCTAGGCGCTCCATCAGTATCTTCGGCGCAGTGGTGTTGGTACCTACGTCGATGCCCACATGGCACATGATGCCGAAGAAGGAGAGCAGCACGATGGGCGTGCCCAGCAGTTTGATGCACTCGGCGAAGGTAGAGGCCTTGCCTTCAATCTTTTCCTCTTCGATAGGCGTTACTCCCAGCAGCACGGCAGCTAGGATGCCCACCACGAAGTAGATGGCAAAGAGGATGCGCCAGTCGTAGCCGAAAGAAGGAATCACCTGAGTGGCACCCCACATGGCCAGATACGGAGCCAGGAACGAGGCGATGGCCTTGATAAACTGTCCGAAGGTGAGTGTTGAGGCCAGGTTGCCGCCGCCCATCACCGTCGATACCAGCGGGTTGAGCGAGGTCTGCATCAGCGCATTGCCGATGCCCAGCAGCGAGAAGGCGCAAAGCATGATGGGGAAATTCTCTCCGAAGAGAGGCAGCAGCAGCGACACGACAGTCACTACCAGCGAGAGGAGTACGGTGTTCTTTCGCCCTATCTTGTTCATCAGCATGCCCGTGGGAACGCTGAAGATGAGGAACCAGAAGAACACGAGCGAGGGGAAAATGTTGGCCACGGAGTCGGTCAACTGCAGGTCTTCCTTCACATAGTTGGACGCGATGCCCACCAGGTCTACAAAACCCATGGCGAAGAAGCACAGCATCACTGGCAGTAGTGCAAGTTTGTTAGTCTTACTCATCTTGATTTCGATATTTCGTTATTACGTTATTTCGTTATTACGTTATGTCGATATTTCGTTATGTCGATATTTCGGCGTCTGTTCATTTCTTCACCTCATAGATGGTGGCCTTGCCGCCCTTCACCTTAATTATATTATAAGGCTCTGAGGGGAACACCAGGTTGGTCATTGCCATCTTGCCGTCGGAAGCGAATGCCTCGATGCTCGAATTGTCGATGAACAGGCGCAGCTGCTTCAGGGCACCGTGTGTCGGGGCAACGGTCTCTATGGCGAAGGCCTCGCTGAAACTGGTGTCGCCGCTCTTTGTGCGGTCCATGGCGAAGGTCTGCTGCTGGGCATCGTACTTCATAACCACCTGCTCACCCTTTGTGTTCGAGAGGGTCAGCTCCATTGTGCCTTTCACGTCGACCACAATCTCACAGGTCGATGAGGGCTTCTTCAGCTTGGCACCGCGGGCAGCGAGCATCTCCTTCGAGGGCGTCACGCTGACATAAGTCTCCTCGCCGTCCTTGAACAGACCCAGGTCGCGGGCGATGCTGTTGGCAGAGCGGAACTGACGGGTGGGAACCTGATTGGCATACTGCCAGTTCGACATCCAGGCCAGCACCACCGTGCGGCCATCGGGGGCGTTGGAGAACGATACCGTGGCATAGTGGTCCTTGCCATAGTCGAGCCACTTGGTCACTTTAGGCATCGACTCGCAGGTGAACTTGTGTCCGTCGAACTGTCCCACGAAATACTGGGTGGCACTGCCACCGAAGGGACCTCCGGGGTTGATGTTGCACAGCAGCACCCACTTGTCGCCTATCTTCAGCAGGTCGGGGCATTCCCATACGCCGCCGTGACAGCCGTACTCACTGCCGAAGCTGCTTTCCTTGCGCCAGTCCTTCAGATTGGCTGACGACCAGATCTGCATCTCCTGACCCACGGCCAGCATCATGATCCAGCGGCTGGTCTCCTGATGCCAGAACACCTTGGGGTCGCGGAAGTCGGGGGCATCGCTGGTGATGATGGGGTTCTTCTCATATTTATTAAAGGTGCGACCGCCATCGGTGGAGTATGCCATCGACTGTGTCTGTGCCTCGGCAGCCGAGGTGTAGAAGGCGATGATGGTGTTGGCACCGAAGCCGGCGGTATTGTTCTTGTCCACCACGCACGAGCCGCTGAAGATGGTGCCGATGGCATCGGCCTCGATGGCCAGGGGCATGGCCTCCCAGTGGATGAGGTCCTTCGATGTGCTATGACCCCAGGTCATGTTCTCCCACAGCGAGCCGTAGGGGTTGTACTGGTAGTAGAGGTGCCACACGCCGTCCTTGTAGAACATACCGTTGGGGTCGTTCATCCAGCCGTATAGCGGGGTATGGTGGTAGGCGGGGCGGAATTTCTCGCGGTTGGTGGTGTCGAACGAGTCGCTGCACTTGATCTCCTTCCAGCAGGCAAAGTCCTTGATGGCCCCCTTTGTGCGGCGGTCGCCGTGGAAGATGATGTCGAGCAGCTGGCCGTCCTTGATCTCCAGGGGCACGTAGTAGTCCACGTTGTCAACGGCCAGCCGCACGTTGGGGCGGCGCGTCGACTGGTTATCCTTGCCTATCACACGTACACTGGCATTCTCTGCCTTCTCCTCCACGGGCAGCAGCACGTACTTCTTGCCCTGCTCCAGGCGGAGCATGGCATGGTTCTCACTGAGCACCTGTACCTGGGCACTGGCGGCGACAGCCATGAGTGCTGTCAGCATTGTCATTACAAGTTTCTTCATTGTTGTCTTTGTTTTAAGTTTTTATTTGAATCTGCCGCAAAGTTACAATTAATTCCTCTGTTACAATTATAAATAATGTTTCAAAAGCTAACAAAAATCGTTCACTGAAACAATAATTGTAACGAGTGAACGATTATTAAATTCGGCTGAAGCGAAATCTGCAGAACCGTCACGCTTGCCGGTCTTTCCTTATCAGCTCCAGAAGTTTCTCGACAGCTTCCTCCTCTGGGATGTTCTTTTCCACGCACTCCTTGGCGCGATAGAGCGAAATCTTGCCCCGGCCGGCACCCACGTAACCGTAGTCGGCATCGGCCATCTCGCCAGGGCCGTTGACGATGCATCCCATGATGCCTATCTTCAGGCCGACCATGTCCTTAGTGGCGGCCTTGATGCGGGCGATGGTTTCCTGAAGATTGTATAGTGTGCGTCCGCAACCCGGACAGGAGATGTATTCGGTCTTGGTGAATTTGATGCGGGCAGCCTGCAGGATGGCGTCTTGCAGGGCGACGAGCTTTGCTGAGGGCAGCTGGGGGGCCGGGCTCTCCGGAGTTCCCGGGTTTTCCGGGTTTTCCGGGATATCCGGGCAATGAATCAGCAGCTTCGTGGCCTTCCTGTCGATGAAGAGCGCCCCTACAGCCATGGCGGCCTTCAGCTGGAAGGTCTCCCAGTCGTCGGCATCGAGTGTGATGCTGACAGTGTCATCCTTGATGCCGGCTTCTGCCTCTGCGCGCAGGCGGGTACACTCGTCAATCATGTCCACCAGTTTTCGGGCGACGGGAATCTCGCATTCAGGCTCTTCGCTGAGCGACACGCGGATGGTGTCGCCGATGCCTTCCGTCAGAAGTGCGCCGATGCCGACGGCCGACTTGATGCGCCCGTCCTCGCCTTCACCGGCCTCGGTGACGCCAAGGTGTAGCGGGTAGTGCATGTCCTCCCGGTCCATGGTCCTCACCAGCAGGCGCACGGTGGTTACCATCACCGTGGTGTTCGAGGCCTTGATAGAAATCACCACATCGTTGAACTGCTCCCGCTTGCAGATGCGCAGGAACTCCATGCAGCTCTCCACGATACCTTCCGGTGTGTCGCCATAGCGCGACATGATGCGGTCGGAGAGCGAGCCGTGGTTCACGCCGATGCGGATGGCCGTATGGTGCTCTTTGCAGATGTTGAGGAACGGCACCAGCTGCCGTTCGATTTTCTGCAGTTCGGCAGCATATTCTTCGTCAGTGTATTCCAGATGCTTGAAGGTACGGCCGGGGTCTACGTAGTTGCCGGGGTTGATACGTACCTTCTCGCAGTATAGGGCGGCCACGTCGGCCGTATGCGCCGTGAAGTGTACGTCGGCCACCAGTGGCGTGTCGTAGCCGTCGGCCTTCAGCCGTGCGGAGATGTTCTTCATGTTCTCCGCCTCGCGAGTGCCCTGCGTCGTGAAGCGCACCAGCTCGCCCCCGGCATCGATGATGCGCTTGGCTTGTGCCACGCAGCCTTCCGTGTCGTTGGTATCGACGGTTCCCATCGACTGGATGCGGATGGGATTACAGCCACCGATGCCGATGTTGCCCACGCGAGCCTCAGTACTAATTCGTCTTGTACTCATATTTCACTTCCGAGAGTTCCTTGTTAGCCTTCTCAATCTTTTCCTTCAGACCGCTCTTGTAGTCGGCCAGTCGCTGAGCCAGCTGCTCGTCGCCCAGGGCCAGCATCTCCACGGCGAGGATAGCTGCATTCTGCGCTCCGTTGACGCCGACGGTGGCCACGGGGATGCCCGGCGGCATCTGGATGATGGAGAGCATAGCGTCAAGTCCGTCGAGCATGCCCTTGATGGGTACGCCGATGACAGGTAGCGTGGTCGATGCCGCGATGACGCCCGGCAGGGCGGCGGCCATGCCGGCTCCGGCGATAATCACCCGCAGGCCGCGCTCCTTGGCACTGCGTGCAAACTGTTCCACGGCATCGGGCGTGCGATGGGCCGAGAGGGCATTCACTTCGAAGGGCACCTGCAGCTCGTTGAGCAGCTTGCAGGCTTTCTCCATAACGGGCAGGTCGCTTGTGCTGCCCATGATGATACTTACTAATGGTTCCATATATTCAATTGTTTCAATTCTTCAATTCTTATAAAAAGATGAGTCCGACGATGGAGCATACGAGCCCGACGAGGAAGCCGACAAGTACCTGCGACAGGCTGTGCTGGCGCAGAATCATGCGGCTGGTGCCGAGAACCCCTGCCAGGAGAGTCACCAGGCAAAGCCACCATACGGGGTTGAAGGTGAAGAACTCGCCGAATACGAACAAGGCTCCCGCCACGCCCCCGATGGCCGCCGTGTGGGTGGAGATTTTCCACCACACGTTGATCAGTGCGCAGACCACCTGTATGAACAGTGCCGTTCCCACGATGTTGCTCATGAAGTGGGGGATGTGCAGGTAGTCCATCAGATACATGCACAGGAAGTAGCAGAGGATGCTGATCACGTAGGGCACCATGCGCCGCTCCTTGCTGCCCAGCTGTATCAGCGACCATCCTTGCGACCTTCGATACAGGTGGATGAGGACGGTGGGCATGACAACCGTGATCAGATATACCATCGTGAGGACCTGGAACTTATAGGCCCACGGCATCTGGTTCATATAGCTGAACACGAACAGCAGCGTCAGGCCCAGCACGGGCAGATAGAACGGCGTAAACACGATGCTTACTATGCGCGCTGTCAGTATGATATTCCTTTCCCTACTCACTGTAAACTATAAACTATAAACCGTAAACTATAAACTATAAACCGTAAACTATAAACCGTAAACTATTCCTTCCTCAGCCGTGCCACGGGTATGCCCAATGACTCGCGATATTTGGTCACCGTGCGGCGGGCTATGGGGAATCCGGCGCGTTCCATCTCCTCCCTCAGGGCGTCGTCGCTGAGTGGCTTGTGTTTGTCCTCTGCCTTGACAATCTCGCGCATGGCTGCCTTTATCTGCCGGGTAGAGAGTTCGCTGCCGTCCTCTGTCATATAGCTGTCGCTGAAGAAGAAGCGCAGTGGGAACATGCCCCACCGTGTCTGGGCATACTTCGAGCTGCACACCCGGGAGACGGTCGACAGGTCCAGTCCTGTCCTGTCGGCCACGTCTTTCAGTATCATCGGGCGCAGCGATGTCTCGTCGCCGTCGAGAAAGAAGGGCCGCTGGAGCGTGATGATGGCCTGCATCGTCAGCTGTAGTGTGTGGTAGCGCATGTGGATGGCCTCGATGAAGTTCTGCGCCGAGTCCACCTTTTTCTTAATATACAGCAGCGCCTCCTTCGTCTGTCGGCTCATGTTCTCCTTGTTCTGCTGGTATTCCTTCATGGAGTCCAGGAAAGACTGCGAGACGGTCAGCTCCGGCAGCTCGCCGCGGTTTACGGTAAAGGTGATGGTGCCGTCGTCGTGGGTGTCTACGATGAAGTCGGGCGTAATCTGCTGCAGGCTCCTGCCTACGGTCTCCGTCATCGAGGCTCCTGGCCTCGGGTTCAGTTTGCGCAGCTCGCTGAAGAGCACCTCTGCCTGCTGGTCGTTGAGTGAGAGTGCTTTGCGGATGACGTTCCAGTGCTTATGGGTGAACTCCTCAAAGTAGTTGGTCACCACGCTCATCATCAGTGCCTTCAGTCGTGACTCGTCGCGGCGTTCAATCTGTATGCGCAGACACTCCTGCAGCGAGCGGGCCCCGAT
Source organism: uncultured bacterium (assembly GCA_946188155.1). Taxonomy (GTDB): domain Bacteria; phylum Bacteroidota; class Bacteroidia; order Bacteroidales; family Bacteroidaceae; genus Prevotella. The sequence continues at coordinate 15,507 of CAMHUC010000005.1, read as the reverse complement.
GCCGGCGGGGTCGAACTCCTGTAGCCGGAGCAGCACGTCCTCTATCTCCTGTTCCGTGACGTCGATGTTATAGTAGATGGCCATCTCGTCGCTGACAGCCGACAGGCTCTTGCGCAGCAGCCCATCGTTGTCGAGCGAGCCGATGAGGTATTCCATCACTTCGTGCTGGCGGTCGCTCAGTTCTATCTCGCCCATCTGCTTCTTCAGCTCTTCATAGAACGACTCTTCAGCGCCGTAGATGTCCTCTTCGCGACTTTGAGCTACGTCGGAGCCTCCGTGGTACACGGGCGGGTCTTCATCGTCGCGCCCGATGTTTTCCAGGGCTTCGTCGAGTGCCGACTGCCTCTCCTCCCGTTCGTTCTGGGTGGCATAGTCCTCGGCCGGATCAGTATAGTCTGTATCGGCTTCAGTGTCGGGGCCGTCCATCGAGTCGTAGGCCGTGTCCACTTCCAGTGCCGGATTGTCGTTCATCTCCGTATTCACACGGTCGGCCAGTTGGGTGATGGGCAGCTCCATCAGCGACGACTGCAGCATCTGCTGTATCGAAGCCTGTTGTGCCAGTCGCTGTTCTTGTTTCTGTTCCTGTATCTGGGCCAGTCTGTCGCTCATTTCTCCTGTCTCTTGTCTTCAGTCATAAAGTACTCCTTCAGCTCTTTGGCGTGCGCTGCCAGCTGTTCCGTGTCGCCATTGCCGAATCGTCGCCATACGGCCCGGCAGGGTTCCAGCAGCGGCGAGTCGATGGCATTCTTGCGGTTCAGGTAGGGGTCGCAGTACTGCAGCACCTGCATCACTTCCGCCACTTGGCTCGGGCTCTGCTTGGTCAGCCTGGCCAGCTCCTGCACCTCCGGCGTCTCTGCCACCATCGTGATGGGGGTCAGCCGGAAGTAGAGGTCGAGGATGAGGATGAGCGTCACGGGCATCAGCGTCGTACCGGCATATAGTGGCCTGAAGTCGCGCTCGAACGTCTCGTTGATTGATACACCTTCGTAGAAGTCGTCGGCATTGCCGTAGCCGCGCATCTCGCGCCACAGCCTGACGGCGCGCTCCAGCTTCCGGGGGTTGTTGCCGTAGGTCTCCCAGATATGCTCTATGCGGGGCGTCTCCAGGTTGGCCAGCTGGCACATACGGTTGAAGAGCAGGTGGGGGGCCAGGTGTAGCTCCAGGCTCAGGTCCACCATCCTGCGGCTGTACATCGGCTTCACGCCCACAGGCTTCTGCAGGTATATTTGCATCAGCGGCAGCCAGTAGTCATCACTCCATTTCGCGTTTTTTGCCATAATCTCGCAAATTTTTTTGCAAAAATACAGTTTTTTTCGTAACTTTGCAACCGAAACAGCAAAAATCTTATGAGAAAATTTATTCTTTTAGTCTTTTCTGTCTTATCCTATGTCGCTGCCTACGCTCAGACCGTGCGTGAGGAACTGCGTGAAAACGACCAGCGAGCCAGCAGCAACTACTTCGCCTATCCGGGCCCGTCGGCCAAACTCTCGCCTGCCCCCAAGGGCAAGAAGCCGTTCTATATCAGCCACTACGGTCGCCACGGCTCGCGCTTCATGATCAACCAGCGCGAGTACGACTATCCATACGCCTCGTTCAACAAGGCCGACAGCCTGGGTAAGCTGACGGCGAAAGGCCAGGAGACCTATCGCCGCATCAGCCTGCTCCGCGAGGAGGCTCGCGACCGTCTGGGCGAGCTGACCCCGTTGGGGGCCCGGCAGCACCGCGACATCGCCCGGCGTATGTTCGAGCGCTTCCCCACGGTGTTCAAGGGCGATGCCTACATCGACGCCAAGAGCACCATCGTCATACGCTGCATCCTCTCCATGGAGAGCGCCCTGCAGCAGCTGGCGGCCCTGAACCCCCGGCTGCGCATCACTCACGATGCCAGCCAGCACGACATGTACTACATGAACCTGCAGGACCGCAAGCTGTACAATCAGAAATGGACGCGCGAAGCCCGCCGGCAGTACGACGACTTCTGCCATCGCCATCAGAGCCATCAGGCTCCGATGGAACGGCTCTTCAACGATACGGCCTACGCCCATCGCGAGCTGAACCTCTACCGTCTGAACCTGGCCTATTTCAAGTTTGCCTCCAGCGCCCAGGGCACGGAGAAAGGCAAGCACTTCGATATGTTCGACATCTATACCCCCGAGGAACTCTACGACAACTGGCTGCAGGTTAACGCCTTCTGGTACATCCTCTACGGGGCCTGCCCCATGAACGGCGGCACGCAGCCCTTCGTGCAGCGCAACCTGCTGCGCAAGATTATCCAGGAGGCCGACAGCTGTATCGCCCTGCCACAGAACGGGGCCACGCTGCGCTACGGCCACGAGACGGTGGTGCTGCCGCTGGCCTGCCTGCTGGGGCTTAACGGCTTCGACCAGCAGGACGACAACCTCGACGAGCTGGTGGAGAAGGGGTGGGTGAACTACAAGGTGTTCCCGATGGCGGCCAACATCCAGTTCGTGTTCTACCGCAAGAACCCTCAGGACAAGGACGTGCTCTTCAAGGTGCTCCTCAACGAGGACGAGGCCACGCTGCCCCTGCCCACCGACTGTGCGCCCTATTACCGCTGGGCCGACTTCCGCGACTACTATCTGAAGAAGCTTGACAGCTACGGGCACTGACTATTGTGGTGTCTTGAAGGTATTACTGCCTAATTCCCACTGTAGGGCGTTTTGCTTGTCAAACGCCGAAACCCAGGCAGGCGGCGTTTGACAAGCAAAACGCCCTACAGTCGTCCATATTAGATACAAATCTCGTCGATACAATGCACTATATGTCTGGCTGCCAGAGGATTGTCTCGCCGGCATAGAGCGAAGCCTGCACGTCGATGATGCGCTGGTTGCTGCTGCCACGGAACAGCAGGTCGGGATTGCGGAGCCGCTGGATGAACGGGCCGTCGACCAGCACGTCGATCTCCTCGAGCAGTTCCAGCTGGTAGGGGTTGATGAGGTGCTCGAAGGTGAAGCCCGTGTAGCACCAGATGTCCTTGTTGGTGCGGCGGTGGATCTGGCGGGCCAGCTCGGCAAAGCCCTCGGCCTGATACATGGGGTCGCCGCCCGAGAAGGTGACGTTGGCGAAGGGGTCGGCCTCGATCACTCTCATCATCTCCTCCGTCTGCATCTCCCGGCCGCCGCCGAAGTTCCACGACTGCGGGTTGTGGCAGCCCGGACAGGCATGGCGGCAGCCGGCACAATAAATGGAGGTCCGGAATCCCGGACCGTCCACCATCGTATCTTCTATAATGTCAAGTACTCGAATCATGTCAACGCTGCATGTTTTTTCTTTAGAACAACGAATTAAGACGAATTACACGAATTCCACGAATTATTACTAATTCCACTAATTATTACTAAGTTTCACGAATTATTTGTTTCCCTGATTCGTGCAAATCGTATCAATTCGCGCAAATCGTATCCATTCGTGCGATTCGCATCCATTCGTGTAATTCGTGTAATTCGTCTTAATTCGTTGTCAGAAAAACACTCCTTCGTGTCTACTCTCCAAACAAGTCCTGCATGCCGTGGTCGATGTGGGTCACGCGGTCGTTGAGCTCGGCCAGCTTGCCCGAGTTCCAGCGGTCGGTGGTGCCCACCAGGTAGCCGGTGATGCGCTGCAGCTTGTCGATGTTCCTCGAGCCGCACTTGGGGCATGCCTCCAGGTGGTCGTCGGCATTCTCGTAGCCGCAGTCCATGCAGCGGTTGCGGTTGTGGTTCACGCTTCCGTAGCCCATGTTCAGCTGGTCCATCATGTCCACCACGCTCATGATGACCTGCGGGTTGTGGGTGGCGTCGCCGTCGATTTCCACGTAGAAGATGTGGCCGCCGCGTGTGATGTCGTGATAGGGGGCCTCCACCTCGGCCTTGTGGCGGGCGGAGCACTTGTAGTACACCGGCACGTGGTTCGAGTTGGTATAGTAGTCGCGGTCGGTCACGCCGGGAATGGCGCCGAACTCCTTGCGGTCCTTCTTGGTGAACTTGCCCGAGAGGCCCTCTGCCGGCGTGGCCAGCACGGAGTAGTTGTGGTGGTAGCGCTCGGAGAACTCGTTCACCCGGTCGCGCATGTAGGTAACAATCCTCAGACCCAGCTGCTGGCTCTCCTCCGACTCGCCGTGGTGCCGCCCGGTGAGGGCCACGAGGCACTCGGCCAGTCCGATGAAGCCGATGCCGAGGGTGCCCTGGTTGATGACGCTCTCCACGGTGTCTGTCGGCTTCAGCTTGTCGGCACCTATCCACAGGCTCTTCATCAGCAGTGGGAACTGCTTGGCGAAGGCCGTCTTCTGGAACTGGAAGCGGTCGTCGAGCTGCTTGGCGGTCAGTTCGAGCATGTGGTCGAGCTTGGCGAAGAACAGGTCGATGCGCTTCTGCTGGTCTTGCTCGCCCATGCACTCGATGGCCAGCTTGACGATGTTGATGGTCGAGAAGCTCAGGTTGCCGCGGCCTATCGACGTCTTGGGGCCGAAGCGGTTCTCGAACACGCGGGTGCGGCAGCCCATCGTGGCCACCTCGTGCATGTAGCGCTTCGGGTCGTCGGCGCGCCAGTCGCTGTCCTGGTTGAAGGTGGCGTCGAGGTTCAGGAAGTTGGGGAAGAATCGGCGGGCCGTCACCTTGCAGGCCAGCTGGTAGAGGTCGAAGTTGCGGTCCTCGGGCAGATAGTTCACCCCGCGCTTCTTCTTCCAGATTTGTATGGGGAAGATGGCCGTCTCGCCGCCGCCGACGCCCTCGTAGGTCGACAGCAGTATCTCGCGCATCACGCAGCGGCCCTCGGCGCTGGTGTCCGTACCGTAGTTGATGCTGGAGAACACCACCTGGTTGCCGCCGCGCGAGTGGATGGTGTTCATGTTGTGGATGAAGGCCTCCATCGCCTGGTGAACGCGGCCCACGGTCTTGTTGATGGCGTGCTGCTGGGCGCGCTCGCGGCCGGTGAGCCCGTCGAGGGGCTTCTTCAGGTAGTCCATCAGGGGTTCGTCGTAGAGGTCGCGGTAGCTCTCGCCGTTGAGTTCCTCCAGGGCCTTTAGCTCCTCGATGTAGGTCAGCCGCACGTAGGGGGCCAGGTAGAAGTCGAAGGCCGGTATGGCCTGTCCGCCGTGCATCTCGTTCTGTGCGCACTCCATCGATATGCAGGCCAGCACCGATGCCGTCTCGATGCGCTTGGCCGGTCGCGAGGCGCCGTGGCCGGCTATGAAGCCGCAGTTGAGGATGTTGTCCAGCGGGTGCTGCACGCAGGTGAACGACTTCGTGGGGTAGTAGTCCTTGTCGTGGATGTGCAGATAGTTGTGCTCCACGGCCTCGCGTGCCTCTTCCGAGAGCAGGTAGTCGTCTACGAAGGGCTTGGTGGTCTCCGAGGCGAACTTCATCATCATGCCCGCCGGCGTGTCGGCGTTCATGTTGGCGTTCTCGCGAGTCACGTCGTTGTTCTTGATGTTCACTATGTCGAGGAACACCTCGCGGGTCTTGGCCTTGCGGGCCACGGAGCGCTGGTGGCGGTAGGCGATGTACTTCTGGGCCACGTCCTTTCGGCTCGACTTCATCAGCTCTATCTCCACGGCGTCCTGTATCTGCTCCACCGTCATCTGGCTGTCGCCGCGCTGGGCGATATGGTCGGTAATCTGATACAGCAACCGCTCGTCCTCACCCTTGTCGGTGTGGAGCATGGCCTTGCGGATGGCAGCCATCACTTTCTGTTCGTTGAATCCCACAATGCGCCCGTCGCGCTTTACAACTGTCTGAATCATATCTTCTTACTCAAAGTTTTTAGTTGATGCTTTTGTATGCTTATCTCGTATGGTTTTGGAAACCGTGTGCAAAGTTACAACAAATATCTGTAAGTTGTCCGTTTTGGAAAACTTTTCTGTAGTTAAAAAATGTCAATCCGCTGACTGTCAGCGGTTTGAAAAATAAAGACGGAAACTTTGGCTGAAGTTTCCGTCTCCGAAGTTTTCTTTTTTGTGCGTCTCACGACTGCATCTTACTGAAAGCCAGGGCATACATCCGCATTTGCTTCACCATTGCGAGAAGGCCGTTGGAGCGGGTGGGCGAGAGGTGCTCCTTCAGTCCTATCTGCTCGATGAAGTAGAGGTCGGCGCCGAGTATCTCCTGCGGTGTATGGCCGCTGAGCACGCGGATGAGCAGGCTGACGATGCCCTTCACGATGAGGGCGTCGCTCTCGGCGGTGAAGGTGATGGCTCCGTCGGCGTAGTCGGCCTGCAGCCACACGCGGCTCTGGCAGCCGTCGATGAGGTTCTGCTCCGTCTTGTACTTCTCATCCAGCGGCTCCTGCTCGTTGCCCAGGTCTATCAGCAGCTGGTACTTGTCCATCCAGTCGTCCAGACCGGCGAACTCCTCTATAATCTCGTCTTGTGTCTCGTTAATCGTCATACTATTCACTAATCACTTATCACTTATCACTAATCACTGTTCACTAACTTAAAGAGCTTGTCGCTCGGCCTGACCTTCTGGGGCACGGCGATGCTGACGCGCGTGCCCTGCTGTGCCTCCTGCACAGGGCCGAAGTCGTCGTGTATCTCGTCGGCCGTGACGTAGATGACGCCCGTCGTGGGCCCGGTGATGAGCAGCCTGTCGCCTGGCTTGAAGGTGGTGGCCTCGACGGTGAACTCCGCCACGCCGAGCTTGGAGTAGTACTTCGTGCCTTTGCCCACGTACACCTTGCGCTCCGTGGCCGAGGAGCCGTAGTCCTTGTTCCACTCGCCCATCAGCTGCCCCTGGTAGTAGCCGTCCCAGAAGCCGCGGTTGAAGACGGTGGCCAGCCGCCGGTCCCACTCGTCCTTGCGCTCCTCGGTGAAGGTGCCGTCGATGACGGCCTGGATGGCCTCCTTGTAGCACTTCACCACGGTGTAGACGTATTCCGGCCCGCGTGCGCGACCCTCTATCTTGAACACCCTCACGCCGCTCTTCATCATGCGGTCGATGAAGCGGACGGTCTTCAGGTCCTTGGGCGACATGATGTACTTGTTGTCGATGGCCAGCTGGTAGCCCGTCTCATTGTCAGTAACCGTGTACGAGCGGCGGCAGATCTGGATGCACTCACCGCGGTTGGCAGAGCGGTTGGCGGCGTCGAGGCTCATGTAGCACTTGCCGCTGATGGCCATGCAGAGGGCACCGTGGCAGAACATCTCGATGCGGATCAGCTCGCCCGAGGGTCCGCAGATGTGCTCCTGGCACACCTGCTGGTAGATGTCGGCCACCTGCTCCATGTTCAGCTCGCGGGCCAGCACCACCACGTCGGCAAACTGGGCGTAGAAGCGCAGCGCCTCGATGTTCGAGATGTTCAGCTGCGTGGACAGGTGTACCTCCATGGGTGGCGCCCCCGCACCGCCGCCCCTCCGGCAATAGGTCATCACCGCCACGTCGCTGGCGATGACGGCCGTGATGCCGGCCTGGCGGGCGGCGTCGATGATGTCGTGCATCAGCGGGATGTCCTCGCCGTAGATGATGGTGTTCACCGTCAGGTAGCTCTTCATGCCGTGGGCCTCGCACTCGCGGGCGATGTCCTTCAGGTCGTCGATGGTGAACGCCGAGGCCGAGTGGGCACGCATGTTCAGCTTGCCGATGCCGAAGTAGACGCTGTCGGCACCGGCCTGGATGGCGGCGGCCAGCGACTCGCGCGAGCCGACGGGGGCCATGATTTCGAAGTCGTTCAGATTCATGGCTGCAAAGGTACGAAATAATTATGAATTATGAATGATGAATGATGAATTATTTTCCTGTCGGCTACATGCTGACGGCCCTCAGACCACCCCCTGGACTCTCCGGCAGAAGCCTGCTGCTGCCCGGCAGGAGCCTGCTGCTGCCGGACAAGTGCCTGCTATTCACGAACAGGAGCCTTCCCGGGGTCATAACTACTATAGTTGTTATATACGGAAAACATGTGTACCATCTGTACCACCTGGTATCACCTGGTACCACATGGTACAGATGGTACACATGTTTCCTGCGAATCCCTACTATATACGCGCATACGCGCGCGAGAGTCACTTGCAGGCACATGCACATGAGGCAAAAAAGAAAAACTGCCAATAAATTTGGTTTTTCACATACTTATTCGTAACTTTGCAGCAGAATAAACCTGAAACGATGAGAAAACTAATCATATTCTGCCTGGCGGCGACGCTCTGCGCGGAAGCAGCGGGTCAGACCGCCAAGCGCGACACTACGATACGGGCCGTGAGGATAGGTTATATAGACGTGAGCAGCAGCGCGCTGGCCGGTGCCGTGGACCAGGTGACGGCCGAGCGGATGAACAAGGGACTGATCACCTCGTCGCTCGACGCCCTCAACGGCCAGGCGGCAGGCGTGCAGATCAGCGGTAACCAGGAGGCCATGGTGTCGGCCGTGCGCGTGCGCGGCACCACGTCGCTCACTGGCGGCAACGACCCGCTGGTGATCATCGACGGCGTGATGACCAACCTGGGCTCCCTCTCGGCCATCTTCCCCTCCGACATACAGAGCTTCACCATCCTCAAGGACGCCTCCGAGACGGCACAGTACGGCAGCCGAGGGGCGGCGGGCGTCATCGAGGTGGCCACGAAGAAGGGCAGCAGTCAGCAGTTCCACATCTCCTACGACGGCACCGTGGGCTTCGAGCAGATCTACAAGCGGCTGGAGATGCTCAGCGCCAGCGAGTTCCGGCAGGTGGGCAACGACATCGGCATGCCCTACTACGACCAGGGCGGCAACAGCGACTTCGGACGCAGCATCGAGCGCACGGGATTCGTACACAACCACCACGTGGCATTCGGAGGCGGCACGCAGACGGCCAACTACCGTGCCTCGGTGGGCGTGATGGAGCATAAGACGGTCATCCGCAACAGCAACTACCGCAGCTACTTCGCCAAGCTCGACATCAGCAACAAGGCCTTCGACAACCGCCTGAAGGTGGACCTCGGCATCTTCGGCTCCATCCATAAGAACGACGTGCTGCCCTTCAAGCAGAAGCTGCTCTACTCGGCAGCCACCTTCAACCCCACCGTGCCCGAAGGCCCCAACGCCGACGGCAGCTACACGCAGATACCGGAGGCTGTATGGATCAGCAATCCATACTCGCTGCTGAAGATGAAGCAGAACGAGGACAACAGTCACTTCAACCTGCACCTGAACGTGACCGTCGACCTGGCCCGTAACCTCGACCTGAGAGCATTCGGCTCCTACACCTACAGCAACATCAACAACGGGCACTTCTATCCCTCATACGTGTGGAGCCACGGCGAGGCATACCGGGGCAACGACAAGAGCGAGGACCTGCTGGGCAACATCTCGCTGAACTACTCGCTCGACATCGGCAAGTCGGCACTGCAGCTGATGGCTCTCGTCGAGGGCAGCAAGCAGAAGTCCACGGGATTCTTCACCACCGTCACCAACCTGTCGAGCGACGACTTCGGTAACGAGAACCTCTCCGTAGGAGCTGCACGCCCGTGGGACGGCACCGACTCCTACTATACCGACGCACTCATGCAGTCGCTGCTCTTCCGGGCCCAGTACACCTTCGATAAGCGCTACACGCTGACGGTCAACGCCCGCAGCGACGCCTCGTCGAAGTTCGGCGAGAACCACCGCAGGGGATTCTTCCCCTCCGCCAGCGCCGCATGGGTCATCAGCCAGGAGCGATGGATGAAGGCACTGCCATTCATCACCAACGCCAAGCTGCGCGTCGGACTGGGACGCTCGGGCAGCCTCGGCGGCATCGACTCCTACAACTCGCTGCAGCTGGTACACCCCAACGGAGTGGTGTCGGTGGGCGGAGCACCGGCCATCACCCTCGGCATCATCCGTAATGCCAACCCCGACCTGAAGTGGGAGGTGAAGAATACCTTCAACGTGGGCCTCGACGTGTCGCTCTGGGGCGGGCGCATCGCCGCCACCATCGACTTCTACCGCTCCAAGACCAGCGACATGCTCTACGTCTACGACGTGCCAGTGCCGCCCTATACCTACGACAAGCTGCTGGCCAACATCGGCTCGATGGAGAGCCGCGGACTGGAGATAGGCTTCGGCATCACGCCGCTCAGGACGCGCGACGCTGAGCTGGCCATCAACATGAACTGGAGCTTCTCGCGCGACAAGCTGCTATCGCTCGACGGCTACCACAACGGACAGTATCTCACCGCCCCGGCCAGCAAGGGCATCTCCGACCTCTGGGGAGCAGGATTCCACGGAGCCAGCGGCGTGGTGAACCAGGTGGTGGGTGAGCCGCTCGGCGTGTTCGTGCTGCCGCATTGCAAGGGCGTCTACGAAGTGATCAACGGCTACAAGGCCTTCGACGTGACGGAAGAGAGCTACGTCTGCGGACAGGCCACGCCGAAGGCCACCATGGGCTCGAACATTGCCTTCCGCTATCGCCAATGGGACGTGACCATGCAGCTCAACGGCGCCTTCGGCCACCATATCTACAACGGCACGGCCAATACCTACATGAACCTGCTCTCGCTGCCCAACTACAACGTGATGAAGGGCGCACCCGAGGCGAAAATCATCGACCAGACCATCAGCGACTATTACCTGGAGCGCGGCGACTACGTCAACATCGACTACGTGACCGTAGGCTGGAGCGTGCCCCTCAGCTCCAAGTACATCAAGCAGCTGCGACTGTCGGCATCGGTCAACAACCTGGCCACCATCACCGGCTACAGCGGACTGACGCCGATGATCAACTCGACCGTCATCGACGGCACCCTCGGCATCGACGACAAGAACGTCACGCCCCCCTACCGCTCCTACACCATGAGCGTCAGCATCCGGTTCTGAATAATGGCGGCATCACGACATAACGAAATAACGACATCACGAAATATCGAAATAACGTCATAACGAAATAACGAAATAACGTCATAACGACATCACGAAATAACGACATCACGAAATAACGTCATAACGAAATAACGACATGATAACAAAGCTATATAGATTCCTCCATGTTATTGCCGTAGGCTGCGGCTTTGCCGCAGCTCTCTCCTCCTGCTCCCTCGACGAGGCTCCCCGCGACCAGCTGCCCGAAGAGGAGGCCTACAAGACGCCCAGCGCCCTCTACCTGAACACCGTGGCCACCCTCTACAGCTACATCGGAGGCTCCGACGACGGACAGGGCCTGCAGGGCACCTGCCGGGGCGTCTACGACCTGCAGACCTTCGGCTCCGACGAGGCCATGCTGCCCACCCGCCGCGCCGACTGGTACGACGGCGAACTCTGGCAGGACATGTACCGCCACTCCTGGTCGGCCGGCCACGACATTCCCAAGAACGCCTGGCTCTACCTCTATAAGGTCATCACGCTCTGCGACCACTCACTGGTGCAGCTCGAAGACCACCGAAGGCTGCTCACCGAGGAGCAGTACCTGGCCTACACTTCCGAGGTGCGGGCACTACGCGCCATCTACTACTGGTACCTGATGGACCTCTTCGGGCGCGTGCCTATCATCACCACGGCCGACCTCAGCATCAACGAGGTCAGGCAGTCGGAGCGAAGCGAGGTGTTCCAGTTCATCATCAACGAGCTGAACATCGCCTACGACTATCTGTCAGAGGAGAAAAGCACACCTATCACCGACTACTACGGGCGCATCACCCAGCCGGTGGTGCTCTTCGTGCTGGCCAAGCTGATGCTCAACGCCGAGGTGTATGCCGACAACGACTGGACCGACGGCGTGCGCCCCGACGGCTCGCAGATGCTCTTCAATGTGTGGGGGGAGAAGATGAATGCCTGGCAGGCCGCCGACTTCTACTGTGACGTGCTGACCAGCAGCATGAACTTCGAACTGGAAACGAGCTATGAGAACAACTTCATCGTGCATAACGAGAACTCGAAGGAGAACATCTGGACCATCCCCATGGACAAGGACCTCTACAACAACCAGCAGCAGAATATGTTCCGCTCATACCACTCCCGCCATGCCGCTGCCTATGGATTCAGTGGCGAGAACGGATCGAGCGCCACGCTGAAGACGCTACAGGTGTTCGGCTACGGTACCGAGGACGAGGACCCGCGCTTCGACCTGAACTACTGGTCGGGCGAGGTTTACGACCTCAACTACGACCCCGTGCTCGACCGGGAGGGCCTGCCGCTGGTCTACGTGCCCGAGGCAGTAGACCTGATACTCACGCTGAGCCCATACGTAGAGACGGCCGGGGCCCGCATGAAGAAATACGCCATCGACAAGAACGCCATGAAGGACGGAAAGCTGATGGACAACGATATCGTGCTCTTCCGATTTGCCGACGTGCTCCTGATGCGCGCCGAGGCACTGCTGCGCGACGGCAGGGCAGCAGAGGGGCAGACCTACATGGACGCCGTGCGCGACAGAATGAATGTGCCATTGCGCCCGCTGACGCTGCAGAACATCCTCGATGAGCGGCTGCTGGAGCTATGCTGGGAGGGCTGGCGACGGCAGGACATGATACGCTTCGGCCAGTACGAGAGCCTCTTCGAGGGCGATGAGTTCGACCCGAAGGTGGATGAGAGCGACGGCCACACCACCGTCTATCCCATACCTGCCGACGTGATGGCGCTCAACCATAACCTCACGCAGAATCCAGGATATTGAAGAATGCTCACACAGATCTTTTATGTCACACAGATCTCACGGATCTCACAGATTTTTTATGTCACACAGATCTCACGGATCTCACAGATTTTTTATGTCACACAGATCTCACGGATCTCACAGATCTTTTATGTCACACGGATCTCACGGATCTCACAGATCTTTGCTGCTGTGCAGCAATCAGTTGTCGATTTAAATGGCGGCAAAGCCGCCGAAATCTGTGAGATCTGTGAGATCTGTGTGACATAAAAATCTGTGTGACATAAAAAATCTGAGAGAGTTAAGATATCCGCGTGACAACAGAAAGAATTGAGGAAATGAGAAAAGTGGTTATATCAATCTGCGTGCTGCTGCTTGCGGGCTGTGCCCGGCAGGAGCCGAAGCACTTCACCCACGAGGTGATGAACCGCATGACGCCCGTCAAGGACCAGGGCAAGAGCCAGACGTGCTGGGTCTACGCTATGCTCGCCGCCATCGAGACGGAGCACCTCGGCTGGGGCGACTCCGTCAACCTGTCACCTTATTATATAGAGAAGGCCATGGAGCGGGAACCCAATGCGCCGGAGAGCAAGCGCGGCATGGGGGCCACGCTGCTGAGGCTGATACAAAAGTACGGCATCGTGGGCTACGACGCCATGCGGAGCGTAGATACGCCGGCTCCGCGCTTCGTCTTTATGCTGGGAGCGGAGTACACCGCGCAGGAGTTTGCACGCAGCGTCTGCAAGCCTGGCGAGTACGTCGCCCTGACGAGCAACTGGCGCAAGCCTTATTATAAAGAGGTGGACATCCGTCTGCCCGACAACTGGCTGAACGACCGATTCCTGAACATACCGATGGACTCGCTGCTCAAGAAGACGGAGCGCGCCGTCCGCGCCCATCACGGCGTGTGCTGGGAGAGCAAGGGGCACGCCATGGCCATCGTAGGCATCGCCCACGACGAGCTTGGCGGGAAGTATTTCATTATGAAGAACTCGTGGGGCACCAAGCGCCGCTACAAGGGCTTCGACTACCTATCCTTCGAGGACTTCCGCGACCAGACGCTGGCCGTGGAGATGACAAGGGAGGCGTATAAAGATTCCCCATAACTCTCCCTGTCTGGGGCTATGGGGAATCTGGGATTTAGAGACAGGACACTCCCTTTTTATTTATTTAGCTTCCAGGTCACGCCGTCCTTGGTGTCCTTCACCTCGAAGCCGGCTTCCTTCAGTTCGTCGCGTATCTTGTCGCACGTGGCCCAGTCCTTCTCGGTACGGGCCTTGGCGCGCAGCTCCAGCACCATATCGACTACCTTGCCGAAGGCCTCCTCGCGGGCATCGCTGCTGTTGCCCTTCTCTGCCTTCAGTCCGAGGATATCGAAGGCGAAGAGGTGCATGGTCTCCTTCAGTTCTTTCAGGCAGTCGGCGCAGATGGTGGCCTTGTGGTCGATGAGCTTGTTGACGACGGTGCAGGCCTCGAAGAGGTGGCTGATTAGCTGAGGCGTGGCGAAGTCGTCGTTCATGGCGTCGTAGCACTTCTGGCGCAGGGCCTTCACAATGCGCTCCGTCTCGGGGTCGCACTTCTCCGTAGGCTGTACACGCTCCAGGTCGCTGATGGCGTTCATCAGTTTTTCCAGTCCCTTCTCAGCGGCGAGCAGGGCCTCGTTCGAGAAGTCCACCGTGCCCCGGTAGTGCGCCGAGAGGATGAAGAAGCGAATGGTCATCGGCGAGTAGGCCTTCTCCAGCTTCTCGTGCTGGCCGGTGAAGAACTGCTCCAGGGTGATGAAGTTGCCTAATGACTTACCCATCTTCTGACCGTTGATGGTGATCATGTTGTTGTGCATCCAGTACTTCACGGCCTGGTGGCCCATTGAGGCTTGGGCCTGGGCTATCTCGCACTCGTGGTGGGGGAACACCAAGTCCATGCCGCCGCCGTGGATGTCGAACTGCTCGCCCAAATACTTGCGGCCCATGGCCGTACACTCACAGTGCCAGCCAGGGAAGCCGTCGCTCCAGGGCGAGGGCCAGCGCATGATGTGCTCGGGCTGGGCCTTCTTCCACAGGGCGAAGTCGGCCTGGTTGCGCTTCTCGCCCACGCCGTCGAGGTTGTCGCGGCTGGCGTCCTTGATGTTCTCAAGGCTGCGGCCGCTGAGGATGCCGTAGCGATACTGCTTGTTGTAGGCCTCGATGTCGAAGTAGATGCTGCCGTTCGACTCGTAGGCGAAGCCCCGGTCGAGGATCTGCTGCACCAGCTGCTGCTGCTCGATGATGTGGCCCGTGGCGTGGGGCTCTATCGAGGGGCGCAGGCAGCCCAGGGCGTCCATCGCCTGATGGTAGCGGTTGGTGTAGTACTGTGCTATCTCCATCGGCTCGAGCTGCTCCAGGCGGGCCTTCTTGGCAATCTTGTCCTCGCCCTCGTCGGCATCGTGCTCCAGGTGGCCCACGTCGGTGATGTTACGCACGTACCTTACTTTATATCCCAGGTGCTTCAGGTAGCGGAACACCAGGTCGAAGGTGATGGCGGGACGGGCATGGCCCAGATGGGGGTCGCCATAGACCGTAGGGCCGCACACGTACATTCCTACATTCGGCGCATGCAGGGGCTCGAAGCGCTCCTTCTGTCGCGTCAGCGTATTGTAAATGACTAGTCTTGATTCCATATCTTAAACGTTTAAACGGTGCAAAGGTACGAATAAGTGAGCGAAATGCAAAAGAAAAACCTTTTTTTCTTTTCATTTCCGAACGAAAGTACCTAAGAGCGAAGCTCAAAGGTACGAATAAGTGAGCGAAAGACCTTCGATGTATGTCCATAAATTGTTCAGTGCAAATGTCGTCATAATCCAAACGTGTTTAAATGTCCGCTGCAAAATTAGGTTCTACTGGATTTAGTGTGAGTTAACATTTCCATTCGTTAATTTGTTGGTTCTACTGGATTTAGTGTGAGTTAACATTTCCATTCGTTAATTTGTTTAAC
>CAMHUC010000004.1 GCA_946188155.1 uncultured bacterium | reverse complement strand
ACCGAGTGAACGGATATCATCGGAATTGGTGAACGGCTATCGCCGGAATACGCAGTTCGTGCTCCTGAATCATTTACAAAAGCCTATCCAGAAGCGACGTTTCATGTCATTACACATAAAAACATTGACGAGTTTCTTTTATAAACACCGTCTTAAGATTTATGCCAGATTTCAGAAAGATTTATGTCCCTCTCCCTCCAGCGCCGCAGGCGCACATTCCCTCATTCCTAAATTCCTTAGACCCAAAGATTCATGTCCCTCTCTCTAGTCCGTGCCAGTCCGCTGCCAAAAAACAGCAGAGCCCCCACGTCATTGGAAGTTGCTCAAAAACCAAATCAGCGAAGGCCCTGCCAATTACTCTTGACCAAAGAAACGTTCTGATACAAATTTCCATGGGAAAACAAATCCTGCCTTTATATATCGTTTCCTCGTATGCGGCTCCTTATACATCCGATATAAAAATCGAAGATTGTATTTGTTAATCCATCCTGGATAATAATCGATTTGATCTTGTGCTGTCTGATGAATAAAGCCCCCACAGGTGAAACCTATTCCTCGAAAACCCGCTTCTTTTACTCGCAACAAGAATTTTTCCTGCTTGATAATCCCCATTCCGACAATCACGAAATCCGGATTCAGCGCCGTGATATGTTGTGCCTCTTTGTCTTGTTCCTCTTCACTTTCAAAATAGCCATTTCTGTAGCCTATGATATTCACTGCAGGATATCTGTCACGGAATATCTTTACAGCTTTCTCCACCTGCTCCTGCTTTGATGCTACAATATAAATAGACTTCCGGTTTTTCCCTGCATATTCAAATAATGCAGGAGCTACTGAAGTCATATCAAAACTGTATCTCTTTACCTTTTTGGCGTAGAGCAACCTGATTGCGCCAACTAAAATAGAGCCATCGGCAAAAATACCATCAAACTGAGAAAAGAGCTTCACATGATAGAGGGCATCCAAATAGGAAACAGGATTCAAAAAAGTATAGACTTGCCCCTTCCTCTCAAATTTTACGGAGTCAGGACTTCGATCCGTAGTGACAATTTTTTCTACCAATGAAGATCTCATCATTTTATTACATTCGAACTAGATACTTTAACAGAATTCTGCTCAACATTTGAGAATCGCTGCAGGTTCACTCCATTTACAACGATTCCCCCTAAATAGGAATTATCGACAACGATGTTAGACCCTTTAGCAATCCGCTCGTCTGAGAAATGGAAAAGGACAGGATGAATCTTTTCAACATCTCTTTTCCACATAATCATATTATGAAAATTCTTATGTTGAGAAATATACAAGTCTGTCCGCGATAAAATATCGAAAGCATTGTCAAAAGTATCGCTGAAGCATTGATGCAAAAACACAGGTCCGCCTGTCCTTATTTGAAAAAAAGTACTACCATCAATCCACTTACCACCTCTTCCCATCCAAGCGTGAATTCTTTCGAAAAAATTACTCCCACAACAATCCACAGCTGTATGGCAATCTATCATGACGCAATCAACAAAATGACAATCATGAGTCCGAATGACAATACCCATAGCCTTATTCTGACCTCCCTCAAAGTGCATATTTTCAGCAAACACCTCATAACCTTTCTGTATGCAAAGCCCAGATGAATAGCTTTTAATTCCTGTTATTCCAATATCCTCAAACTTCAACTTGATAGCATTTTCACAAAAAATGCCACAATTGGCACAGCCATTCATATCTAATTGCATATTTTTTATTGTACCAGCCCATTTCCCTCGAACACCATTATTTACTATTACCATCTTACATGTGTCTGTTGCGATTAGGGTTGCTTTACCGAAATCAATATTAACAAAACCATTTATTCTCAGACTCCCGGCTATATAGTATTTCTTCCCCGCACTTGAGATTAAAGTTTTTCCCGATGTGGTTGCATAATCGATAGCCTGTTGTATACATTTTGTGTTTTCATGTCCTGCATCTAAATTGTTACTAACAGCTCCGAACAACTCTGGGCTGACATAGTTTACCGTGTCTATTTGAGAAAACAGACTCACAGGTAAAACCCATAAAAGTAAGATCAAGACACACTTCATTTTTTTGGCTTTTTCAAGTAAACTTTTGATGCAAATACCAATTCCTTTAAGTGTATCAACGAGTTAGTCTTTCCATAAGTGCTTCAATTTCTCTGCTAAAACAGGACATTTTACAGAAAAAGGAACCCATATCATCAACAACCACCTTTTCCATAGTGGCTGCCATGACCCAGCAAAGTGGTGAATTGAGTAGGTGTGTCTTGTAATTCTTGTTTTTTTACTAACATAATTCTTCGGACTAAAATAATCAGAAGTAAGCATATAGACATTCTTGTCATCTGATTTAACCTTAGCCGGAGAATCCACTTCTATCAACGCGTAATTTGCAGAAATCACTTCCTTGATAATAGACGGAAGGACTCGCGTACTTTGTACGCCATTTTCATCAACGAAAGTTTTTCCTTCATAATATGCCAAACATTTTTGAATCCACTCACATCCTTTTTCTGCGCCAATAGTAGCAGCTTCCACTCCCTGGGGACTATTCTCTTTACAAATGAAATAAGGCAGATGTAGCAAATCATCGAATGATTTTATTACCTCCACATCACTATCCAAATATATGCCCCCCTCAGTTGCTAAAGCATACAATCTAATATAATCTGCAGCAAAGGCATATTTACGCATTTCATAAGCTTGTTGCACCCATTTGCTTTTTTCAAGAGGAAAACGATTTAAATCCCATTTTACCATTTCATAATCTGGCAATTCCTCTTTCCAACTATTAATGCATTCCGCAATCTTTTCTGGGAACGGATCGTTACTTAACCAACAATAATGTATCTTCTTAGGTATCATCCTATTTTATTTAAGATATTACGCAAATGCCCCCCTTCTCTTAATACCATAGATTCTTTTTGCACATTTAATACCATATTTCTATATTCATCATCTGATATATTCTGAATTTTTCCATTTATCTCTCTTATTGAGGTAATTAGAATGCCTATGCCTTTAGATTTTACATATTCCGCCAATGCTGACGATTCCCATATAATAACAGGCAATTCTGCAACGATGTAAAGAGAAAGCTTATGTGGAGCATTATATCGCAAATAATCTCCAAACTCTCCATGACAGCAATCAAGAGAATCACCATCCCAAACAAGTCCCCAAGCCCCTTCTAAAGCCGAAACATTTTCCGGGGTGAATGCACATTTATAACATAAGCCTGTAGGGAAATTCATAATCTGTTTCCCGTAACAATTAAATTTGACTTGTGAATCCTTAGCATCAATTTTATGCAGGAAAGTACTTTTCTTCAGATTACCAGCATAGGCAACTTCATTACAATTCGTTCTTCTGATTGTCACCTTGTCGTCTGTTAGATAATCAAAAGCCGTTAGAATCCATATTTTTCTCTCATTTATACCTTTCCTTACTAGATAGTCTTTCATTGCTACAGAATGAACAATTATGGCTTCTGACATTTGAAAAAAGGGGAAATCCCAACTGCCATGGTATCCTTTACGCAAGCTATTTATGTCATGAGCCAGCAATTGAATTTTTTTGCAACGCTTTTTTACTATCCAATAAAAAAAGGGCATCAAATAATTGTAATATGGCCATTGTATAAAAAACAAATCGTCCTTTTTAGCTTTAAAAAACAATCTCAACAAATCATAAATTAGAATAAATAATCTATAAAAATGATTCCCGTTATAGTTAGAGCCTACAAAGAAAGGCAGATACCCTTCTTCGTTTAAAATCCTACTTACGTCTTTAACTGCCTTTGTACCAGCATTGAATCCTTCTGCCGAACGAGGTTGAATTGAATATTTCATATCAACAAAAAATATCTACTTTGTTTCCCCAAAAATAGCATCATGCAAAGCATCTATATAACCATGACCATACTCTAAGTCCGGTTCCATATAATTGCCCTCTCCCCACTCATTCCATGCCATCAAAAATAATAGACGATGCTCTGCTGGCTTATCTTTTATAATATCTATCGCTAATTCCACCTGCTTTTTAAAGTATTTTGGATTATAATTATACCATATGACAGCTCTTCTACCTGCCCTTGGTGACCGATCCCAGTTAGGAATAATTGTTGGAAACACGTTAATATTTTTATCTTCTTCCGTAAATAGAATTTGCGAAACCCTTTTGTAATCATATTTCCAAAGGAATTGCCAATCAAATACTTTTAGCATAAAACTTTGAAATACAAACTTACATGTAGAAAAAAAAATATTATTGTATCTTAGATGTGCAATGTTTATTCCACGCGAATTTACGCCATCAAACCCTAAATCAAAAACTTGTTTAATTTCGTCTTTTGGTTTTACAAACAGGCTACAATTCCCATGTTTTATTCCGGACATCAACAATTTAGGCATTTCCCTTAACCTTGGGAAACTCCCACTTTCTTGTAAGGCTATAAAATAAAAGCCGGGCAGATTTTCTTTTTTAGCAAGGAATTGCCATTGATTGAAGAAGTCTGATATATGTGGTATTTTCATTGGTGCAAAAATATAGAAAAGTAATTTCCCGTCAACCTTTATATATCTTGGATCCTTAAAGGCTTTAAGTAATGAATAAAAATGCTTCTCATGGTCTTCTGGACCTGGATAAGTTTGTTCTGCAATATAAAAATCTTTCGAAAAGGTTTTTGTATTCACCCAATTTTTATTAGTCCAAGAATGGTTTGCCCAACCAACACAAAATGGGAAATCGGGTTTACCACTTTCTACGACGTCATCGAAAATTTTCTGCAGAAACTGTTTTCCGTTACCAAACCAATAATGCCAATAGCAAAAGCCTTCGATACCTGCCTCACGCGCTAATTTTGCTTGAGCTTCTCTCACCTCTGGCATCCGTAGATCATAAAAGCCCAAATCCGCAGGTATATGAGGCTGGTGATGCCCTTTGAAAAGAGGTTTCGCCTTTGCAGCATTCGTCCATTCAGTAAAACCTTCCCCCCAAAATTTATTATTTTCTGGAGTCGGATGAAATTGAGGTAAATAAAACGCTATAACTCTTGCTTTCTTTTCCATTGGTATAATCGAAGCTTTTTCAATATTTTGAAACAATATAAATATAGGGCAACTGTCAAACAATTATATCACAAAGGGACTCTCAAAATCTCTCAAGAGCGAATGTTTTGTGTCTTTCTCGCTGAGAATGGCCTTATCTGTAGGGATGCACCAATCGATGCCAAGGCTGTCATCAAGAATAGAGATGCCACCATCTGCCTCAGGATGATAGAAATCATCACATTTGTATTGGAACACAGCCATTTCACTCAACACAACAAAGCCGTGGGCAAAACCTTTGGGAATGAAAAACTGACGATGATTATCCTCCGTCAGTTCTACGGCTACGTGTTGTCCAAATGTGGAACTGCCTTTACGAATATCGACAGCGACATCGAGAACTGTTCCCTTTACACAGCGTACCAATTTGCTCTGAGAAAATGGCGGACGTTGGAAGTGCAGCCCACGCATCACACCGTATGATGATTTACTCTCATTGTCCTGAACAAAAGTGATAGGACACACCTTCTCATCAAACTCACGCTGAGAGAAGGATTCGAAGAAATAGCCTCGCTCATCCTCAAAGATGCGTGGCTCAATGATGACGACTCCATCAATATTTGTTTTTATTACGTTCATAAGTAAATATTAAAAGTTCTATTTGGGCGTTCATTTTTTCTCCTGTTAGTACCCTGAAATAGATAGCAGGCATCCATCTCCTTGAAACCGAATCCGCTAACATCGCTATAAGGCTTCGACTGCTGAAACCTGAACCAAGAATCAGATGGGAAGTCCAGCGCTATCCCGCTTTCTGTAAACCCTGCCATATCCTTCATTCTTAAATGTCAAGACGGATGTCCTCGTCGTACATCGCCAGACTTTCCTCTACGATGTCGTTGTCGAGCATCCCATCACGCAGGTTGGCAAAACCACGTTCTTATCATTACGGCTTAGGCTACAGCACATCACATCCATGCCATGGGTCTGAGCCTCGATCTGCATCTGTTTCAGTGTGAAGTAATTATGAGTGGTCATAAACACCTGAGCGCCTTTTCTCGCCATCAAGGCCAGCGTCTTCACCAGTATCAGCGTCATGCCAGGGAAGGGAGAGGGGGGCGCAAACCGTGCAAACCCGACTACATTGACCAGTTCTATCCGTCTTATCATACTATGCAGTGTCTCTTTACAACTTGCCGAAGCGTCGCGGTCGGCTCAGGAATATGTATTTGGCGTAGTCCTGCAACTGCCACACCAAGTCGGTCTTGTCCACATACACATACCCTCCCCGGATGATTTCCGAGAACGTCTGTATGCCTATAGGATATTTCCGCTGCTTCACCATCCTCACACATTCATAATATCCAAGAGCGTATACCACTTATTTGCTCAAGACCAAATTAGTATTTATCACTCTCACTAAGCTTCTTGACAATTCTAGCAGGAACTCCTGCCACAATACAATTCGAAGGAATACTCTTTGTGACAACGGCATTTGCAGCAACAATCACATTATCGCCGATATGCACACCGGCTAAAACCGAAGCTTTGTCACCTATCCAGACTCTATTTCCTATCACGACCTCGCCTTTAGATACCAACCGACGTTTGTTCGGAGGGACAGAAGCCTCTTCCCAAGACAGGCCTCCGTGAGCATTGTCAGAGATGATAACATATCGCCCGGTGAGCAATCCATAACCAATCTGTATTCTGTTGCATGCTGTTATCTGGCTATACTGCCCAATATTGCAATCAGCACCAATACTAATAGATGGTGAAAAAGATTGCCCCTGATATTTTGCCCAACACCCTAAAATACAGTGACTATGAATATGGGTTCTATCACCAATAGTAATATTATTAGCGGCTCCACCCTCCAATTTACAAGGTTTCTCTATAATTACATCCCGTCCCACATAACCAATCGCACGACTAATCCATATAGAATGAAACCTATTTAATATTCTAAGCAATCCGACATGCAACTTGTATGGGTACAAAGCAGAACAATAGGTAACTACAATTAAAAGTAAACGTTTAACCATAATCAGGCTACATACTCTTTTAATATCCGCTGATAAAATCGATATATTTGTTCCACATTAGACTCTATAGAATATAAATCTACTGCGACCTGCTGTGCATGTTTCGCCAGACTAACATATTCCATCTCATCTAAGATTGATATTTCGGCCATTCTATTTTCCAAGCCTTGTATATCATTAAAAAGCAAACCACCTGTTTGGGACAATATTTCTCTCGTTCCACCAGAATCACGACCTATCAC
Source organism: uncultured bacterium (assembly GCA_946188155.1). GTDB lineage: Bacteria > Bacteroidota > Bacteroidia > Bacteroidales > Bacteroidaceae > Prevotella. The sequence continues at coordinate 93,912 of CAMHUC010000004.1, read as the reverse complement.
AGGACAGCCACAAAAGCAAGCCTCTGCAGTCATCCTTCCAAATCCCTCAAAATGAGAGGCAACGATTAGTGCTTTTGCATGCCTCATATATTTACTTACATCAGATTTAAATCCTATCCACTCAACAGCTTCTGCACATTCCAATTCAACAGAAAGTTGCTTAAGATAATCAATATATTCACAACTACCAAATCCGAGAATTAACAACCTATAGTCATTATGGTGTCTGTAAAAACTAGAAAATGCCTTAATAGTATCCTCATAACCCTTCTCTGGTGAGATGCGACTTGCACTCAGGAAATAATTCTGCTTCGGCCAGTCTTGATAACAGTCACAGGCATGCATTATTCCATTATAGATTGTTTTTGCCTTTTGGCTACTTTCCAGATGGAAGTGCCGCAATATATCATTTGTAATGGTTATTACGAATGACAAAGACAAACTCTTCTCGAATTTCTCCTTAGATGGGTATATTTGCCAATGGAAATCTTTATCCTGGTATTCTCTCAAATGCCACACATGAGGGATTGAGAATTTTCGTGAGCATTTGAACCCTTCATGCACGACACCTGTATTTGTGTGAATTATATCTGGTTTCTCTTTTTTTACCAATTTTAGCAATGCCAAAAAAGAAACATACTTCTTTATCTCTTTTTTTAGGATTCTCCATTTTTTTCTAATCCTATTCCCCTCAAAGAATCCAGCTGTATTTTCTGCCGGAAATATTGAAGTAGCGATTGGAATCACTTTATACGTAGCCCCAATTTGCCTTAAACTCTTCTCCAATTCTTTATCATGATTAGGCATTGCCACCACAGCACTGATGCCACGATCAATCATTCCTTTAATCATATTTAAAAAAGAGATTGTCGCACCACCCATAATAGTACTATGAAGAATATATAATACTTTCATAACAGACAAAGAATTAAGTCAAACCTGTCCCCGACCTCACGAATTTGTATCAACCTTAGGAAACTGTATTTGAGGTTTGAACTTCCTCAGAGCCCACAATGCCTTAATGACAATTTTGGCCTGCTGGTAATTATGACTTTTCAGCAGGTCTTTTATCAGGCGGAGCTGTTTCTCTCGATAATGACGTTTGTCCATGTTCCCATTATGGCTATCGGCCATAAAAGTATGAGCATGGTTACGGTTCATATAAAAGTAGAATTTCAGACGATTCGAATCCATTTCGGGATTAACGATTCTCCACGACTGAATGTGAATCCAACTTGTTGACACCACAAACTATTGATCCTGCCAGACATACAAACAATAGAGTTAAAGGACGAACACCCGTCATAACAATCGATAATATCCACCCCAAAAATATCAATTTTATGAATAAGCCGTTAGAAGTTTCCTTCCGGAACAACTTATATATATAGAAAGCCATCGCGAAAAAGAATAAAAGGCCCAGCCATCCGCGCTCAACAAGATAATATATCAAAACACTTTCATAGCCCAGCAAGTCTGGATGAAATGTATTATGCTTATTTTGCCAATATTCACGATAGCCATATCCCCGACCGAAAACAGGGTTATCGGCAATTTCTTCTTGAGCCGCCTCAAACTGGTCAATTCGCATCTCCATAGAAGAGCCTTGAATATCATTCTCTTTTTGTTTTTGGTCATCCCAAAACTGAAGGCTGGCAATATATGGTTCGACTTCTTTACTCATTTTCTTCACTGTCCGATCAGATAAGAAGGAGAAAGATATGACCACAGCTAATAATACTAATGGAAACCTTGCAAGAACTTTTTTAAAAGCATCCTTATATCCAAGCAACAAGACTAACGCCATCGGAGCCATAGCGCCCCTGGTTCCAGACAACACCACCAATACTGTAATTATGAATACATAAAGTGACTTTAGCCACACTTTACTTTTCATCAAAAAAAGCGGAAGCAATACCAAAAGATATTGACCTAAAGACAACGGGTGTCCGTAAACCGTCTGAGCTCGCAAATCCAATCCACCTCTCTCCGATTCTACTGCATCTACCATATATTCCTCATCATATATGCCCAACGCAAGATACAAAGGAGCTCCTGCGGGATTGAAACGCAAATAAAGCTCAAAGAAAGTACAATAGATGGCATTAAAGATGACAACTCCACAAATAATATACAGCAACGTGTTAGCTGCATTAGCATCTCTCTTTAACAATAAAAATGTTTGTAAAGCAAATGAAAATGCTATAAATTCATTTAACACTATCCTAAGTTGTGTACCTAAAGGAACCGTTTGGGACATAAAGGCTACGCATAAAGACACTAAGCCGAATAGCAATATTGCTCGCAAATTATTATGGACGAACCCACTATAAATACTCCTACTTTCAGAAAACCTTAACTCAGAAATAACGGAGCCCAACATCAAAACTGCCATTAACGACAAGTGCAACTTGATTCCTGTCTGCAGAATTACGAGAGGAAACAATAACAGAGTTAACCAAACCAAATAAAGCCCTTTCCTATAAGAGAGCAAACTTACAGAAGCAAGAAGAGCAATATATAAATAGAGAACACCTTTAAATGCCATACCAAAGATTATCTATGAAAAGGTCCGAAAAAAATTCTAGACAAGCCTGGTGATATTTCGAATATGCGACGAACTCCAATACTTAAATAAACCAAAACTATAGCAACAGGAATGATAGACAAGAATTCTACTACAAAAGCATTTCCTGGCCCTCTAAAACAATATTCATCCTGTTCATTTATAAACCTCATTACCATTGGCATATTAAACAAAAAATAGTAATGTATAAAATACACCTCCATTGTATGTTTCCCCAAAAAAGACAGTTGGCGCGACAAAAATCCGTCATTATTAAACATTGGCAAGCCCCGAAATAGCAAAAAGAGTAACATAACCTGTGAAACAGAAATTAGCAGTTCTACTATTTTTTTTGTTTTAACAATATCAAGTCCGTCTACAAATGGCAAACATGCAAAAGTTAAGATGAATACTCTGAAAGCGCCATTGTGTAAGATGCATTCTGCTTGGCTAAAATATTTTTTCATCAAATAGCCCAAAACAAAGAAAACATAATATTTGCATACAAACTGGACTGAGAGCAATCGTAAAGTGTCAAATGGGAACCACTTATAGACTCGACCATAAACAACAAACATAGAAAAGCTAACGGTTAATGTTATAAAGTCTGAGTAAACAGAACTCCTACAGAGCCTGTTTAACAAAAAGAGCAAAGTAGCATGTAAGGCAAATAGAATGAAAAGGACGTATGTAAACCAGTAACCTGTTTTAAACTCATTAAGAAGATAAAATTTAATACTCAAATTATAATATAGACAGCAAAAGAAAAACATCACCACTGTTGGCAGCAAAAGAGTTTTGGATTTTCCAAGTATTCCAGCAGACAATTTTTCAAGATTTTGATCTGCGAACTGTTTGAGTGACACAAAACCAGAGACGAAGAAAAAAGCTTGCATACAGACCAAATCAAATATCTCTTTAGTCGGAGAAATTTTATATTTCAACCCAAGCCACAGCACATGATAATATACTACAAACAAGATCAATGCGCCTTTAAGACAGTCAATGTATTTTAACCGCATATCAATTTCTACAAATATATCTAAACAAGGAGGAAAAACTATACTGTTTAAACAATAAAGCCAAGCCCACTGTTACAACACAAATTGCGGCAGACTTGCAAAACAAAGCCAACAACAAGCTATTATACGTAAATCCAAAGGACAAAAATATCAGAAGGGAGAAAACCATCAAAGAGTTCATGCATTGTGGAATCAAGCATTTATAAAAGGAGAATACAGACTCTTTTAATGTAAACCTATGAAGGATAAAATAGGAGTTGACGAAATTAATCGCCAGAGTAATGTCCCAAGCCCAAGCCATAGCCTCTATCGAGCCTTCCCAATAGGCCGCGATGAGGAAACCACTTACGGTAACAGCTGTATTCAGGATGCCATTATAAAACATGTGGTCAGTCCTTCCTGCAGCCTGATAAATGGCACCCGAAGTAGACTGTATCATTTGAAGCGGGAGCGAAAGAGCCAATATTTTGAATACTGGTATAGCCGCATCCCACTGGCCTCCATAGACTATCCTGATCAGCTCACCTCCACAAAAATAAAGAATCAGACCTATCGGGAAGCTCAGATTGGAAATGAGGACTGCCAGCTTGCGGTTCTTCTCACACAATTCATGCTTATTATCTTGCAAGGAAGAGAGGATAGGATGGAGAACTGGCTCTATGACGAAAGTGGTGTTCTGAAGGGGAAGCTGCATCAGATGATACGACTTGTCATAATAGCCAAGCTGTGTCAGCGAGAAGAACTTGCCAATGATCAACTTATCGAGATTCCGAGAGAAATAGTTGAAGAAGGCGAAGGCAAACTGGAACACGGAGTAGGAAGCTACTGTGTTTATAGCCTCCTGACTCACTTTGAGTATCGGACGAAGCGGATAATTATAATAGTTGACCACAAACACTCCGATAGCCGTCAAGACAGGCGACACCAGCAGGGCGTAGATGCCCCAGCCATGAAAGGCACCCCACACCGCAATGCTGCCGCTGACGACCTGGAAGAAGAGCGTTCGCAAGGCAATCGTGCGGAAACGCTTGTCTTTGCGCATCAACGCATTGGGAACAACATTGAGGGAGTTGAAGAAGATGACCAACGCCATCATCTGGCAGACCCGCTGTAACGTGATGTCGCCATAATAAGACGAGATGATGCCTGACGAAGCATAAAGCAACGCGGCAAGCAGAATGCCGATATAAGTGGTGAGCGTAAACAGGCTGTTCAGATGCTGCTTTGTAAGCTGCTTGAACTGAACAACAGCTGCACCGATACCTATATCGGAAAAAATGTTCAGGAAGTATAAAATCACCATCGCCACAGCAATCGTTCCAAATGCTGCGGGAGATATCAGGCGCGCCAAAATGGCAGAAATCAGCAACTGGACCACTATGCCAGAATATTTAGCAATAGCAATCCAGAACACGCCTTTAGTGACTTCCTTCTTAATAGACGGCATATTTTACTATTTCAGCTTATCGTATAGGCCGTATCTGGTAAACACCGCCTTTATCTGACTATCATTCAACATCTCACCGCGCGTATTGACCATGCTCAGCCCCATATCCTGAACAGCATCATTCAGGATATAGTCCTCGCTGCCCACATCCCGAGTCCGCACCTTGTTGACGAGCGTACCTTTCTTCAAAGCCATCGCATAGAACCACACGTCATCAGCATATTTGCAAATGTCGAGAAAGACCTCTTCATTCAAGACCTCAGCGTCGAGGCAGCCAGGAGGATAGAGCACGCCACCCACGCCTGTCAGGAAATTCATTGTGTTTGTACCTGTTTCGGCATATTTCCATTTCCATTGCAAATAGGGAATAGGCTTTCCGTGTGAGTTCAAAACAATCCTATGAACTCTGCAAGCATGGATGAATTGTGGCTTATCAAGATAAGCATTAATCAAATGCTCTAACAAATCGTAATCGTACAAGAGGTCATCGTCTACAGTAATGATAGCAGCATCAGGAAAAGACCGTAAAGACGGGACAAGCTTTGTATAAGAGCGGATATCCTTGCAGTATCTGATTTCCAGGCCCCGCTTCTGCTGATTGAGTAAAGACTGCGGCAGACGCTGTTTCTCAAAACTATAGTCCAGCCATAGGACAATGCGATTAGCCTTCATGCTCTGCTGCATGATGGACTCTATCGTGAAAGCAACATCTTGAATACGCTTGCCGTAGGTGGTCAGCGACACGATAATGTCATGATCGGTGTAGTGCTGATCAGTCACTCCGCTCTCGCTATCATGCAGGATATGCTCTATGAGCTGGAACCGCCGTGCCTCGTAGCGTGAATCGCGGATAGACTGCTTCAGTCTACCCGTATCTTCCAGCAATCGCCTCGTCCCGGCTATTCCCCTGACAAGGTTCAATATCTTTTGTTTCATTCTCGTTCTTTCATTCACAAAGACCTAATTCGGACCGTTAGACTCTTGCGCCTAACTTTATTAGCTTAATACTCTTTATCGAAGCACAGTTGGTTGCTCAGATATGAATTTTGTAGTTATGCAGGATGTCATTATGCCAAACTCCCCACCTTGTAATATAATAATCCGTCTTGCAACATCGGCACGCGATAAAGGCCATTACGATTCAGAGGGTCTGGTGTAGTAGCTAAGAGTTGCTTATATTCATCTGTAGTTTCAACATCAAACAGCACCTTTGCCTGTTCAAAGTAAGTTCTTGAAGCCATATAAGGTAGGATTTCCTTACTACGGTTATATACACTCAACTCAGGAAACCAATATGCATCAATGATATCACCAATCAAAGCACCTGTTCTCCAAAAGAACAGATGTCGCAGAGATGAACAGGAACTGGTTGAAGAAACGGTAATGATCATTTCTAAGTACGTCAGCCGATGTGCCAGAATAGAGGTTGATACCATGCTCCTCTAATAAACGAGTAGATTATTGAAAAAGGCAGGAAGATTCGACTTTAGGCATGGATGGTTGCTTAAAGCGAACATCTCCACAACAGAAAGAAATTCCTTTCTCTGTATTTCCAATTGCGCGATGCCCTCTAGTACCTTTTGATTAAGGTCACAGCTGCGACAACGGCTCCTGCCGTCCAAACATCCATATCCATATCATAAGAGGTGCTTTGAAAAGAATTCCTTAATTGGCTTCATGGCCTTTGCATCTAGATCCCATATACTTGTATCATCCCAAAGCCATGCGCCTTTTCCCGCTCTATCTCTCTTAGTCTGTGAGATTGGCAGTGTAGTAAAGTAGACAACCTATCATGCTTCAAATAATTATGATCTCACGAATCTCAAAAATTTAGCTTCGCAAGAAAATACTATAATTCGAGAAAGAACATTTATTTTCAAGATACAAACCGGGCACCATCGTCTGGTTTGACCCAGAACACCTGGAAGGTCTTTTCGTATTCGGGGAACTGGGCGAGGTACTTCTCTGTCAGCACCCGCTGAATATCCTCCTTGTAGGCGGGATCGACCAACGCGATGCATGCACCCTTGAAGCCGGCACCGGAGAAACGGCCACCATAGACTCCGGGGAGCTGACGCATGATCTCGTAAATGGCAATCAGCTCGGGTGAGCCGCACTCGTAGTTATGGATGCTCGACTCACAGGAGTCGAACGACAGTTTTCCGAAGAGTTTCAGATTGCCCGTCTCCCAAGCCGTCACGCCCTGACGCACACGGCGGTATTCGCTGTAGAAGTGCTCTGCACGACGGGCAAAGCGGGCTGGCATGGCGATACGGGTCTTCTCGAACGTTGCCTTGGGGATGTCGCGGAGGAACGTCTTGTCGAACGTCTTCAGCGGCTGGTCGGTATATGCCAGCATGTTCCACGCTGCCGTCTTGCACTCATAGACGCGCAGGTTATAGTCGGAATTGACGAGGCTCCGCGTCAGCCCGGAGAAGAAGATGCCAATCTCGAAGTCGGGCATATCAGGATTGCGCTTGATGATGCGCCAGTCGTTGCTGTCGCAGTCGAGGAACAGCAGGCCGTCCTTCTTGCCCAAGGCGATACATGCCTGGTCGAGCAGTCCGTTGTTCAGTCCGATGTACTCGCGTTCGGCCTCCGAGGCAATCTTCACCACCTCGAAAGGCTGCAGCGTCACGTCGTTCGCCTTTGCAAAGGCCATCACGTAGGCAATCAGCACGGCGGCACTCGACGACAGTCCGCCTACTGGCAGACTGCCCCGTATGACACCCTCGATGCCCCGCTTCAGTTCGAAACGCTTCTTCAGCGCATACTTGGCACCACGGGCATAGTCGCCCCAATGCTGCTCTTTTACCTGCGACGGCTTGTCTATCTCAAACTCCACATCACCCTCGAACGACAGTGAGGTCAGCCTGACGAGACTGTCTTCACGAACGTCGAACCACAGGTCGACACCCTTGTCGATGGCGAAGCCCGTCACCAGCCCGTGCTGATGATCGACGTGGGCACCCAGTGGGCAGACGCGGTAGGGTGAGAATATATGGTAAGCGTAATCTCTCATTGCTGACTATTTATAAAATTCGGCATACCACTCGGCAAAGGCGCGGAGACCTGTGCGCAGCGAGGTGGACGGCTTATAGCCAAAGTCGCGCTCCAATGCTGAGGTGTCGGCGTATGTGACGGGCACATCCCCCGGCTGCATGGGTACCAGCTGCTTATGGGCCTCGAAGTCGTAATCTTCGGGAAGGACACCAGCCCGCACCAGCTCCTGCTGAAGGATATCGACAAAGTTGAGCAGATTCTCCGGCTGGTTATTTCCTATATTGTATACTGCGTATGGCGGCAGAGGCAGGCCGTCGTCGCCTGTCAGTTTTTCCGGAGCTCCCTGCATGATGCGGACCACTCCCTCGACTATATCGTCGACATAAGTAAAGTCGCGCTGGCAGTTGCCATAGTTGAATATCTGGATGGTGTCTCCCTTGACCAACTTGTTCGTAAATCCGAAGTAAGCCATGTCAGGACGACCAGCAGGGCCATAGACGGTAAAGAACCGGAGTCCCGTCGAAGGGATGTTGTATAGCTTTGAATAGGCATGGGCCATCAGTTCGTTGCTCTTCTTCGTGGCAGCATAGAGAGATACGGGATTGTCCACCTTGTCGTCGGTAGAATAAGGAATCTTCTTGTTGGAGCCGTAGACGGAGGAGGATGAGGCATAGACCAGGTGCTCTACGGGATAGTGGCGGCAAGCCTCCAGGATATTGTAGAAGCCGATAAGATTCGACTGGATATAGGCATCGGGATTGGTGATGCTGTAGCGGACTCCAGCCTGAGCGGCGAGATTGACCACTATCTGCGGCCTGTACTCCTCGAAGATGCCGTCGATGGTGGCCTTGTCGGCGATGTCACCTTTTACGAACACCCACTTATCACCACTCATCCTTAACTCCTCATTCTTCACTCTTAATTCAGAAAGGCGGTATTCCTTGAGCGACACGTCGTAGTAGTCGTTCATGTTGTCGATACCGATGATTGTGGCGTTCTTAGCGTCTCTGAAGAGGCGCTTCACCAGATTCGAGCCAATGAAGCCGGCGGCTCCTGTTACGAATATCGTCTTATTATCTAATTCTATCTTTTGCATATTTTCACACAGAAATCACGGAAATCACAGAAATATTTAGCCGAAGCGCTCAACTGCTTCGCGATAAGTGTCAAGAGAGCCGATGTCAAAACGCCCGGCAGTCATGGGCCAGGCGTGCATCGTGGTGCGGTCTACCATATAGTGGGCAAGGTTTCCAGGAGCATCCTTGCCACAGCCGTTCTCTACGGAATGGCGTATAAGGCCGAGGTCTTTCTCCAGGTAAATATAGAAAGGCGGGACAGCCCAGTGGCTCTTCGGGGCCTGGGGCTTCTCTTCCATACCCAGTACCTTGTTTTGAGCATCCAGTTCTACCACCCCAGTGCGCTGGAGCTTCTCTATCGAGGGCTGCTCGTGGCACATGATGCAACTGGTCTGCTTCTCCTTGGCGAAATCGACAAATTCCTGGAATGAGAAGAACAGCAGGTTGTCGGCAGCGACTACCAACAGGTCGTCAGGCCATTTAGCATCTGACGATTTTCGACAGGACAAATGGTCGATAGCCAGCAGGAGATCGCAGACAGCTCCTAAGCGGGTTTCATTGGTTTCTGTACCGTCATCTACGATGGTGATGGGCTTGCTATAGTGCGAAGCCTCTTTCCACTCTTCGAATATCGGAGCAAACTTATGATTCGTGATGATAATATGCTCGTCGATATCGGGTATGCAGTCTATATCATCCAGCATCCTGCCGAGGATGGTGTTATCACCTATCTTCAGCAGAGGTTTAGGGAAATTCCTGGTGAGTCCACCAAGGCGGGTTGCATAGCCTGCGGCTATAACTATATTCTTCATGTTCAGTAGACGTCCTAAAATCCTTTTCTTAGATAGCAGCATGAGTTCAACCGGATTCTCACACAGAAATCACAGACTTGGCTTCGCCGGTTTAGCCTTATAGGCTGAGAGGAACATAAATCTCTATAAAATCTGACGGGAAACGCAAGGCGGTCGTCATGACTTCTCGTAGAATCCTTTCTTGCAATATTGTATCTTGGCTATCTCACATTCGTGAGAATATCTTTTTCGTTCATTGTTACTTGTATCTAGTTCTGACTGGCAGTATCGAGCGAAAGATGTATGATGAATGATGAATGATGGAAGATGGATGATGGTACTTTCCATCACCAGGTTCGTCCAACTGATGTATGATGGATGAGGATTCAACTTCTATTATCTAGCTCTCTTAACTGACTTTCAAGGTCTTCTATTGCCTCAGATGCAGTGTAGATCATATTGAGTCAAACATATTCAACCTTTATTCATTTTGGCAGGGAGAATTCGGTCTACTATGACGAAGGATGCTTCAATATGATAGACGTACACCCATTTACGGTTATGAGATACCATCCGGCGTGCCTCGGGGTGTATCTGACGCAGTGTCATTGATGTTGACTTGCCATAGAGATCAGCATAAAATGCCAACGTCTTTATCTCCTCACGCATATTATTGGCATAGCGAATAGCACCTTCCACAGTCATCATGGCCTTAAGGAACTTGCGCAATTCTGCCATGTCTACACGAGCTCCATGACTGATTCGAACCTCATAGATTTGCATAATCCTCGCGCACCTTGTCTATCAGTTCATCGAAGTATTCGTCCACAGACATTGTACTGGCCATTATCCTATTTCGGGTGGAAGTGGCATTAAAATTCCGCTTCGTATCTGTTGCTTGATTGGTTACTATCATAATACTGCTTTTATTTTTGGGAGTGTCAGGGGACAGGTCAGTGGCATCTGAGAAAAGTCAGTTATAACTTTTGTATCAGCCCTCTTCCTATTCCTGTGAGCCGCTCTAACTGTCGATGAGAAGCTCCATTATCCTTGAGTCGTCTGAGAATGGTACGTTTTTTCTCGTCAGGCAACATCTGGAATGCTGAGCTACAGGTAACGCTGGCCAGCTCTCTTATCTGCTGCCACACTTGATCATCAGAGGGTCTCTGACGGCAGTTACCTTCTACCTCCAGGCATTGTACATTATCTGGTAACAGTTCGTTGACCAGTTCTTCCAAGGTTTCAAAAGGGATCCTGTTCAGTACAGCCCGTGTGTCACATACATGAAATACAGACTCCACACTGCCATCGAACTCGCCCCATGAGCTATATGCGTAATCCTTTACTCGATCTACGACTCCCGCCTTAACCGGGTATTGATGTATGTAGCACAACAACACCGTAAAATAGGCCATGTCATTGACAGGCTCCGACTTGAAACGCTCTTTAAACAGGTGGCCATCGCGTCCATACTTCCTGTTATAGTAATACACGTAAGAACTTGCAATGCGCTTCACTGTTTCGCCCACGGTTTCTTCACGTTCGCGGATGAGCATGTGGAAGTGGTTCGACATCAAGCAGTATGCATAGTAAGTACAGTTACAGCCGCAGGGGATGCCCTTGTCATCGCATCTGACGCGCATGCGGTCAATGGTATTAATGAACTGGTAGTAATCCTCCTCGTCCTCGAAGATATTCTGGTGGTTGATGCCCCGCATCATCACATGAAATATCCCAGTGCCTGATTCCTTACGCGCTTGCCGTGGCATGTATCAGTATAGTCCTTTTACGATGTCACCGACCTGTCCCCTGACATCACGACAAGCCGAGGAGGGGCTTCAGCTCGTTCTCCTTGTGGAGGATGTAGACGGAGGTGCCGGCGAAGGCGAGGAAGAGGAAGATGAAGAGGATGCGCTTCTTCTTAGGGCCTGTAGGCTTGATGGGCACGGTGGCACTCTGCAGGGTCATGAAGGCAGGGGTGTTCTGCTGCACCTGGGCCTCAGCATTCTGGGCTGCGGCCACGTAGGCCTGATAGGCATTGAACTGCAGCTGCATCTCGTTCTCCAGGTCGGCGAGCTTGGTGCGCACGCTCTGCAGGATGATGTCCTGGTTGGCATCGGCAAATTCGACATAGCGCTGACGGGCCTTGTCGTAACGCTCCTTGGCCTCGGCCACCAGCTTCTTGTTGTACTCGTAGTCGATGCGTGACTTGTTGGTGCGGTAGTCGGTGATGAACTGCTGCAGGCGGGCCTTCACGGAGTCGGCCACCGTGGCGCAGATGACGGGGTCCTGGTCGGTGACGTCGATGGTGATGACGAGCGTCTTCTGGTCCACATCGCAGACCACCTTCTTCGAGATGACCTTGACGATGCTCGTCTGCCTCTTGGTCAGCTTGAAGGGATTAACCTTCCTATTTGCCGCTGCCAGCTCAACGGTATCCTCGCTGGCGAAGAGATCGGCAATGGCGCCAATCGTCCCTCCGATGGCAGCCGACCACCAGGGGCGCTTCTGGTCGTTGACCAGGTAGTCGTAGTAGCTCTTGGGCGTGATGCTGTCCTCGGCACAGACCTGGATGTCGAACAGGCTCGTCATGAAGTCGACGGAGTTCATCAGGTCGGGGTAGAGGTTAGGCATCAGCGCCTCACTGCCATTGCCCAACAGATTGGAACCCAGACGCATACCGAACGAACGGGCCAAGGAGGACAGCGAATTGGTGCTGCGGGCCGTGGAGAGCTCAGGCGCCAGCATCACCTCGCAGGTGTAGGTCTTGGGGATGGAGAAAACGATGACGAGGGCCACGACGAACGCGATGCCCAACACCTTATAATATAACTTGCGATGCTTCAAGCCGAGGTTCCACAACTTCATGAAGTCGATGCCCTGCTTCTGGGGCTCGGAGTCAGCGATTGTCTTCTGTTTTTTCTGTTCTTCCATTATTGAGTACTTTTATTTTCAGCAATTAGCCGCACAGCGGCAGATCCTACTCCCCGTCGTTCAGCACCAGGAGGTTCTTGGCAGGGAAGTGGAGGATGCCGGCACAGGCAACCCCCTCGATACGTACGATGACACACTTGTCCTTCTTAATGCGCTTGATGACACCCTCGATTCCAGCCAGCGGCCCCTCCTTGATGACCACGCGCTTGCCCTGGGCTGCCAGATAGTCGGAATCCTCGAGGAGCACCACACGGTCGTCGTCGGCCGAACAGACGCGCATGAAGTTATCCATCTGACGGTCGGGGACGTAGATGATGTCGCGCACCTCATGGTTGCCAGGCTGCGGACGGGTATAGAACTGCAGAGGCAGGAAGCCCGGTTCGCGCTTGAGGGTAACAAGACGGTTCTTGCTCTCGTAGATGAACACCAGACTGGAGAGGATAGGCATGCTCTCGTAGGAGCGCTCGCCGTTTCGCCGCATCACCGACTCGTAGCGCATCGGCACGAAGTTGCGTACTTGGCGCTCGTCGAGCAGCAACTTCATGGCCTTGGCCCGGCCATAGGTGGCCATCATCGGGTACCAGGCAGGTTCATCGGGCTTCGGGGCATTCATGGTGCAGTGATGGGTTCTGGGCTGGATATAGTCTGGGGGCACCCCGTTTTCGTACAGGGCAAGTCCATAAATCCCGTAAAAAAGCTTATAATCCCATGCACTGACATCCAGCAACATTAGAAATTCGGCGCAAAGGTAGTTATTTTTTTGCATATTAAGGACTTAAAAAGGGGAAAAAGTTTGCTGATATTTGAAAATTGTCGTACCTTTGCATACCACAAAGTGACAATAAACCATAATCTGCATGACACGGCTATCAAAAACAGGCAGGACACACGCACTGATACTCACGCTACTACTGTTGGCGGGATGCACGGAGCAACGGGAGGATACGGCACCGGGCAACGCTGTCTACTACTGGCGTACCGACCTGAGGCTCGACTCCACGGAGCGGGTCTTCCTGAGCCGATATAATATAAATAAGGTGTACTGCCGCTACTTCGACGTGGTGATGGGCGACGACGGCCAGCCCAGGCCCAACGCCACCATCACCTTCAGCGACACGCTGCCCGAGGGGGTAGAGCTGGTGCCCACGGTCTACATCACCGAGGACTGCATGCACGAGGCGCACGACAGTCTGGCCGGTCTCATCGTCAGGCGTATCCAGCAGATGAACGAGACCAACGACATCCACGGCATCCGCGAGATACAGATAGACTGCGACTACACCTCCCGTAGCCGCAAGGTGTACTACGACTTCCTTAGGGCGGTAGCAAATTCTTCACTCTCCACTCTCCACTCTTCACTTCTATCGACCACAATCCGCCTGCACCAGCTCTCCATGCCTGCCCCGCCGGCGGACTACGGTGTGCTGATGATCTACAACACCGGCGACCCACGGAGGTTCATGGAGCGCAACCCGATACTCGACATCCGCGACGTGGCCCCCTACCTGAGCCGACTCGACGGCTATCCACTGCCCCTGGCTGCAGCCTATCCCGTCTTCCAGTGGATCAGAAACATCCGTGGCGTGCGTGTGGAGCATACCGTGGAGGCCGAGGAGATACTCCGCGTGAAGCGAGCCGTGGAGAAGAAGCGTCCAGACCTGAACCGCAGCATTATCACCTACCATCTGGACAAAGACAACATTAACAGATATAAACCCGAGACCTATGAAGAGATTTATCATCATTAGCCTACTGGCAGCCTCGACGCTGACTGGCAAGGCATGTTTATGGTTCGACAGCCACAACTCCTATCTGTTCAGCGCCTACAACCACCTGGAGTTCAGTGAACGGGTGGACCGCGCCTGCGACAACAACTGGAAAGCCTATCTCGGCTCCGACGATGAGTACTTCTGGTTCCGCGCCGACGACATCATCAAGGCAGCCCGCGAGAAAGGCGACGCACTGATGGTGAGCTACGTGGAGCACCTGGAGAAGTACCTCGACTGCGTGGGCATAGAGCGCCAGAAGCAGTACGACTGGAACTACCCCTCGAAGGAGGAGATCGCCCAGCAGCAGAAGGACCTGCAGGCCATCCGCGCCTACGCCCTGGGCAAGACCAAGAGCAGGCTGCGCTCGCAGCACGCCCTGCTCTACATGCGCTGCAACATGATGCTGGGCCGCCATCAGGAGAACATCACCTACTGGGAGCAGACGGCCAAAGACTTCATCGACACCGTCTATCGCGACATGATGGAGAACATCTATGCCGGTGCCCTCTACAAGAGCGGACGGGGGGCAGAGGCCGCAGAGCTGTTCGCCGAGATGGGCGACTGCAACAGTCTGATGACGCAGTTCTACAAGAAGCGCTCCTACCAAGCCATCCGCCAGCACTATCAGGAGAACCCCACGTCGAAAGTGCTGCCCTTCCTGGTGCAAGACTTCGTGAACAATGCCCAGGAGGCCCTCGACGAGGACGGCTTCGGAAAGCTCTTCGTGCGCGAACTCACCAAGGAGGAGGTATGGCAGATGCGTAACTTCTGCGAGCAAGTGGTGCGCGAGGGCAAGACCGACGTCCCCATCCTCTGGAAGACCGCCAAGGCCTGGCTGGAGTATATGTTTGGCGACAAGAAGCAAGCCACCAAGGACATCCTCGCCGCCACCAAGCTCGACGGCACGGAGCGGATGAAGGAGTGCGCCCGAGCCATCATGCTCTACATCACCGCAGAGCAGGCCAAGGAAAGCAGTGACTTCGACGACTATCTGGCCGAGGAGCTGACATGGCTGGACGAGAAGATCAAGCTGCCCGAGGCCACCAACGACGGCTACTTCGGACGGGTGAAGGACCGTCTGACCCATCAGGCACTCAGCAAGCGCTACGCCAACCGAGGCGTCGAGGCCGTGGCACTGCTCAACGCAGCAGGCTCATACAATTACCAAGCGTACATCGACACGATGCGCGTGGACAGGCTGGAGAAGTACCTCATCTTCACCAACACCCCCGCCAAGACCAACCTGGAGAAATATCTGAAGGCAAAAATCGAGAAGAACGACACCATCCTCGAGGACCTCATCGGCACGAAGTATCTGCGACTGTGCCAGTGGGACAAGGCCATCAAGTGGCTGGAGCACGTGCCCGCCAAGTACTATAACGAGCAGGGCTACAAGATATATGCCTACGTGCGCAAGACGGATATCGAACCCTGGGTCAAGCGCCAGTGGATCACCGACGAGAACTTCGAGTACGCCCAAAAGTACAACTGGACCATCCGCGAGAACCCGAAGCTCGTATTCGCCAAGGAGATGCAGATGAAGGAGGGCACGCTCCACCTGCTCTCAGGCAAGGCCCGCCAGCAGAGCTGCTACGACCTGGCCGTGCGCTATGCCCAGGCAAACTTCAGAGGCGACTGCTGGTATCTGATGCGCGACAGCAAGAGCGTGAACGACTCGCTGCGCGTCAACGAGACAGACCTAACTGCCAAGACCCTCCACTATCTGCAGGAGGCTGCCCTGAGCAACGACTTCAAGCTGAAGGAGAAAGCCCTCTTCGCCATGGCCTGGAGCGAACTGTACAGGACCAACGACTTCTACACAGGGAGCAAAGACCTCTGGAGGGAAAGCGTATATGACGATCAGGCCGGCGACTGGGTATGGAAGACGAACCGCCAGTCGCCCCAGTACCGGGCCTTCCAAGGGCTGGCCGACCTGGAGAAGCAGAGCCCCCAGCGCACGGCAGAGTACGTGTCGCGCTGCGACGAGTACATACAGTTCAAGAAGCAGTACCATTAATTTTTCGAAAAAATATCTGCTTTCCTGCACGTATTTCAAAAAAAGTGCGTACCTTTGCAGGCGATTTCTGAAAAAGTCGCCTGCAAAGGCAGGAAATCAGAGCGGGATGTAGCGCAGTTGGTAGCGCACTACGTTCGGGACGTAGGGGTCGGGCGTTCGAGTCGCCTCATCCCGACGCTCGTCAAGAGGGGGTGGAATCACTGATTCCACCCCCTCTTCTTATGCCTTTTCGAGACCATCGGGATTACGCCTCAGCTGCTCAATGAAGTCACTGATCTTATGGAGCTCGCGGGTGATACGGATGCTCTGCGGACAGTGAGGCTCACACTGATGACAGCCGATGCAGTGGTCGGGCTGACGCTCAGGAGGTACGATGCGGTTGAGGCCTATCAAGTACTGCCGACGGTGCTTGCGGTACTCGGCATCGCCGACGGTATAGGGCAGCGTACCCTCGTTCTTACATTTATTATAATGTACGAAGATGGCGGGTATGTCAATGCCGTAGGGGCAGGGCATGCAGTACTTGCAGTCGTTGCAGGGGATATTCTCCAGTCCGAAGATCTTCCTTGCGATGTCCTCGTGCAGGTATTCCTGCTCGTCGGCGGAGAGTGGCACCAGCGGACAGTAGCTGAGCAGGTTATCCTTCAGATGCTCCATATAGGTCATGCCGCTGAGCACGGTGAGCACCCCCTCAGGAGTGCCGGCATAGCGGAAGGCCCACGATGCCACCGACTTCTCCGGGGCATGACTCTTCAGTTCGGCCACGAGATACTGCGGCAGATTGGCCAGACGGCCTCCCAGCAGGGGTTCCATGATGACGGCAGGAATGCCCCGCTTGTGCAGCTCGTCGTAGAGATAGCGGGCATCGACATTGCTCTGGCTGATCTCGTTGGCGAAGTCCCAGTCGAGGTAGTTCAGCTCTATCTGGCAGAAGTCCCAGTGATACTTCTCGTGAGTGGCAAGCACCTGGTCGAACACCGACTGTATGCCGTGGAACGAGAATCCGAGGTTGCGTATGCGTCCTGCCTCACGCTCCTTCATCAGGTAGTCCATCATGCCGTT
The DNA here is from genome assembly GCA_946188155.1 of uncultured bacterium. Classification (GTDB taxonomy): domain Bacteria; phylum Bacteroidota; class Bacteroidia; order Bacteroidales; family Bacteroidaceae; genus Prevotella. The sequence goes on along the minus strand of CAMHUC010000004.1, from coordinate 76,225 downwards.
GTCGACGTAGCGTTTCTCAAACTCGTCCCAGCTACCACCCACACTGTGCAACAGGTAGTAGTCGATATAGTCCACCTGCAGCTCTTTCATCGAGTTATGGTACATCTCGATAGCCTTCTCTCGGCTATGGTATTCAGGATTGAAGTTGGAAAGCTTGGTAGCCACGAAGTACTTATCACGGGGATGACGGCTGAGGGCGATGCCCGTACAGTGCTCCGACTTGCCCTGACAGTAGACGGGCGACGTGTCGAAGTAGTTCAGGCCGTGCTCTATGGCGTAGTCCACCTGACGGTTGATCATCTCCTGGTCGAACTCGTCATTGTTGTCCACCTTTGTCGGCAGTCGCATCATGCCGTAGCCGAGCAGCGACACCTTCTCCTTCGTCTTGGGGTTCTCACGGTAGGTCATCTTGCCCACCGGGGGTTCCACCTGGTTCTTATATTCGTCGGCAGCCTGCTGTTCCGCCTTGTCGGACTGCTTACAGCCGGCGAGTATGGCAGCAGTAGCCACTGTTCCTGCTCCGAAGAGCTTCAGGAAAGAACGGCGCGATATATTCTTTTTCTCCATAAATTGTCAAATTGTAAAATGTTTAAATCGTCAGATATGACGGTGTACCTCGTGCCCCTCGACATAGATAGCCGAGAATGGGCGCGCCGGACAGACATACTCACAGGCTCCGCAACCGATGCAGGCGTTCTCGTTGACAGCAGGCACCAGTGGCGACTCCTCGTCATTGGGGTCAGACTGCACCATCTCGATGGCCCCGGCAGGACAATGGCGCGCACAGTTGCCACACTCCACATCGTCGGTGAGCACCACACAGTTCTTCTTGATCCACACGGCATGGCCAATTTGTATGGACGACTTCTCGACATCGTCGAGGGGCTTGATGGCACCTGCAGGACAGACGTCGGAGCAGCGCGTACACTCCGGACGGCAGTAGCCACGCTCATACGACATGACAGGCTGCATCAGGTGCATCAGGTCGGTAGAGGGACGCAGCACGTGGTTAGGGCACTCGGAGACACAGAGCTGGCACCCCGTACAGCGCTTGGCCAGATTTGAGGCAGAGAGCGAGCCCGGAGGCGTGAGCGGTGTCTGGCGAGCGGGAGCCACCTTGGCCTCTATCTCGGCCAGGCCGCCGTCCATCAGTTTCTCCTTCTTCTGGGCCATGGCGGCGGTGGAGGCCAGGGCCGTAGCCAGGAGGAACGAGCGGCGCGAGGCATCGGGGGAAGAGGAATGGCCGGATTCTCCGGACTCTCCGGATATACCGGATTTTCCGGGTGTTCCGGGCTTTCCGGTGTAGGCGAGGGCCCCGAACTTACAGCTGTCGATGCAGTTGCCACATACCACGCAGCGGCTGTAGTCCACCGTGTGCGTCTTGTAGTCGATGCAGGCAGCCTTGCAGTTCTTAGAGCACATTGAGCAGTTCTTGCATTTTTCAGTATTGAAGCGAATCTTCAGCCAAGAGAATCGCGCCAGGAAGGACAGCATGGTGCCGACGGGGCAGACGGTGTTGCAGTAGGTGCGACCGCCACGCCAAGCCAGTACGAAGAGCACCACGAGCGTGACGGCAGCGATAATAAGCACAGGCATGGAACGCACCCATACATCCACGCTGTAGAAGGCATAGCTGTCGGAACGTTCAGCCACCGTGGCCAGCACATTGTTACCCAGCATCCACAGCGGCTGCAGAAGCATGGTGGCGATGCGGCCATAGGCACTGTATGGGGCCAGCAGCTGTACGACCGTGCCGACTCCCACCACTATAGCCACCACCATCACGACGAGCATCGGATAGCGCAGCCATGCCACCTCCTTTGAGTAGGAATACTTGTTCTTCTTCCTCCGCAGGCGGGCCATCAGGTCCTGAAGGATGCCCAACGGACAGATGACGGAGCAGTAGATACGTCCGAAGACGAGCGTCAGTGCAACGAGCGCTGCGATGACCACCACGTTGAGGGCCATCACAGCCGGCAGGAACTGAATCTTGCTGAGCCAGCCGAGCCACGCATGGAGCGTCCCCGTAAAGTCGAGGAATAGCAGTGTAATCAGCGTGAAGAGCACTGCTGCGAGTGTGGTTCTGATTTTGCGTAACAACATAATTTATATTTACTATTTGACGATTTACTATTTACTATTTATTGACTATTTGATGATTTACTATTTATTTGCTATTCAGGCTGACTATCAGGATGCTCACCTCGTAGAGCAGCCAAATCGGCAGCGCCACCACGAAGAGGGTGAAGGCATCGGTGGTGGGCGTGATGACGGCCGACACCACCAGTATGGCCACTACGGCATGTCGGCGCCACGTCCGCATCATCGGGGCTGTGATCAGTCCCATCCGCCCCAAGATCCAGCTGACCACGGGCAGCTCGAATACGACGCCCATCACGAGGCTCATCACGAGCAACGTGTCGACATACGACTGCAGTGTCAGCATGTTGGCCACATCGGGACTCACCTGATACGTGCCGAGGAACTTCACCGTCAGCGGGAAGATCAGCAGATAGTTGAGCAGCGTACCGAGCAGAAACATCACATATCCGCTCGTGACAAGCAGGGTGGCATAGTGTCGTTCGTTGTCGTAGAGTGCGGGCGACACAAAACGAAACAACTGATATATGATATAAGGCGAGGCCAGCAGCAGTCCGGCGTACATCGCCGTCTTGAGGTGAATCATGAACTGCTCCGTCAGTCCCGTGTTCATCAGGTGTACAGAGAAGGGTTCCACCCCCATGAGGCGATAAGTGAGGAAGTCGCTCGTGCGTGGTGCCAGCACCACGGCGAACAGCTCCTCCTTCATGCAGAAGGCCACAGCCCCTGCCAGGACGGTTATCACCAGGATCCGAATGATGACCGAGCGCAACTCGTCAAGATGGTCCCAGAATGTCTGCCCGGAGTCACTCCTCGCCGCTCTTCGTTTCATCCGTCACCTCCTTCATCCCCTCCTTGAAGCTCTTCACGCCTTTGCCCAGGCCGCGCATCAATTCAGGAATCTTCTTGCCGCCGAAGAGCAGCAGAATGATGAGTGCGATGACCAGTATCTCTTGCATTCCAAGTCCTAACATGATCTTTAGTTTTTAGTTCGCCTAAGAATTTGCTGCAAAGATACTCATAATTTGTCAAACAGCCAAATTATCGACGGTTTTTCTTCGATGTCCTAATATTCTACGTAGGGCAACAGGCGGTCGATGGCCGCCTGGGGGAAGTCTTTGGAGAGCCGCAGGTCCTGCAGGCTCTTGATGGGGCCGTGCAGGCGGCGATAGTCCGTGATGGCCTTTGCCTGATAGAAATTAATGTATGGATGCTTGCGCAGCTCGCCCAGCGACAGCTGGTTGACGTTCAGCTTGCGTACCTGTTCATCATCAGGGATAATGAAGAAGTGGAGTGCCGTCTCGGGGAAGTCTTCTATCTCCATCAGCTGGCGGATACTATAAAAGCCGCCAAGTCGCTTCCGATAATTTACTATCTTTGCAGCAAAATGCGAGCCAATCCCGGGAACTTTTCGGAGTTGGAGCGTGTCTGACTTGTTTAATGAGATGCGCTCTACCGGCTGCAACTTTATCGGATACCTGACAGTATCGCGATTCTCTATAGACTCATACGCATACAGCTGATTGTCGTTGGCAGGCAAATAGTCGGGTGAGATTCTGATATAAGGCTTCAATTCCTGATACTGCTTTCGCGAAAGACCATACAAGCGTGCGAAATCCTCCGGCCTGGTATAGGTACCTCCTGCTGCCCGATATTTATAGATGTTCCTCACTTGCCACGGCTGCAGGCCTAACCGCAGCAGCTGAGTACTGTCAGCAGTATTCGGATCAAAATTGAAACGCTCCACTCTCCTGGGCTTGACGTAATATCCTATATGTTCACGCGCCCGGTAATCGTTAGGTACCACAGCCAGGGAGTCCGCCGCCGTCAGCTCGTTCGTCTCCTGTTCGCCGCCAGTGACGAAGATGATGAGCAATGCCACGACGATGACACAGAGCAGTGCCAGGATGACCTTACGGTCCGACTTCCTCAGATAGAAGAACTCCCTAAGCAAGCTCATATCACATGGAACTGATGGAGCAGGATGAGAAGGATGCAGACAGGCACTACGTAGCGGATGCAGAACAAATAGAGCGGATAGAACGCCTTGGCTGCTGAGGTCTCGTAGTTGGTGAACTCATCGCGCACCAGTTTCCTGGGGGCGCACCACCCTATGAGGATGCTCGTCAGCAGGGCCCCCACAGGCAGCATCACCTGGGCTGTCAGGTAGTCGCAGAAGTCCATCAGCGAGCGCCCCAGCACCTGGATGTCGGCATCGCCCACCGACAGCGAGCACATCACCGCCAGCACGCTGCAGGCAATCGTCAGGATCCACGCCGCCCTGCTTCGCCTGAGCTTCAGCTCCTCGCAGAAGAAGGCCGTGCCTATCTCGTGCATCGAGATGGTCGACGTCAGTGCTGCGAACACCAGCAGGGCATAGAACATGATGGAGATGACGTAGCCCAGCACGGGCATAAAGGCGAATGCCTGCTGGAACACGCTGGGCAGGGTGATGAAGATGAGCGACGGCCCGCTGTCGGGCAGCACCCCCACGGAGAACGCTGCCGGGAAGATCATCAGGCCCGAGAGTACCGCTATCAGGAAGTCTACCGACGCTATCTGACAGGCAGACTGCAGCAGGTTGGTGTGCCGGGAGAAATAGCTGGCGTAAGTACACAGGCAGGCCGTGCCCAGACTGAGCGAGAAGAACGCCTGGCCCAAGGCTTCGAGGAACACGCGGCTGTTGAGCTTCGAGAAGTCGGGCTTCAGCAGAAACTCCACACCCTTTGCCGCCCCCGGCAGCGAGCACGAGGCCACCACAATGATGAGCAGCAGGATGAAGAGCAGGGGCATCAGCAGTTTCGACACCCGCTCGATGCCGTTCCTTACGCCGCGTACGATGATGAAATGTGTTATCAGGATGAACGCCACGCCCAGCACTGCCGGGCGCACCGGGTCGGTAGAGAACCGCTGGAAATAGTCGAGCACGAAAGCGCTGTCACCCTTCAGATGGCCCACCAGCGATGCGCCCAGATACTGCATGCACCAGCCAGCCACCACGGCATAGAAGCCCAGGATGATGGCAGAGGTCAGGATGCCCAGGATGCCGACGAGTCCCCAGGCCCGGTTGCCGGTGAACCCGGCGTATGCCCGTGCGGCATTGGCCTGCGAATGTCGGCCCACGATGAACTCAGCCACCATGCCGGGAACGCCCAGCAGGAGGATGCACACCAGATAGACCACGATGAAGGCAGCCCCGCCGTTCTGGCCCGTCATATAGGGGAAACGCCATACGTTACCCAGCCCGACGGCCGAACCTGCCGTTGCCAGCACCATGCCCAGCTTACTGCCGAAATTACCTCTGTCAACCATTCTCATCCACAACTAAATCAGGTCCAGCTGATGCAGGAATATCCACAGGATGCAGAGCGGGCAGACGTACTTCACCAGGAAGAGATACACATGGAAGAGGCGAACGTTGTGGAGCGTGCCCTGGTTGGTGAACTCATCGCGCACCATCTTGTGGGGCACAAACCAGCCTATCAGTATGCAGGTGAGGAAGCCAACTAACGGCAGGAACAACTGCCCCGTGACAAAGTCGAACACATCGAACAGCGACTTTCCGAACAGCTGCAGATACTGCCCCGAGGACCCCAGCGACAGCGAGCAGACGGCCCCCATGACAATGCAGGAGAGGGTGACCACGAGCGCCGCACTCCGGCGGGGCATACGGAACTCCTCCTGGAAGAAAGCCGTCGACACCTCATGCAGGGAGATGAGCGAGGTGAGGGCCGCCATCGACAGCAGGGCATAGAACAGCAGCGAAATCAGATAGCCCACGGCAGGCATCGCACTGAAGGCCTGCTGGAACACGTTGGGCAGGGTGATGAATATCAGCGACGGCCCGCTGTCGGGATTGACACCCACGGAGAAGGCCGCCGGGAAGATCATCAGGCCGGCAAGGATTGCCACCACGCTATCGATGACTCCTATCTGTACGGCCGACGTTGTCAGGTTGGTCTGTTTCGAGAAGTAGCTGGCGTATGTACAGATGCAGCCCATGGCGATGCTCATCGAATAGAACGACTGTCCGAGTGCGCCCAGGAACACGTCGCCGTTGATCATACTCCAGTCGGGCTTGAAGAGGAACTCAATGCCCTTGCCTGCATCAGGCAGCATACACGCGGCCCCCACGATGACCAGCAGCAGTACGAACAGCGTGGGCATCATCAGCTTCGAAGCCCGCTCTATGCCGTCGCGCACGCCGTGCGCTATCACGAAGAAGGCGATGAAGAGCACCAGTATCGTCCAGAATATCGGTTTCACCGCGTCCTGCGAGAAGGTGGCAAAGTAATTGGTGAAGAAACTCGGGTCGCCACCCTGAAGCTGTCCGATGAGCGAGGCCCAGATGTACTGCAGGCACCAGCCCGACACCACGGCATAGTAGCCCGTGATGAGAAATCCCGTCAGCACGCTCATATAGCCTATATACGACAGGGGGTTGGTGCCTCCCACCTTGCGGAAGGCCCGCGCCGTATTGGCCTGCGCACGCCGGCCAATGATAAACTCACTGATCATGCAGGGGATGCCCAGCAGCAGCACGCACCCTACATAGATTACGATAAACACGGCACCACCGTTCTGGCCTGTCATATAGGGGAAGCGCCACACGTTGCCCAGCCCAACGGCGGAACCAGCAGTAGCCAAAATGACACCCAGCTTACTGCCGAAACTTGCTCTTTCCAGTTTAGCCATCTCTACTTTTCTCATAATTTCGTTGCAAAAGTATAAATTATTTCTTAATTTTGCACCAAAATTACAGATTAATATGCAACTTATCAGTCAAATTGTTAAGAAATACCCCTTTTCCGTGGTGTGCATCCTGCTCGTTTGGGTGCTCTCGCTCATGCCGTTCCTGCCCGAGACCCCGCTCGACAACGTGGCGCTCATCGACAAGTGGGTACACTTCATCATGTACGGCGGCACCTGCGGTGTCATCTGGCTCGAATATGCCCGGCAGCACCTGCGCCCCGACTACGAGAAGCTCTTCTTCTGGGCGTGGCTGGCCCCCATCATCATGAGCGGCATCCTGGAACTGCTGCAGGAATACTGCACCACCACTCGCGACGGCAGCTGGGTAGACCTGGCGGCCAACGCCATCGGCGTCACCCTGGCCGCCATAGCGGGGCTGGTAATCGTTAATGCGAGGAAGAAGTAGGGAGACTTTTCGAGAAAGGGGTCTTTACTTCTTTCTCGTTCCTCCTTACTCCTTCCTCGAAAATTCCTTCCTCCACTGAGAGTAAGGATTCAGCCGCAGCTGCGAGTTGTAGTAGCGACGGTCGCCCGTCACCTCCTGGCCGATGAAGTCGGGTTTCTCGTAGGGCTCGTCCTCATAGGCGAGTTCCACCTCGGCCATCACGAGTCCCTCGTTCTCACCGTAGAACTCATCGACCTCAAACGTATGCTTGCCGCTTCTGACGAGATAGCGCGTCTTGTCGATGATGCCCGGCTCGCAGAGGCGCATCAGCTGCTCGGCCTCGTCGAGCGTGATCTCCTTCTCAAACTCGTAGCGGGCCAGTCCGCCTATCCCCGAGGGGCCTTTAATAGTAAGGTACCCGCGCGCGTCGCGGATGCGCACCCTGACGGTGCGCCCGCGAGCGCTGCAGATATACCCCTGCTTGATGCGGCTGCTGTCGTAAGCCAGCCGACGGAAGCTGTCGTCCTTTACCAGGAACTTACGTTCTATCTCCAGATGCCCGTGCTCCGCGCGGCTACCGGTAGCATCTCCGCTCATCAGCTGACGATATAGACTGAATAGATGACGAACGCGATGGCCAGCAGAATCAGCCCGGCAAAGATATACTTCACCACATTGTTGCCGCTCTCCTCCTGCTTCTTCTGGTAATTGGCCTGTTTCTCTACCTTCTTCTTTGTTGCTCTTGCAATTTGTGCCATAGTTTTAATGTTTTTATTTGTTATTTATTGATTATCATCGTTCACGGGGAATTCCATTAGGTATGCCTTGATGAATTCGTCGATCTTGCCGTTCATCACGGCATCGACATCGGTTGTCTGATAGTTGGTGCGATGGTCTTTCACGCGACGGTCGTCGAACACGTAGCTGCGTATCTGACTGCCCCACTCTATCTTCTTCTTGCCAGCCTCAATCTTGGCCTGGGCCTCCAGGCGCTTCTTCATGGCGCGGTCGTAGAGCTGCGACTTCAGCAGCGTCATGGCGCGCTCCTTGTTCTTCGGCTGGTCGCGGGTCTCAGTGTTCTCGATGAGGATTTCCTCCTCCTCACCCGTGTCGGGGTCGGTGTACCAGTAGCGCAGGCGCACGCCCGACTCCACCTTGTTGACGTTCTGTCCACCGGCACCGCTCGAGCGGAACGTGTCCCACGACAGCTTGGCCGGGTCTACATACACCTCGATGGTATCATCGACCAGTGGCGACACGAACACTGAGGCAAAGGAGGTCATGCGCTTGCCCTGCGCATTGAAGGGGCTGACGCGCACCAGCCGGTGTACGCCGTTCTCCGACTTCAGGTAGCCGTAGGCATAGTCGCCGCCCTCTATCTGCATCGTCACGCTCTTGATGCCGGCCTCGTCGCCGTCGAGCAGGTTGGAGATGGTCACCTTGTATCCATGAGCTTCTGCCCAGCGCATATACATACGCATCAGCATCGAGGCCCAGTCCTGCGCCTCCGTGCCGCCGGCGCCGCTGTTGATCTTCAGCACGGCCTCCATGGGGTCCTCCTTCTGGCGGAGCATGTTCTTCAGCTCCAAGTCCTCGATGGCCTCGATGGCCTTCTGGTAGGTGTCGTCCACCTCCTGCTCGGTCACCATCTCGTCCTTGTAGAAGTCGAAGGCCAGCTGCAGCTCGTCGGCCAGCGTGCGCACCTCCTTGTAGCCGTCGAGCCACTTCTTGATGCCCTTCACCTTCTTCATCTGCTCCTCAGCGCGCTTGCGGTCTTCCCAGAAGTCGGGGGCCTGCGTGCGGAGGTCTTCCTCCTCGTATTCTATCTTCTTCTTGTCTATCTCCAGATAGCGGTGCAGGGCATCCGCCCGCTCCAGCACATCTTTCAATTGGTCTTGCGTAATCATCTATAAACTATAAACCATAAACTATAAACTATTCGGCATACATCGCGTCTATCTCCCGCCTGTAGTTCTCGTTGAGCACGCGGCGCTTGATCTTCAGCGTGTTCGTCAGCTCGCCCTTCTCCATCGAGAAGTGGTGGGGCAGCAGCGTGAAGCGCTTGATCTGCTCGTAGTGGGCCAGCTGCTGCTGCAGGGTGTCGATGCGCTCCTTCATCATCTCGTTGATCTGCTTGTCGGCACACAGCTGCTCGCGGCTGTCGAAGGGGATGCGGTGCTCGCGGGCATACTCCTCGAGCAGCGGGTAGACGGGTATGATGAGTGCCGATACGAACTTGCGCTGGTCGGCGATGATGCATATCTGGTCGATATACTTGTCGACGAGCAGCTTCGACTCAATCATCTGCGGGGCGATGTACTTGCCGTTCGACGTCTTGTAGAGGTCCTTGATGCGCTCCTTGAGGAACAGCTCGCCGTCCTTCAAGTAGCCCGAGTCGCCCGTGCGGAAGTAGCCGTCGTCGGTGAAGGCGGCCTTCGTCAGGTCCTCACGGTTGTAGTAGCCCCGGGTGATTGTCGGCCCCTTCAGCAGCACCTCGCCCTCGTCGCTGATCTTGATGCTCAGCCCCTCGATGGGTATGCCCACGCCGCCCACGGTGAAGGGCTCGCCGTAGTGGTTGCAGCTGACGGTGGCCAGGCTCTCCGTCAGTCCGTAGCCCACCAGCATGTTCAGTCCGATGGCATGCACGAACTCCTCCACCTTCGGGTTCACCGTGGCCCCTGCCGTGGGGAAGAAGTGGGCATTCTCCAGGCCCAGCTCCTTGCGCACGAGCGAGAACACCGTCTTGTTGAGCATCTCATACTCTAAGTGCAGGGCCAGCGGCGGCCGACGACCCTTCGACAGGTAGTCGATGTTGTGCTTCTTGCCCACGCTGAGCGCATGCTGGAAGAGCTTGCGCTGCACGGCGCTCGACGTCTCTATCTTCTCCAGCACGCCCATGTAGACCTTCTCCCAGAAGCGTGGCACGCTCGACATACAGGTGGGGTGCTGCTCCTTCATCGACTGCTGCACCTCCTGCGGATAGGTGTTCACTATCAGGCGTGCGCCGCAGGTCAGGGCCAGTATCTTCCAGCCCTTCTCGAAGATATGGGTGAACGGCAGGAAGTTGAGCACCCGGTCCTTGTCGTTCACGGGCACGCACTTGCCGTTGGCCTCGAAGGCCGCATGATACTGGCCGCAGGTGAGGATGACGCCCTTAGAGTCGCCCGTGGTGCCCGACGTATAGAGCACGTTGGCAATGTCGTCCATCGACGCCTGCGCCTGCAGGGCCTCCACCTCCGTCTGTCGCGGACGCCCCTCGCCCAGCTTCAGGAAGTCGTCGAAGTACATCGCGTTGGGGTCATGGCTTGAGATACGCACATTCTTGTCGAAGACAATGATACGCTCTAGCGTCTGGCACATCGATGACACGCGGCGCGCCTTGTCGTACTGTTCCTGTTCGCCGACGAAGAGGAAGCGCACCTTGGCATCGCTGATCATAAACTGTATCTGCTGCTCCGAGGAGGTGGCATAGAAGGGTATCGTCACGGCGCGTACGCCCCAGGCGCCGAAGTCGCAGAAGAGGTACTGCACGGAGTTCTGCGAGAACACGCCGATATTCTCCTGCACCTTCACGCCCAGGTTGAGCAGCGCGTTGGACACCTGCCACACGCGGTCGGAGAACTCGTTCCACGACATCGATTTCCACTCCTGCCCGCCGAAGTCCTTATAGATGAGCACCTCGCGGTCGCCGTAGTTCTTGGCCTGATCATGAATCAGGCGCGATAGATGACTGATTGTCTGCATATTCACCTATTTATTACTATATTTGGGTGCAAAAGTACACAAATTAACGCAGACAGCCAAAAGAAACGGCAAAAACCTTTCAAATTCCGCTTTTTTATCGCACTTTTGCCTCATCACGGTACAGAATTGTTTTTCTCTTGCCACTCTTGCCACTAAGGCTTTTCGCGCTGACTATCAGCGGGTTACGCCTTGCAAGAGGGTGGCAACAGTGGCAAGAGAAATGGCAGTGTTGCAAGCGCGTAACCGCCTGATAGCCAAGCAGTAAGATGACTTAGTGGCAACAGTGGCATCAAAAAAGCACTTTTCATTCTGAGGCCGCTGCCGACAGTGCCGCCAGCAAAGCACTTCGGGCAGTCCAAGGGGTGGACTGGCCGTAGCGACAAACAACCGGGCCAGTCCACCCCTTGGACTGTTGGGAAAGCAATCGGCTGCTTAGTCAGGCTGCTGTCCGTCGTGGGCCTTCCAGGCGCACTCGGTGATCTTCAAGTCCGAGAATACGGCCGTGAACGACGACTCCTCCGGCGAGCAGGCATAGATGCCGAAACTGATCTCGTCGGCACCGGCCGACACGTGGCAGACGCGCATCTGGCTGAACTCTGCGCCGTCGGTGGAGCACTCGATGCAGTAGTCGTCCTCGCGGCGCGAGAAGCGGTACCACATCGTCTTCACGTCGGCGGGAATGGCCGTCGTGGCCCAGTCGGAGTAGCCCTTGTTCGTCACCACGCTGCCCAGGTGCTGGAACGCCTCGTTCTCGTATTCCACCGAGCCTTTCAGCCAGTTCTCGCTGTCGAGATACATCACGATGCCGCACTGGTCGAAGCGGTGATGGCTGCCCGTGAAGTCGGTCTTCACCACGAAGCTGAAGAACCGCTCGCGGGTCGTCATCTGCAGCACGGGGGCATTGTCGTTCTGGAAGTGATAGTAGGTGCGCTGCCAGAGGTCGGTCTTGGGCGCGGTGGTGATGCGGATGGTGTCATCCTTGATTTCACACGCGGCAGGCTCCCGTGTCCACTGGAGCGTGCTCAGGTCGATGTGGCCGCTGTCGGCGAGTGCCACCTTTACGTTGTCTACGAAATCCATCGTCGTTTCCTGTTTGTCCTGTTTGTTCTGCTGTCCGCATGCCGTCAGCATGAGTGCAGCGCATAATAGTGTGGATAGTTGCTTGTTCATATTTGTCTTTACTTCATATTTTACGGATCACGCGGCAGGGATTGCCTACGGCCATCGAGTCGGAGGGAATATCCTTCACTACCACGCTGCCCGCCCCGATGATGCAGCGGTCGCCGATGGTCACGCCGGGGCATACCGTCACGCCGCCTCCCAGCCAGCAGTCCTCGCCGATGGTGATCGGCGAGCAGCGCTCGATGGGCTTGCGGCGCTCCACGTGGTCGATGGGGTGGTTCGGCGTGAGGAACTGGCAGTTGGGACCCACCTGCGTGTTGCGCCCGATGGTGATCAGGCCGCCGTCGAGCATCGTGCCGTTGTAGTTAATGAACACGTTCTCGCCCAGTCGGATGCCATGGCCGTGGTCGCAATGGAAGGGGGGCGACACGGTCGATGACTCCGGGATGCCGGGAATCAGCTCCTCTATCGTCGGCCGATAGTCGGCATCCTCGACGGTCATGGTCTGCAGTCTGGCACAGATGTGCTTGGCCCTGTAGTAGCTCGCCAGGCACTCTTCGCTGGAGAAGTCGTAAAACTCTTCACTGCGCATCTTTTCAAATTCTGTCATAGCTGATAATTATTACTATTTACTCGTTCTTTGGATTTAGTCGACGGGAAATGCAGGCACTACGCCTTCTCCCGATACTCTCTGGGCGTGAGGCCCGTCTCGCGCTTGAAGAAGTTGTTGAAGGCGGGAGGGTTGGCGAACCGTAGCCGCTCGGCAATCTCGTAGGTCAGCAGGCCACTGGTGCGCAAGAGCACCTTGGCACGCAGCACCACGGCACGGTTGATCCAGTACATCACGCTGTGGCCGCTGGCCCGGCTGATGACTGCCGAGAGGTGGTGGGGCGTGATGCGGAGCTGGTCGGCATAGAAGGGGATGCGGCGCTCCCGTTCGCAATGGCGGCTCACCAGCGTCTTGAACTGCTGGAACAGCTCCTGCTGACGGGTGACGGGGGACCTGCCGGCCGAACTCTCGGAGGCTTGCTTGATGCACTGCACATTGGCCACCATCGTCCTGGCCATCTGCAGCACGGCCTCGCGGCGGTAGGGCGACAGCACTGCCATATCCCACAGCAGAAACAGCGAGCGCAGCAGCAGCTCGAAGTCCTCGGGGTTTACACTGGTGACGATACGCTCGGTAATGTGTATGTCTTCCTTCATGGCGATGCCGCACACCTCCACGTCGGGCCCGATATGCTCGAACTCCAGAATCACGTCGGGGGGCGTGAGTATCACCGTTCCTCGTTCGAAGTGATACTGTTCCAAGTCAAGATGCACTTCGGCAGTGCCGTTGAGGAACAGGAGCATACGGGGTTCGGGCAGCTGATGTACCTCGCCTTCGCGGAAGAAGCTTTTGTCTGAAGGCCTCCCATGCAGTATGATGCTGAGGTCGTCGTTGTTGAAGATATGACTCTCGGCCCCGGCAATCTTCTGCAGGTCAACGGAATCGATGGAGAAGTAGTTGATAGCTCTGTTGTCGCCCATAAAAATTACGTGGTTGTACGATTCGATTGCAAAATTAATACTTTTCTCGGAGAAAAGCAAGCGGAAAGAGCGGAAATCGTACAAATCCATACTCTTTTCATACAATTCGGTAATGGAAATGTCCGGGAAAAGCCGTATATTTGCACCACAGAAATCAAAAACGACATGAATATGAAGAAAAGGATCCTCGCTTTCGCCTTCACCGCCGTCAGCATGTCGGCGCTGGGGCAGACACTGGAGGAGTGCTGGCGGGCAGCGGAGCAGAACTATCCGCTGATCAGGCAGTACGGTCTCATCGAAAAGACCACTCAGCTGACGGTGGCCAACATCCGGAAGGGCTGGCTGCCGCAGGTGTCGGCCCAGGCCCAGGCCACTTACCAGAGCGACGTGACGGCATGGCCCGACGAGATGAAGACGATGATGACGGGCATGGGTATCGACATGAAGGGCCTGAAGAAAGACCAGTACCGCGTGGGTATCGACGTGCAGCAGACCGTCTACGACGGCGGTGCCATCAGCAGTCAGCAGACGATAGCCCGTGAGCAGGGCAAGGTGCAGGAAGCACAGACGGAGGTGACGCTCTATCAGGTGCGCCGCCGCGTTAACGAGATGTACTTCTCGCTGCTCATGCTGGAAGAGCAGATGGTGCTGAACCGTGACCTGCAGGAGCTGCTGGCCGGCAACGAGCGGAAGCTGCAGGCCATGGTGAAAGGGGGCACGGCGGCAGAGAGCGACTGGCAGAACGTCAAGGCTGAGCGGCTGAACGCTGTTCAGCAGGCCACCAGCCTGGAGTCGCAGAAGCGGATGCTCTCGGCGATGCTCTCGGCGTTCTGCGGGATGGAGGTGACGAGCCCGAAGAAGCCGGAGGGGACTGCGACTCAGTCGCAGTCAACGGGACAGAGGCCTGAGATGCGGCTCTTTGATGCTCAGCGGCAGCTGGCTGATGCTCAGGAGCGAGGACTCAACGCGGCGCTGAGGCCACGGCTGGGCGTGTTTGCCCAAGGGTTTTACGGCTATCCCGGGCTGAATATGTTCGAGGACATGATGCGCCACCGCTGGAGCCTGAACGGCGTGATAGGCGCCCGGCTGACGTGGAACATCGGGGCACTCTACACCCGCAAGAACGACAAGGCGAAGCTACAGTTGCAGCGCGAGCTGACGGAGTCGAACCGTGAGGTGTTTCTCTTCAACAACCGCTTAGAGCAGATTCAGCAGCAGGAGGAGATGGCCCGCTACCGGAAGCTGATGGCCGACGACGAGGAGATCATCGCGCTGCGCTCGGCCGTGAGGAAGGCTGCCGAGTCGAAACTGGCGCACGGCATCATCGACGTGAACGACCTGCTGCGCGAGATCAACCAGGAGAACGCTGCCCGCGTGCAGCAGTCGATGCACGAGATAGAGATGCTGAAGGAGATATACGACAACAAATTTACCACTGGGGAGAAATAGGATAACAGAACGTTCCTGCCCTTTTTCACCACAGAGGGCGCAGAGGGCACAGAGAAGAAATATATATGAGAATACGAGTTTTACAGAGCGGCTTGATGGCCTACACAGAGAGCTGTCGCATGAAGGCTTCTGTGACAGGTCTCTGTGAAGAGCCGTCAGGCTCCTCTTGCCTTCTCTTCAATAAGACACTAATACCTCTGTGTCCTCTGCGACCTCTGTGTTGAAAATATAAGGTGGAAAACTTGAATATAATAACTATAAAAAGATATCGAGATGAGAAAAGTAATGATTTCAATGGTTCGGGAAACGGGAGCAGGTGTCTTACCCTTCTGCCTTTTTGCCCTTTTGCCTTTATTGGCCGCCTGCGGAGGGAGTGAGAAAGCGTATGATGCCACCGGCACATTTGAGGCCACGGAGACCACCGTGTTCGCAGAGCAGAGCGGAGCCCTGCTGACGTTCAGCGTCAACGAGGGCGACAGCATCGGCCAGGACCAGGAGGTGGGCCTGATAGACACCACCCAGACGTGGCTGAAGATACAGCAGCTGGGGGCCACGAAGGAGGTGTATCAGAGCCAGAAGCCCGACATGGAGCGGCAGATAGCCGCCACGCGCCAGCAGCTGGCCAAGGCGCGGCAGGAGGAGCAGCGCTACCGCGAGCTGGTGGCCGACGGTGCGGCTCCCTCGAAGATGCTCGACGACGCGTCGAGCCAGGTGCAGGTGCTGCAGAAGCAGTTGGACGCACAGATCTCCTCGCTCACCACGAGCACCCGCGCCCTCGACAAGCAGACCGCCGCTGCCGATGTGCAGGTGAGCCAGCTGCGGGATATGCTCCGCAAGTGCCACGTCACCGCGCCCACCCGGGGCACCGTCTTGGAGAAATACGTGGAGCGTGGCGAGTTCGTGGCTGTGGGCAAGCCGCTGTTCAAGGTGGCCGACACGCAGGACATGTATCTGCGGGCCTACGTCACCTCGGCCCAGCTGCAGACCGTCAAGCTGGGCCAGCGGGTGAAGGTGTTCGCCGACTACGGCGACCAGCAGAAGAAGGAGTATGAGGGCACGGTATCGTGGATCTCATCGCGCTCGGAGTTCACGCCCAAGACCATCCTGACCGACGACGAGCGGGCCGACCTGGTGTATGCCGTGAAGATAGCCGTCAGGAACGACGGATATATAAAGATAGGTATGTACGGGGAAGCCAAGTTTTAAGTGAAGAGTGAAGAATGAAGAGTGAAGAGTGAAGAATTTGCTACCGCAATGAAAGCCATAGAAGTGAATCATGTTTCAAAGTCGTACGGACAGGTGAAGGCCCTCGACGACGTGTCGTTCTCCGTCTCGAAGGGCGAGGTGTTCGGCCTCATCGGCCCCGACGGCGCAGGCAAGACCACGATGTTCCGCATACTCTGCTCACTGCTGCTGCCAGAGACAGGCACGGCTGCGGTCGATGGCTTCGATGTCGTCAGTCAGATGCGCCAGGTGCGCTGTCGGGTGGGCTATATGCCGGGCAAGTTCTCGCTCTATCAGGACCTGACCGTCGAGGAGAATCTGAAGTTCTTCGCCACACTGTTCGGCACCACCGTCGAGGCGGGCTACGACTCGATCCGGGCCATCTATTCGCAGATAGAACGGTTCAAGAACCGCAAGGCCGGGGCACTGTCGGGCGGCATGAAGCAGAAGCTGGCACTCTCCTGCGCACTGGTTCACTCGCCCAGCGTGCTCTTCCTCGACGAGCCCACCACGGGTGTTGACCCCGTGAGCCGTAAGGAGCTGTGGGAGATGCTACTCTCGCTGAAGGAGCGGGGCATCACCATCGTGGCCTCCACGCCCTACCTCGACGAGGTGCGCTGCTGCGAGCGCGTGGCCTTCCTCGACCACGGACGGGTGAGAGGCATCGGCACGCCCGATGCTATCCTTGATGAGTTCAGGGACATCTTCAATCCGCCGCCATTGAAAGCCGCCCCTTTATCTAATCAAACATCCCCTCCTTCGGAGGGGCTTGGGGAGGCTGTCATCGAGGTGTCGCATCTGGTGAAAGCCTTCGGCACGTTCCATGCCGTAGACGACATCTCGTTCAGCGTCAGGCGAGGCGAGATCTTCGGGTTCCTCGGGGCCAACGGCGCCGGCAAGACCACCGCCATGCACATGCTGACGGGCCTGAACCAGCCGACGAGCGGCACGGGCACCGTCTGCGGATTCGACATCCGAACGGAGCACGAACAAATCAAGAAGCACATCGGCTACATGTCGCAGCGATTCTCGCTCTACGAGGACCTGACCGTCAGCGAGAACATCCGGCTCTTCGCCGGCATCTATGGCATGAAGGACGACGAGATACGCCGAAAGACCGGCGAACTGCTGGAGCGTCTGCAGTTCACGGAGCACAAGGACACGCTGGTCAAGAGTCTGCCGTTGGGGTGGAAACAGAAACTGGCGTTCTCCGTCTCGATATTCCATGAGCCGGGCGTGGTGTTCCTCGACGAGCCGACGGGCGGTGTCGATCCCGCCACGCGCCGACAGTTCTGGGAACTGATCTACGACGCTGCCCGGCGCGGCATCACCGTATTCGTCACCACACACTATATGGACGAGGCCGAATACTGCGACCGCATCTCCATCATGGTTGACGGCAAAATCAGCGCCCTCGGCACGCCCGACGAGCTGAAAGCGCGATTCCATCAGCCCGACATGGACCACGTATTTACCTATCTGGCGCGGCAGGCCAAAAGGAAAGAATAAGGAAGAGCTCACCCAAGCCCCCCAAGGGAAGGATGTTTAGATAGATATAAACAAATAAAGAACAATAAGATAGACATGAGTGATAAAGCTGTAGAAAATGTAACCAAACATCCCTCCCTTTGGGAGGGCTTGGGTGGGCCTTTCCTCTCGTTTGTCATCAAAGAAGCCAAGCACATCCTGCGCGACAAGCGCACGATGCTCATTCTCTTCGGCATGCCGGTGGTGATGATGCTCCTCTTCGGCTTCGCCATCACCACCGACGTGAAGAACGTGCGGACGGTGGTGGTCACCTCACAGATGGACCATCAGACGCAGCAGGCCGTGGAGCGACTCGCGCAGTCGGAGTACTTCACCATCACCGCCACCGTAGGCACCCCACGCCAGGCCGAGCGGCTCATCCGCAGCCAGCAGGCCGACATGGCCGTGGTGTTCGCCAGCGACTTCGCCAGCCGTAAGAGCGGGCTGCAGCTAATCGTCGACGGCTCCGACCCCAACATGGCCCAGCAGTGGACTACCTATGCGCAGCAGACCATTTTAAGTGAAGAGTTAAGAGTGAATAAACCTTCTTCACTCTTCACTCTTCACTCTTCACTTCTCTACAACCCCCAGATGAAGTCGGCCTACAACTTCGTGCCGGCCATCATGGGCATGCTGCTGATGCTCATCTGCGCCATGATGACCTCCATCTCAATTGTCCGCGAGAAGGAGCGGGGCACGATGGAGGTGCTGCTCGTATCGCCCGTGCGGCCGCTGATAGTGATCATTGCCAAGGCCGTGCCCTATCTGGTGCTGGCCTTCGCCATCCTCATCGTCATCCTGATGATGGCCCGCTACGTGCTCGGCGTGCCCCTCGCCGGCTCGCTGTTCTGGATTGTCGCCATCTCCACCTTATATATTTTACTGGCCCTCTCGCTGGGTCTGCTCATCTCCAACGTCGCCCAGACGCAGCTCGTGGCCCTGCTCCTCTCGGCGATGGTGCTGCTCATGCCCGTGGTGATGCTCTCGGGCATGATGTTCCCCGTGGAGTCGATGCCACAGGTGCTGCAGTGGATAGCTGCCGTGGTGCCGCCCCGCTACTATATCGACGCCATGCGCAAGCTGATGATCATGGGCGTGGGCATCAGTGAGGTGATGAAGGAGGTCGCCGTACTCGCCGCCATGACCGCCCTGCTGCTCACCGTCGCACTGAAGAAGTTCAGGACGAGGCTGGAGTGAGGCGAGTTGATCACGTTATGACGTTATAACGTTATAACGAAATGACGACATTACGATATAACGTTATAATGAAATGACGAAAGAAAAGAATGCAATGATAAAATATTTGATTCAAAAGGAATTCCTGCAGATTCGCCGCAATGCCTTTCTGCCACGGCTCATCATCATATTCCCGATTATGATTATGTGCGTCATGCCGTGGGTCATGAATATGGAGGTGAAGAACATCCGTGTCGACGTTGTCGACATCGACCATACCGTCGAGTCGCAGCGGCTGGTCGGCAAGATAGCCGCCAGCAGCTACTTCATCTTCAACGGCCAAAAAGCCACTTACGCCGAGGCCATGAAGGACATCGAGAACGGCCGGGCCGACATCATCCTGGAGATCCGCGACGGCCAGTATCTCATCGCCGCCAACGCCGTCAACGGCACCAAGGGCTCAATGGGCTCGGCCTATCTCTCGCAGATCTTAAATGAAGAATTCGCTGCCGCCCTCCCAACTGCGGCGGCAGCAAATTCTTCACTCTTCACTCTTCACTCTTCACTCCTCTACAACCCTCACCAGAACTACAAGCTCTACATGATTCCCGCCCTGCTGGCCATCGTGATGATGCTGATGACGGGATTCCTGCCTACGCTCAACATCGTGGGCGAGAAGGAGGCAGGCACCATCGAGCAAATCAACGTCACACCCGTATCGAAGTGGGCCTTCATCCTGTCGAAGCTCATACCCTACTGGCTCATCGCCCTCTTCGTGGTCACCGTATGCCTACTGCTGGCCTGGCTCATCTACGGCCTCGCTCCCGACGGACCGCTCTGGCTCGTCTACCTGCTCGCCATGCTGCTGGCACTGTTCTTCTCCTCCTTCGGCCTCATCGTCTCCAACTACAGCGACACCATGCAGCAGGCCATGTTCGTCATGTGGTTCTTCATCGTCTGCATCATGCTGCTCAGCGGACTCTTCACGCCCACCCGCTCCATGCCCGACTGGGCCTACCTGACCACCTACGTCAACCCGATGCACTACTTCATCGATGCCATCCGCACCGTGTTCATCCGTGGCGGCGGCCTTCGCGACGTGGCCCATCAGGTGCTGGCCCTCCTCGCCATCGGACTCTTCATGGCTACCTGGGCCGTTCAGAGCTACAAGAAGAACAGCTGACGACGAATGGTTTAACGCTGATGGAACGGCCTTATTGGACTGCTATCTGTTTCAGCCAGTCGGCCATGTCTTTCAGCACTTCCTGCGAGATGGTCTCTTCTATTAGACCATACTCCGTGGGCAGTCCTGTCTGACAGTGCTGGAAGAGATGATTAAGACCTGGGTATTCCTTGATGAGGTTCTTTTCCGACGGGGGAAGCTGTTGGCGGATGGCCGTGAGATTCTGTGAGGAGATGACCTGGCAGTCGCGGTCGCCGTTAATGGCCATGACGGGGCAGCTGGTTCGTCGGATGTCGTCCGTGGGGTCGTAGTCCATGAACCACTTGAGCCACGGAACAGACTGAACGGACTGCTGCTGGCGATACTTCTCGACGGTCATACTCTCCGGCACTCCGTGCAGGGCCAGTATACGGTTGGCCTGAGCCGCCAGCAGCGTGTCGCCTTTCACGCCGGGGCCTGCCAGCGAGATGACGAAGTCGGGCTTCTGTTGTGCGCCAAGCATAAAGGCAATGGTTCCGCCCTCGCTGTGACCCAGTATCCCCACCTTGTAGAATGTATTCCTGCTGCGTAGGAAATCGAGGCCTGCTGCGGCGTCGCCCATGAAGTCGGGCGTGGTGGCACTCTTCACCTCGCCTCCGACAGAGGCTCCCGTGGCACGGTCGTCATAGCGCAGCGTGGCAATACCCTGACGGGCCAGGAAGTCGGCAATCACGGCGAACGGCTTATGCTCGAAGAGTTCCTCGTCGCGGTTCTGCTGTCCGCTGCCCGTCACCATCAGCACCACGCATCGGGCATCCTTCGGCAGGGTGAGCGTGCCTGCCAGGGTGGCCCCTGCCTCCGCGTTGACGAAAGTCACCTCTTCCGTCTGGTAGGGATAGGGCGGCTTGGGCGTCTGTGGGCGCTTGGCCTCAGCCCTCTCGCCCGGCTTCAGGTTGAGCGGCAGCTTAAAGCCGTGTTGCGTGAATACACCCTTCAGTTCACCATCCTGCAGCCTGCCTGCAAAAGAGGCTTTCAGGGCTGTGATGCTGACATTCAGCGAGTCGGCCGAGCGGAATACGATGTCGGCAGGTATTCCCTTGGCTCCCTGTTGTGGACTGTCGAGCGTACACATGCCGTCGGCTGTCAGGTTCAGCACCAACGGGATTTTCTGTATGCCGGCATTCAGTTCACCGTTCCATGTGCCGCTGATGTTCTGTGCCGAGACTTGCAAGGCGAATGCAGCCAAGGCAGATATGAGTATTCTTTTGATGTTAACCATGCCGCCGCTTTGCTTTGAAATACACGAAGAAGTACCAGCACATAAGGGGCACGAAGCAGATGCCAAATAGTGAAGGCACGATTTCTCCAAGGAAGCCGAGGAAGGAGCTGAGGGTGATGGTCAGCGAGAGCATTGATACCAGCACAGCCGTATAGCGGAGGAAGCGCACGGTGGCGATGAACATCTCGGCATTGGAGTCATCGGGGATGTTAAACGTGCTGGGATGATAGGCCAGCACCAGTATCAGCACGACGCAAAAGGCGATGATGCCCGTCTGTATGAGCATGCCGCCACCAACCTGTTTGGAATGGTACATGATGATAATGCTGAAGATGAGCGACAGCAGTAGCAGCAGCCCACTGACGGCCTCGCAGATGGTACCCTCCGTCGTGCGATGAACCTGGAAGTTGATATTATTCTTGTTCATAATCAGTCATTTGGAAGTTTACGGATGGCCACCACCAACAGGACGTTGACAATGACGCTGAACGTGAGGATGACGGCGATGAAGGTTGCCAGCTTGATGGCACCACGCATAAAGAGCATGGTGAAGATGGCAAAGAACATCGCTTCGAGTAGCGCGATGAATAGGAGGGCTTTCTTTCTGTTCATGATTCTGAATTGTTTTCGTTGTTCGATGGCTGCCGAGCTGAACTCGTTTTCTTCTTTGGCAGACGCTTGGCCTTGCGCAGCGCCTCGGTGATGATCCACTGCAGTTGACCGTTGGTGCTACGGAACTCGTCCGCAGCCCAGGCCTCTATAGCGTCCATCGTGTCTGAGTCGACGCGGAGGATAAAACTCTTGATAGTCTTCTTTTCTGCCATTTTTGACGGGTGTACTGTTTGACGGATGTACTGATAAAAGTTTATTTTAGACGGGTGTACGAATGAACGATTTCTTTTGACGGTTGTACGGATGAACGTTTTTTTTAGACGGGTGTACGAATGAACGGATTTTTTTAGACGGATGTACGAATGAACGGTTCTATAGACGCTTATAGTAGAGGCGAGTCTTGGGGATAATCTCCAGTCTCTCTGCTCCGAAGTTGATGAGGATTCCATCATCGAGACCTGTGGCGGTCAGATAGTTGACAAGTTGCACGGAATGGTATTTAACAAGGGCATTGACAGCCTTCAATTCAACGATGACCTTATGGTCGGCAACCAGGTCTGCACGGTATTCACCAACAATGACGCCATCATAGTAGACCTTAAAGGGTACTTCCGTTTCCACCAGGATACCATTCTTCTTCATCTCGATATACATCGCATTCTTATATATCTTCTCTTCGTAGCCGGCTGCCAATTGTTTTCGTACATTCTTTGCACACTCAGCAATCAAGTCTATCAACTCCTTGTTCTCCATATTCGTGCTGTCTATATTATCCGTAAAATCGTCTATTCGTACATTCGTCTAAAACTACATCTTCCGTAAAAACGTTTATTCGTACATTCGTCTAAAACTACATCTTCCGAAAAACGTTTATTCGTACATTCGTCTAAAACTACATCTTCCGAAAAAACGTTTATTCGTACATTCGTCTAAAACTACATCTTCCGTAAAAACGTTTATTCGTACATTCGTCTAAGGCTCTCGTTCTTTCGTCTTATCAGTGGTTCAGTGTCCCGGTATTCACCACGGGCTGTGCGGAGTCGTCGCCGCAGAGCACCACGAGCAGGTTCGATACCATGGCAGCCTTCTTGTCGTCGTCGAGTTCCACGATGTTCTCGTCAGAGAGTTTGTCGAGTGCCATCTTCACCATCGATACGGCCCCCTCCACGATCTTCTCGCGGGCCGTGATGATGGCTGTAGCCTGCTGACGGCGCAGCATCACGGCCGCAATCTCCGGAGCGTAGGCCAGGTAGTTGATGCGGGCCTCCACCACCTCGATGCCTGCCAGTGCCAGTCGTTCGTCGAGTTTCTCCTCCAGCTGCTGGTTAATCTCGTCGGCACTCGAGCGCAGCGTCAGTTCGTCGCCGCTGTTGTCCTCATCGTCGTAGGCATACTGCCCGGCCACTTGGCGCAGGGCAGCGTCGCTCTGTACACGGACGAAGTTCTCCAAGGCGTTCATCAGCCCCTTGGTGTCGCTGCCCACGGTGTTGGGATTGGCAGCCATCGTCTGGGTGTCCACCTCGAAGAGGGCCTTATAGGTATCCTTCAGTTTCCACACCAGCACGAGGCCTATCATCACGGGGTTGCCCGTCTTGTCGTTCACCTTGATAGGCTCGGCATCGAGGTTACGTGCGCGCAGCGACACCTTCTTCGTGCCGTAGAAGGGATTGATCCAGAAAAAGCCCGTCTCGGTGTACGTGCCGGCATACTTGCCGAACCAGTTCATCACCTTGGCCTCGTTGGGCTCCAACTGGTTCAGTCCACACCACATTATTACATTAGCTATCAGCAGCAGGATGCTGCCGCCGAGCAGCCAGCCGCCCTGGGCCCCGTCGCTGCCGTCGAGCTGGATGATGGCATAGACGATGCCTACGATTGACAATACCAGAACGGCGAAGTTGACAAACAACATCAGAAAGCCGTTCAACACTGTTCCCTTGAATGAATACTCCTTATTCTCCATAACGATTAATGTTTAAAGTGATATCAATTTGATATCGCAAAGATATGAACTATTTCTGGATTGACAATGAAAGGAGCCTAATATTTAAGCACCTTTAACAATTCCGCGTGTCACGATTGTAGTTCACTCCGTCCGGCCGGAGCCCAGGTTCAGGCGCAGGCCTATCTGCAGGCTGAAGTTGGTGGGGTGGTCCTTGTAGTAGTTGCGCACAGGGCTGCCGTTGTCGAAGTAGTGGCGAAGGCCGGGTTCAGCGTAGATGCCCAGTTGGGGCAGCACGTCGTACTGCACGCCGAGGCTGCCGCCAACAGACCACTGCATGCCGTCCTTGTCCATCGAGAGCACCGCACCCTGTATCTCGCTCCTGGCCTTGATGTTCCAGTCGGCCTGGGCTCCGGCGGCGAGATAGACCTTCAGTCCGTGGTAGCGCCAGGCGTCCCAGCGCAGCGTGAGGGGTATGCCGAGATAGTGGAGTGTCTGCCGGCGGTCTATCTCGCTGCCGTGTACGATGGAGGTGAAGGTGGAACTAAGGCGGGTGTAGGCTACTCCCGCCGACAGCGCGAAGCGGCGGCCGAGCGGATAACTGGCTGTGAGACCGAAAGAGACGGGCTGGCTGTGCTGTTGCCGTTCCTCGACGTCGGCCAGATAGATGGCCGACCTGGCCCGTGCCGCACTGCTGCCAGACTGGTGACCGTAGTCGAACTGAGCCGCCATCAGCGGACTCATCATCACGGGGCTGCGGTCGTTGTAACGGGTGAGGCCGTTGCTGGCGTAGAGGCTGAGGGCGATGCTTCGCTGATGCGGCGTTGCGATGGTGGCGGAATGCACCTCTTTGTGCTGTGATGTGGCCGTGATGGTTGTTGCCTGCCGGGGTTCCGTGGCTGGGGAGACTGGTTCTCCTTCTGCAGGAGGGGCTGATGCGGGTTCCTTTCCTGCAGCCTTGGGGTCCTCGTATGCCGTCTGCCCCTGCTGTGCGGCATGCTTTACATGAGGGGCTGCCTCGTTGCTGTATGTCAAGGGCATCGCTGTATGGCTGACGGCTTCAGCCACTGGTCCGCCAGATATCCTTTCGTTCGGTTCTGCCACTGGTGCGTCAGATGTATTCTCAACGGCTCCAGCTATTGCCTTGCCAGTCTGCACTCTGCCGTCAGCCACAGCATCCGGCTCCCGTTGCTGCCACCACAGGTATGCGCCCCCGAAAGCGAGCAGCACGGCCGCCGCCACGGCGCTCCATCGGCGCAGTGTCGCCAGGCGCGCCGCCTTCCCGCTGCCTTCGGCCATCCTGGCCTCGATGTCCGTCCACAGGTCATGGGAGGGTGCCTCCTGGTGGTCGGCCAGTCGGTGTTCCAGTTGTCGTGCCCAGTCTTCCTGTTTCATATTCCTTGTTGTTTTAAGTATTCTTTCATCATCCTTGCCAGCATCTTCCTGGCTCTTAGCAGTTGCGAGGCCGATGTGCTCTCCTTGATGCCCAGTTGCCGCGCTATCTCCTGGTGGGGGCAGTGCTCAAAGACGTAGAGGTTGAGCACCATCCTGTAGCCTGAGGGCAGTCGGCTGATCATCCTGGTGAGCACGTCGGGCGGCAGGTCGCCGATGTCGGGTTCCTCGTCGTCGGCGATGTCGTCGGGCAGGTCGCTGACGAAGCTCAACCGCTCTCGGCGCCTCAGGTGGTCGACGGCCTGGTTGGCCACGATTCTCGACACCCATGCCGACAGCGAGCCCTCGCCCTGGTGGCTGAACTGCGCGATGGTGGTCAGAATCCTGACGAAGCTGTCCTGCACCACGTCCTCTGCCTCGTCGCGATCCGGGATATACCTCAGCGCGATGGCCATGGCATATCCCACGTAGCGTTCGTAGAGCCGGCGCATGGCCTGACGGTCGCCACTGCGGATGGCTTCCAGCAGATGCTGCTCTGTCTCCATGAGCCTATCTGGTTCGCTTGGTCGTGTTAAAAGCGAGTACCACTGCCGGGCTGTAGCGTTTCACGCTCACCACGACGGGCCGATGGTCAACCCTGTTGTCTTCGTCCCTGATGACGATGCTGTCGATAGGTGCCACGCCCGTCCAAAAGCCAGTCACCCTGTTGCAGATGGCTGTAGAGCGCCGCTGTGAGAAGCACACGTCGTAGGTGAGCCGCTGTCCGCCCACGCTGACGAACTGTTCGTAGTGTGTGTTCTCGATGGCGAAATAGTTGTTGTCGTCGGAATAGCCCGTCGGGCTGAGGTGCAGGGCCCATATCCAGGCAATGTCATCGCTGAGCAGCGTCACCTGCTGGCCTGGGAAGAGCTGCTGGTGCAGCCAGTCGTGAGGCAGCGAGAGGATGTTGGCCGTGTACATCACCTCTAATGTCGATGTCCCCACTGCCTGGCCGTCCACCGTCCAGTTAATTTCAAACGCTCCGTTATACGGCATGTCGGATGGTGCGTTTACATTCGACATGCCACTATCGCCATCCTCACCCTTGGTGCAGCCCGTCAGCATGGCCGTGCATATTAACATTGTGATTATCTTCTTCATTTCCTTTGTTCCTTTTCTTGTTATAACGGCAAAATCCAGGAATCTTGCATCGCCGCGCCATATTTTTTGCGTCCAGAAGTTAATATCCGTTAATTTCTCCTGCCCAGCGTGCAAGGTTTGCGGATTTCTGCGTTCTAATGACAGAAACGTATAAAAACAGAAACGCAATGAAACAACTGAAAACAATCATCATGGCACTGCTGGCCGTCAGTATGCTGGCCGGCTGCAACAAGGAGAGTAACAACGACGTGATATGGGACATAGCACCCATAGGCTTTCGCATCCTTGTCACCGACAGCGAGGGGCACGACCTGCTCGACTCCACCCGTCAGGACAATCTGCTCAAGGCACTCACCCTCGACAGTGAAGGTGAGACCTACCCTGTGCTGACAGTGGAGGAAGCCTGGAAGAAGAGGCAAGGCCAGACGCAGACCAGAGCTTACATGCCCACATTCTTAGGCCTGACGCTGGGGCAGGTAAGGGATGCCAGCACCATGATGCCTACTGGCTACCTGCTGTACTTCGGCGAGTTCGACGGGACGCAAAACATTGCCCGGCGCGAGGCGACGCTCTGCCTGCCCGACGGCCACAAGGTGACACTGGCCTACAGCAACAACTTCAATTGGAAGTCGGACGGCAGCCCCGACATCGACCGCCACTTCTTCCTCGACGGCCAGGAACTCACCGACGAGGAGGGCCGTTCGGGCGTCTACCGCTTCCGCTATCTGCCTGGCAACGGACTACAGTATGCTCCCCGCCCTAAACAGTAGCACGATGTCGGCTGCACAGCCA
This sequence comes from uncultured bacterium, assembly GCA_946188155.1. GTDB lineage: Bacteria > Bacteroidota > Bacteroidia > Bacteroidales > Bacteroidaceae > Prevotella. The sequence continues at coordinate 48,897 of CAMHUC010000004.1, read as the reverse complement.
TAGGCCGCCGAAGGTGAGCAGCCCGTTGAGCATCAGCAGCTCGTAGCCGAAGCGATAGCCCCAGAGGTATTGGGCGGCGGCATCGAGGGCGTAGCAGACGATGGGGGAGGCTATACATATATAAGGTACGCAAGCGTCGATGGGCCTGTGGCGGGTACACAGCCCGAAGGTGAAGAGACCCAGCAGCGGGCCGTAGGTATAGCTGGCTATCGTGTAGATGGCATCGATGAGCGACGTGGAGTTGACGGCGCGGAACAACAGGATGAACATCACGAAGAAGAGGCACATCGCGACGTGCGTCCGCTTGCGCAGCCGCTCGTCGTCGGGCCTGCGGCGGATGTCCACACAGAAGCTGGTGGTGAGCGAAGTCAGCGCAGAGTCGGCACTGGAGAACGAGGCTGCCACGATGCCGATGATGAACAAGTGAAGAGTGAAGAGTGAAGAGTGAAGAATCGCTCCGCGCTCTACAAAGGCGGGCAGCAGCGTGTCGCCCTTCATCGTGGCAGTCTCATCGCCGAAGTACATGGCCAGCAGCACGCCAAGCGAGAGGAACAGCAGGTTGGCCGGCACAAAGGCCACGCCGTAAGTACACATGTCCTTCTGTGCGTCCTTGAGACTCTTGCAGGTCAGGTTCTTCTGCATCATGTCCTGGTCGAGCCCCGTCATCACGATGGCGATGAAGGCACCGCTGAGGAACTGTTTCCAGAAGTTCTGGGGCGAGAGACAGTCGTCGAACACGAACACACGGCTCATCCCGCTGGCAGCGATGGCGTCGATGGCATCGCCTGGGGAGAACCGCAGCTGGCTGATCACCTCGAAGATAATCAGGATGAGGGCCGTAAACAGGCAGAGCGTCTGGAAGGAGTCGGTGAACACCAGCGTGCCGATGCCGCCACGCCGCGTGTAGAGCCAGATGAGCAGCACCATCAGCACCACATTAACAATAAACGGTATGCCGGCGGGCTCGAACACGAACTGCTGCAGGATGATGCAGACGACATAGAACCTCACGGCTGCCCCCGTCATCTTCGACAGCAGGAAGAACGAGGCCCCCGTCAGATAGCTGCGTTCGCCCAACCGCTGCCCCAGATAACCGTAGATGGTGGTCAGGTTCAGCCGGTAGTAGAGCGGCAGCAGCACGAAGGCTATCACCAGATAGCCCACGATGAAGCCCAGACACATCTGCAGATAGGTCATCTGCGACGTCAGCACCATGCCCGGCACGCTGACGAACGTCACGCCCGAGATGCTGGCCCCCACCATGCCGAAGGCCACCATATACCATGGTGCGCGGCGGTTGGCGCGGTAGAACGTATTGTTGTCGGCTCGCCTGCTGGTAAGGCGGCTGATGCCGAAGAGGATGGCGAAATACGCCAATACTGTCAGAAGTATCATCATAACAGGGTGCAAAGGTAGTCAAAATTCATGAAACCAGAACCTGAAACAGCAAAAAAAGAAGATGCGCCTTTGGTGACGCATCCACTTTTATGTTCGATACTGTTGACGGCTATGCTTATTCTTTTTTTTGCTTTACAGGTTGTAACGTTGTAACATCGCCCTGCAGCAAAGGGCGTGCAACCTGTTTTGGAGGTTGTGAGGTTGTAACGAGGTTGTGACATGTTGGCAGACGGGTGACAGCGACTTTCTGTCAGTTCCTGCAAGGCTTCCCGCTTCTATGAAGAGCGTGCTGAGAGATGTCAGAAGCCTCCTGATGTCTGAATTTACTAGTAAATTGGGGCAATAGGTGACTTCTGCCATCTGAAAGTGGCATAGTATTTGCAGCATAGAGATTGGATAGTATTACTACAAGCATGATGACAGGCAATACAAGACTTATGATGGAGTATCTCTACCGCCGGGAGCGGAAAGAGAAGGGAGTGACGCTGAACGAGATCCTCGACTGGACCCGCAGCGGCAAGTATGCGCAACGCGTAGAGGCTGTGCGCGGCCACGCCGCAGTCTCGACGGGCTTTGGCCTGGCCTCGGGGCCACTGGCGGCGGCCGACCTGCCCCGCATCCGGCCTGCCGAGAGCGACAAGGGGGCCCCGACGGGCCTGGTGCTGCTGTCGCTCCGTGTAGACGACGGGCTGGAGCGGCTTGAACAGCTGCGGCGGATGGTGAACGTGTGGGAACAGACGCTGATGTCGTTTGTGGGCAGCAGCGGACGGTCACTGAAGGTGCTCATACCATACTGCCTGCCTGGCGGCGGGCTGCCCGAGGAGCCTCGGCAAGTGGCTCTGTTCCAGCAGTATGCCTACAAGCGGGCATCGGAGTATGTATTCCAGTCCACGGGCATCCGTCCTGAGGAAGTCCTGCACGACGGCAGCGAGGGATTCCGCATCTCCCACGACCCGCAGGCCTGGCTGAACCCCGCTGCGAAGGCCATCGAGATGAGCCAGCCCACAGAGCCGCTCACGGACGCCACTGCCGGAGTCCTCGGACGCCAGTCGGAGCCGGCACTCGACACCGAGGTGCTGCCAGGCTACACCCGCCGGGAGATGGACATCACGAACTACAACGCCATCTGCCGCCAGCTGGCCTTCGACCGCCATCGCCAGCCCGACGAGCACCTGCTGCTGCTGGCCGCCGAGTGCCGGAAGGCCGGCATCGACCAGGAACTGGCCGTGAAGATGACCATCTATCTGGGCGACTGGGGCGACAAGGAGACGCTGGTGCGCTCCTGCTTCGAGAATGCCTATCAGGGCCATCGCCTGGGCACGGCCAGCCCGCTGGACAGGAGCCTGATGCACCAGCAGCTGCTGGAGGCCTTCCTGAAACGGCGCTATATGTTCCGCCGGAACCGCGTGACGGGCGACATCGACTATCAGGAGAAGGACCGCTACCAGCTGGACTGGCGCCCGCTGACCCCTGAGATCAAGAACGACATCAACAACGCCGCCATCCGCGAGGGCATCAAGGTGTGGCCGCAGGACCTGGAGCGCATCCTCGTCTCCGAGCGCATCAGCGAGTACGACCCCGTGCGCGAGTGGCTCGACCGGTTGCCCCAGTGGGACGGCCGCGACCGCCTGGGCGAGCTGGCCGACCGCGTGAGGACCGAGACTCCCGGCTGGCGCGACAACTTCAAGGTGTGGATGCGCTCGATGGTGAGCCAGTGGCGCTCGGGGCGCGACGCGATGTACGGCGCACAGATGGTGCTCATGCTCGTCGGCGGGCAGGGCACCCGCAAGTCGACCTTCATGCGCATGCTCCTGCCCCGCGAGCTGATGCCCTTCTACATCGACCGCATCGACTTCGCCAACAAGAAGGAGGCCCTCAGGGCGCTGAGCCGATTCCTGCTGATCAACATCGATGAGTACGACCAGATATCTAAGGCGCAAACGGCCTTCCTGAAGCACCTCATCCAGCGCACCGACGTGAAGGAGCGCAAGATGTACTCCACCGTGTTCGAGCAGCAGCAGCGCTATGCCGCCTTCTGCGCCACCACCAACTCGCTGGTGCCGCTGAAGGACGAGTCGGGCTCGCGCCGCTACATGGTGGTAGAGGTGACGGGCGTGATAGACACCGATACCCAGGGCGACCGCGCCATCGACTACCCGCAACTCTATGCCCAGATTATCAGTGAGATAGAGAGCGGCGAGGAATATGCCTTCACGGGTGAGCGTGAGCGGCAGATCGTCGAGCGGAATGCCGACTACTATGAAGTGCCCAACGTGATTGCCATCTTTGAGGACCACTTCCGAAAACCTCAGGGTGATGACGAAGTGCTGCTGCTGAGTCCGACAGAAATCCTGACGAGGCTGAAGATGGATCCGAAGAGTCGCGCAAACGCCACACTCTTAGGCAGTTACCTGCATCGCAACGGGTTTGAGCGGGGCAAAGGTCGTCAGGGGCGACGCTATCTGGTGGCGATGTATGCGTAGCAACCTCGTTACAACCTTACAACCTCCGAAACAGGTTGCACGCCCTTTGTAGACGGGCGATGTTACAACGTTACAACCTATTTTCCGATTTTCAGAGTTATGAAATATAAAATTGTTAAAGAGAACAAGCCGACGCTGAAGAACTTCGGCCGGTATAAAGCGGTAGCCGACCATCCCCAAGGGGAGGTCGACACCGCCAGCATCATTGATGAGGTGGGTAAGCTCAACGGTGTGATGCCCGGGGCTCTCGGTGGAATCCTGACGGACTTCATCAACGTCATCAACCAGCACCTGCGGCGTGGAGAAAAGGTTCGTATAGACCGCCTGGGACTGTTGAAGCTGGAAATTCTGAGCGACAAGGTGGATGCTCCCGAGGAGTTTAATCCCCGGGAGCATATCAAGGGCGTGCGTCTGCATATCTTGCCGGAGAGCAGCAAGGGTAGTCCGGCGCTCTACAAGGGAATCCGGTTTGAAGCCTCAAAAGAGCGATAAGAGATGAACATCCGCGACCGTCAGATTCTGAAGATAGCCCTGCCGTCGATTGTGTCGAACATCACCGTGCCGCTGCTGGGGATGATCGACGTGGCCATCGTGGGCCACATGGGCAGTTCTGTCTATATCGGGGCTGTGGCTGTGGGGTCGATGATCTTCAGCCTGGTCTACTGGCTCTTCGGGTTCCTCCGGATGGGCAGCAGCGGACTCACCTCACAGGCCCTCGGGCGGCGTGACCTGCCCGAAGTGTTGCGACTGCTGGCACGCTCGCTGATGATAGCCTTTGCCATCGCCCTGCTGTTGATGGTGCTTCAGGTGCCGCTGAAGTGGCTGATGTTCTGGCTCATCGGACCTACGGCAGACGTTGCTCCCTACGCCACCGTCTATTTCTATATCGTCATCTGGGGTGCTCCTGCCGTGCTCGGCGTCTACAGTCTCTCGGGGTGGTACATCGGCATGCAGAATACGCGCATCCCGATGCTGATATCCATCGGACAGAACGTGGTGAACATCCTGGCATCGCTGACACTGGTCTACGGGCTGGGCATGAAGATCGAGGGGGTGGCCCTGGGCACCGTCATCGCGCAGTATGCGGGGCTGCTGGTGGCCCTGGGATTACTGTGGAGATACTACCGCCGGCTGCTCCGGAAGGAATGGCTGGCCGGCCTGACGAAGGGGCTTGGCGCATTCTTCCGTGTCAACGGCGACATCTTCCTGCGTACGCTTTGCCTGGTGGCCGTCAACCTCTTCTTCACCTCGGCAGGGGCACGTCAGGGGGCCGTTATCCTGTCTGTGAACACGGTGATGATGCAGCTCTACCTCTTCTTCTCCTACTTCATGGACGGCTTTGCATACGCCGGCGAGGCACTCTGCGGCCGTGCATACGGGGCCCGCAACGCCACTGCCTTCCGTGAGACGCTCCGCCGACTCTTCCTCTGGATGGTGCTGGTGACAGGGGCCTACACCTTATTATATGTGCTGGGAGGCCACTGGATCTTCAGCCTCCTCACCGACGAGCCGGAGGTGCTCTCCGCCTCCGGTGAGTACCTGTTCTGGGCCTGCCTGATACCCGTGGCAGGTGCCGTGGCCTTCATCTGGGACGGCGTGTTCGTGGGCATCACTGCCACGCGGGGCATGCTTGTATCCTCTGCCGTCGCGGCCATCCTGTTCTTCGCAGTCTATCAGGCTTCTGTCGGACAGCTGGGCAACCACGGGCTCTGGCTGGCACAAGTCGTGTACCTGGCTATGCGCGGACTGGTTCAGACACTTTGGTACCGAAAGAACTACTGACCGACATGCTGTCAGCCTTCCGGCCACGCCTCGAATTCCAGTTCCAGTTGTATCCAGCGAGGCTTCTCGTCGGGGAGTTCATCGCGGTGGTTGGAGACGCCCAGGCCCATCAGCCGGATGGGGTGGGAATGGTACTCTACCTCGCTTAGCAACTGCTTGGCCAGCGGCAGGATCTCGTCTTTTGTTCGGAGGATACGGTTCACGGTGATGCTACGGGAGATCTGCTGGAAATCGAGGAACTTGACTTTCAGCGTCAGCGTACGCCCCAGGAACTGGCTCTTGGCAATGCGCCGCTCCAGTTCAAGAACGGTGTGGTAGAGCTCGATGGTGACGGCTGCCGGGTCGCTGATATCCTTCTCGAAGGTGCGCTCGCAGCTCACCGACTTCCGCTCCCATTCGGCGACGACGGGCCGCTCGTCGATACCTCGGGCAAACTGGTAGAACACGCGCCCCATCTTGCCGAACTCCTGCGACAGGTGCTGCAGCGACGCCTTCCTGAGGTCGGCTCCGGTGAAGATGCCCATGCGGTGGAGCTTGTCGGCGGTCTTCGCCCCGACACCCCAGATCTTCTGCACGTCGAGCCGCTCGATGAACTCCTGTGCGCGGTCGGGATGTATGACCGTCAGCCCATCCGGCTTTCGCCAGTCGGAGGCAATCTTGGCCAGGAACTTGCAGTAGCTCACGCCTGCCGATGCCGTCAGCCCCGTGGTGTCGAGTATGCGCTGCTTGATCTCGCGGGCGATGTCAACGGCGAGCGAAATCTGCTTCTTGTTCTCCGTTACGTCGAGGAATGCCTCGTCGAGCGAGAGCGGCTCTATCAGGTCGGTATAGTCGCTGAAGATGCTGCGTATCTGCTGCGACACCTCTTTATATTTATGGAAGTGAGGCTCGACGATGATGAGCTGCGGGCAGAGCCGCTTGGCCAGCTGTATGGACTGCGCCGAGTGGACACCATACTTGCGCGCCTCGTAGCTGGCAGTGGACACCACGCCGCGCTCCGCATCGTAGCCCACGGCAATGGGCTTACCCCGCAGTTCCGGCTGTTCGCGCTGCTCCACGGCAGCGAAGAACTGGTCCATATCCACATGTATGATTCGCCGCTGACTCATAATCCAGTGCAAAGTTAGTAAAAATCCGCATAATGCGTATCATCCGTAGGCTTTTTTTAATAGTTTTCACCGCCGCAGCCCGTCGGCGACTGTTAATAATTCATAAAAGTTGTCATCTGTAAACTGTAAACTGTCAGCCGTAATCAAAAAAATGAGTACCTTTGCAGTCCGATTTAGGGGAGAGTCTTAGAATCCCCGCGAGGCAGTGTGTGAATAGCGGCGTCTTTGGCCGGGCGAAGCGGTTCGTGAATCAGTGTCTCTGGTATCCACCCGATGCGTGCCAAGTGCCCTCGGGAACGCTCGTTAGACTTGCAGCCGGGAGTTAGACCTCGGATGTGGGTTGAAGTGCGTACATGAATTAATAAGTTAAACTGTTTTTTAGTAGTTAAGATTAAAATGAACACTTTAAGTTACAAGACTATTTCCGTGAACAAGGAAACAGCAAAGAAGGAGTGGGTGGTGATCGACGCCACAGACCAGGTGGTCGGCCGTCTCGCTTCGAAGGTAGCAAAGCTGATTCGCGGAAAGTACAAGCCAACATTCACCCCGCACGTTGACTGCGGCGACAATGTCATCCTTATCAATGCCGATAAGGTGGTATTCACTGGTAAGAAGGAGACCGACAAGGTCTACACCCGCTACACGGGCTATCCCGGTGGCCAGCGCTTCCAGACTCCTGCCGAGCTGCGCAAGCGCAATGGTGGTGTGGAGAAGTTCCTCCGTCATGCCGTCAAGGGTATGCTGCCCAAGGGTCCCCTCGGTCGCAGCCTGCTGAACAACCTCTACATCTACGAGGGTACAGAGCATCCCCACGAGGCCCAGAAGCCTAAGGCAATTGATATCAACCAGTACAAGTAATTGGTTTAGAGTTTATAGTTTAAAGTTTATAGAATAAGAGATTATGGAAGTAATCAACGCAATAGGTCGTCGCAAGAGCTCCATCGCCCGCGTATACGTCAAAGAGGGTACCGGCAAGATCACGATCAACAAGAAGGATTTAGAAGTTTATTTCCCCTCAGCCATCCTGCAGTATGTGGTGAAGCAGCCGCTGAACCTGCTGGAGGTCGCTGAGAAGTACGATATCAAGGCTAACCTCGACGGTGGTGGCTTCACCGGCCAGAGCCAGGCTCTGCGCCTGGCCATCGCCCGTGCCCTGGTTAAGATCAACGAGGAGGACAAGAAGAAGCTGAAGGATGCCGGATTCATGACGCGCGACAGCCGCGAGGTGGAGCGCAAGAAGCCGGGCCAGCCCAAGGCTCGCCGCCGCTTCCAGTTCAGTAAGCGTTAATCTGACGAATTGACGAGATTTTATGACGAGAGGACGAGATGTTTTAAGACGAATGTACGAATAGACGTTTTTAGACGAATGTACGAATGGACGTTTTGACGAATATAAATCGTACAACCGTACAACCGTACAACCGTCTAAAAAAAGGTATAATCGTACAACCGTACAACCGTCTAAAAAGAAAGTATAATCGTACAATCGTCTAAAAGAAGTACAACCGTCAGACTGAACAGTTTAGCATCCAAACCGTCGAGACTCGTCAAGATTACTCGTCGGCTGGTCTAAAAAAGATTTAAAGGAAAGTAAACAACAATTTAAAAAGAATTATCAAAATGTCAAGAACAAATTTTGACCAGTTGCTCCAGGCCGGCTGCCACTTCGGCCACCTGAAGCGCAAGTGGAACCCCGCAATGGCTCCCTACATCTATACCGAGCGCAACGGTATACATATCATCGACCTGCACAAGACAGCCGCCAAGATCGACGAGGCTGCCGATGCCCTGAAGCAGATTGCCAAGAGTGGCAAGAAGATTCTGTTCGTCGCTACTAAAAAACAGACCAAGGAAGTGATTGCCGAGAAGGCTGCCAGCGTCAACATGCCCTACGTCATCGAGCGCTGGCCGGGCGGCATGCTCACCAACTTCCCCACCATCCGCAAGGCCGTGAAGAAAATGGCGAACATCGACAAGCTGATGAACGATGGTACATACGGTAACCTCTCCAAGCGCGAGCTGCTGCAGATCACTCGCCAGCGCGCCAAGCTCGAGAAGAACCTCGGCTCTATCGCCGACCTGACCCGTCTGCCCAGCGCCCTCTTTGTGGTGGATGTGCTGAAGGAGCAGATCGCTGTCCGCGAGGCCAACCGTCTGGGTATCCCCGTGTTCGGTATCGTCGACACCAACTCCGACCCCAACAACATCGACTTCGTCATTCCCGCCAACGATGACGCCAAGGACTCTGTTGAGATCATCCTCAACGCCTGCTGCGCCGCCATCGCCGAGGGCTTGGAGGAGCGCAAGGCTGAGAAGGCCGACGAGAAGGCTGCCGAGGCTCAGGCCGAGGGCGACGACGAGGAGAAGCCCCGCCGCCAGCAGGCCCGCAAGGCCCGCAAGGATGCCGAGGCTCCTGCCGCCGAGGAAGAGGCTCCCGCTGCTGAGGAAGAGGCTCCCGCCGCTGAGTAATCGAGACAACGAAATAACGTAATATCGAAATAACGTAATAACGAAAAAAAGGAATAACAATGGCAATTTCAATTGACGATATCAAGAAGCTCCGCGCCATGACCGGTGCCGGTCTGGCCGACGTGAAGAAGGCCCTGACCGAGGCCGAGGGCGACTTCGACAAGGCCAAGGAGCTGCTCCGCGAGCGCGGACTGGCCATCGCTGCCAAGCGTAGCGACCGTGAGACATCAAATGGTTGTGTACTTGTAAAGGCTGTCGACGGCTTCGCCGCCATGATCGCCCTGAAGTGCGAGACCGACTTCGTGGCCAACGGTGCCGACTTCATCGCTCTGACCCAGAGCATCCTCGATGCCGCCGTTGCCGCCAAGGCTCAGGACATCGAGGCTGTAAAGGCTCTCGACATCAACGGCCAGACGGCCCAGGAGGCTGTCACACAGCGCTCGGGCATCACCGGTGAGAAGATGGAGCTGGACGGCTACCTGACACTCGAGGGTGACAACATTGAGGTGTACGACCACATGGGCAAGCACACCCTCTGCACGATGGTACAGACCAACAAGCCCGCTGCCGAGCAGGGACACCTCGTGGCCATGCAGGTGGCTGCCATGAAGCCCGTGGCCCTCGACAAGGAGAGCGTAGACCAGAAGATTCTCGACGAGGAGTACAAGACCGCCGTTGAGAAGACCAAGCTGGAGCAGGTGGAGAAGTTCATCGAGATGAAGCTCAAGAAGGCTGGCCTGAACCCCAACCTCGTTGACAGCGATGACCACATCGAGAGCAACATGGCCAAGGGCTGGCTCACACAGGAGCAGGCCGACGAGGCCCGCAAGATCAAGGAGGAGGCCAAGGCCGAGGGCGAGGCCCAGCTGAAGATGCCTATGATTGAGAACATCGCCAAGGGCCGCGTGCAGAAGTTCCTCAAGGAGAACTGCCTCGTAGACCAGGAGTTCCAGTTCGGCGACGGCGACAAGGCCACTGTATCGCAGTGGCTCGCCAAGCAGGACAAGGACCTGAAGATCTGCGCCTTCAAGCGTTTCACGCTCGTGGCAGACTAATCCCCCTACAGCAGTGATTATAGCAGTCGGCACCGCCTTCATCAGGCGGTGCCGATTTTTTCTTGCCAAGTGTGGAGAAAAATATCAGGCGGGTCGTTGGAGAGCGGCCCGCCTGATACCGGAAATATAGAGTAATGGTTGATTACTCTACCGTGCAGTAGATGTTGTCAGAGGTCTTGCGAGTGGGATAGAGCCTGATGGTGGTTCCCACGGCTGAGATGTTGGAGCCGTTGGCCACGAGGTTGTCGAGGGTGTCGCCACCGAGGTTGACATCCCACGAGTTGTTGGTTGTGAACTTCCAGCCGGCAGCCGTCACACCGGCACCGGTGATGACATAGCAGAAGTTCTCGGCATCCCACGTCATCTGCTGGCTGTCGTCGGCAGCATTCCAGCCGTTGAAGTCGCCCACGAGGTTCATGTTAGTGATCTTCGTGCCCTTCAGCGTATTGGCATTCAGGTCGAGCTCCACGTAGTAGACACCCTCGCCGGCCGAAGCCTTGAAGTTGTCGCCCGTCTTCTCGAAGTCGCCGGTCACCTCAGCCATGTTGTTGCTGTTCAGCTGCGAGTCGTCGGCCCAGTCGCCGGCACGCTTCTGGAACTTGAACTCCACGCCCCATCCGTTGGGGTCGGCGATGTAGAGATAGCCCGTATAGACACCGTCGCTGACGGCAGCTACCTTCTGGTCGGAAGCGCTCCATCCGTCGGTGGCTCCGATGAAGTATACGTACTGGTCGAAGCTGACGGCTTTATACGACCATGTGAACTCGGTCATGTTGAAGGTGACGTCGTAGAACTTGGCACCCTCTACGGCCTCGATGACGAGGTTGCCGCCGGCATTGTTGTAGGCAAACTCACCATCGGCATTGCCAGCCGTGAGGCACTTGCTCCAGTCGCCGCCCAGGCCCGACTCTGGCGTCATCTTGAACTCGATGTTCGAGCCGTCCTCGGATGCGGGGATACGGAAGGTGAAGGTGGGGTTCTCGTAGGGGTCGCCGCCGTTGTTGGTCATCTTGTAGGTGGTGTCGCTGTTGTTCCAGCCATTGAGGCTACCTGTGAAGTAGTAGGCTGGCTCGATGTTGACCATCAGGGCCTTGGCCTCCCAGGTCTGCTCCATCATGTTGAAGGTCAGGTCGTAGTAGCTGGCACCCTCGACGGCCTGTATGACGAGGTTGCCGCCGTCGTTGTTGTAGTTGAACTTGCCCTCGGCATTGCCTGCGGCGAGACACTTGCTCCAGTCGCCGCCGAGTCCAGACTCAGGGGTACACTTGAACTCCACGTTGGAGCCGTCCTCGGGAGCGGGGATGCGACAGGTGAACACGGGGTTCTCGTAGGGATCCGCGCCGCCGTTGGAGAGCTGGTAGGTCTTGTCGGTGTTGTCCCAGCCGTTGATGCTGCCAGTCAGATAGTAGGCCACGTCAATGTCGGGTGCAGAGGGGATGACGGTGAGCGTGGTGGTGCCCACGCCCTTGAAGGTCTGTCCGCCCACCTTGATGAATCCGGTGACGGTGACGGGAATCTGACGAGTAACGGGTCGCTGGCCATAGAGAGCGTAGATAGCAGTCTCGAGGTCGGCAGTGGCCACATAGCCGTTGGCATCGGTTTCAAACGTAGCATTATCTTCCTCCTCGGGGCCTGCGAGAAGGGCGGTGAAGGAGTTCTCCGACTCATCGTCGATGGTGACTGAGGGCACAAATATCTGCACGGTCTCAGCAGTGACGTTGGCGAAGTCGATGGTGGCAACGGGGGCTACGGCCATCGTCATGGTCTTGGCAGCCTCGGGGTCAGTCTTGAAGGGAGTGGCCCAGTCGGTATAGTCGCCGGTACAGGCGGTGAGGACTGCGGAGATACCGCAGTATACGAGACCTGCTGAAAGGGATTTCATTATCTTAGTATTCATAATTTTCAGCTTTTCGATTATCTATTATCAATTACTCAATAACTACGTGATGGTTGCCATCGTAGGTGATGTAGAGCTTGAAGGTCTGTGTGCCTCCGTCGCTGGAGAGGTTGGCGCCGTCCTGCACGAGGTTATCCTCGGTGCCGCCCCAGTTGATGGCCCAGTCGTGGTTGGCGCGGAACTTGTACTCGCCCGATACGGCATCGGTAGTAGCCTCCCAGTAGCCGCCTTCGATATTGTAGGCCATCTCCACGTCGCCGGCCCAATCGTTGAAGCCGCCGATGATGCTGATATTGGTGATAGGCTCGATGGCCCATGTCATCTCGTTGAGGTCGACGGTGATCTTATAGAAGCCGGCGGGCAGAGCCTGGTCGGGGAAGCTCTTGCCAGGGTCGTTGCAATCCTCTTCACCGTCGACGACGAGTGTGCCGTAGGGGCCTGCGGGATTCTGTCCCCAGTCGCCGTCCCAGTTGTCGGCATTGGGCTTGAACTTGAAGCCACCGTCGAGCCAGTAGTAACCGGTGTAGATGCCGTCCTGTGCCGGGCTGCAGAGAACGTGTGCCGTAGCCCATCCGCTCTCGTTGCCTATCTCATAGATGTACATCGGCCAGGCCGGTGCCACCTCTGCCGTCGGTACGACGGTGATATTGACGGTGTTGGAGTAGATCTTCTGGCTGCCGGCGGTGGCACTGGCGCGCACCACGAGTGTCTGCGTGGCAGGTGTCTCGCCCTCGTCCCAGTTGCCCATCAGGTTGAGGGCCTGTGCCAGGGTGTTGCAGGCGATGGTGCCGCTGCCTCCGAAGAAGGTGGCGGGCAGGGTGACGTAGTTGGGGATGGTGGTGCCGCTCTCATCGGCCTCGGCCTCAGCCACGGAAATGGTGAAGCTGCCGTCGATGGATGCCTCCAGCTGGAACTCGGCGGCTACGGGGAAGCCGTAGTCGGGCGACGACCAGGTGAAGGGAATCTCGGTAGAGGTGGCCAGGTCGACGGGCACCGTCGAGTAGGCCGGTGTGTTCAGCACGAAGGTGGAGGGCTCGCCCAGGGTGGGGTTGGAGCCGTTATCGTCGGAGCAGGCGGTGAGGGCTGCGGAGATACCGCAGCATACTAAACCGGCGCAAAGGAATTTACTGATTTTGGTAATCATAATTATTAATTTCTAATTACTCATTACTAATTATTAATGCTTAGTATCCCGGATTCTGGACCAGATTGGGGTTGGCCGTCAGGTCGGTGGTGGGGATGGCGAAGAGGTTCTTGGTAGCGTCGAAGTTACGGCCATTGAAGCTGCCGCCCTTCCACTGCCATACGTAGTCGCTGCTGCCTCCGAACTTGCCGAAGCGGATGAGGTCGGTTCGGCGGCGTCCCTCATAGTAGAACTCACGGCACCACTCGTCGCAGATCTCTTCGAGCGAGTAGTTGGCCTTGGTCGATGCGTTGGCACGCTCGCGCAGGGCGTTGATGGCGTTGGCTCCCTCGCTGTTGGTGGCACCGCCGTTCATGCGGGCCTGTGCCTCGGCGTAGGTCAGATAGGCCTCTGCCACGCGCATCAGGAAGAAGTCGGTGTCGGGGAACTGTCCGCTCTTGGTGGCCGCGCCGGTGGTGGTGAAGTTGTTGAACTTGCCCACGGCATAGCCGCTCTTGAAGTTGCTCACGTCCTCGTTGTCGAGGGTGCGGCCCTTGGTGTCGAACAGGGCGCGGTCGTCGCCGGCAGCCTCGGCCACCTCGTAGGGATCACCCTCAGGGGCATCGAGGTTGGGGAAGAACTTCTGGATGAGCTGCGGACGGGCGCGGTTGCCGCCCCATACCTCAGTAGTACCGTTGGAGCTGGTCATCTCGGCATCGTGGGTAGAGGCGATGAGGAAGAGAGTGGTACCCCATGAGGTGGTGCGCACGCCATCCTGCAGGATGGGGAACACGGCCTCGTAGGCTGCGTTGGTCTCACCGTTGTCGGCCATAAACAGCATCTGGTAGGCACTCCACTTGCCGCTGCCGGCGGTGTTGAGCTTATAGCTGGAGTTCATCACCTGCTGTGCGTACTGGGCAGCCTTCTGCCACTGAGCGGTGCCGGTGTAGACCTCGGCGTTCAGGTAGAGGCGTGCCAGGAGCATCCAGGCGGCAGCCTTGTCCACGCGGCCGTAGCCGGTGTCGCTCGACTTCTTGGCGGTGGCATTGCTCAGCTGCGGCTCAATCTCGAGGAGCTCGCTCTCGATGAAGTCGTAGAGCTGCTGACGGCTGTACTGCACGGGCTTCTCCGAGGAGATGGTGGTGACGAAGGGCACGTTGCCCCAGCCGTCGAGCAGGTAGTAGTAGTTGAGGGCGCGGATGAAGCGGATCTCGGCCGCCATGGTGGCATTGTAGTCGCTGAACTCCTGCAGGTACTGGTTGCAGAAGGAGATGCCCACGTAGAGGCGGTAGTAGAAGCCTCGGAGCATGGGGTGGCTGGCGTCGTAGCTGTTGTAGCAGAAGGCAGAGATACCCTCGTCGCCCCATCCGCAGATGGACTCGTCGGTGGTCAGCTCGTTGGCGTTCCACAGCTGGCGCACGTAGCCCGACGTACCGCCGTCGATGCCGTCGACGTCGCTGTCGCCGTTGGCACCGCCGTTGCCAGCCACGGCGATGTTGGCATAGCACTTGTTGAACAGTTGCTCCGGCTGAATCTCCGTGTTGAGGTTCGGGTCGATAGGTGTCACATCCAGGTCTTTCGTGCAGGATGTCATACCCACTGCCATCAGTAGGGCAGCCGCCGGAATGATATGCTTGATATATGTTTTCATTGTTACCTTATCTTTATATGATTAGAAGTTCAGATTCAGTCCGAGAATGTAAGAGATAGGACGGGGGTAGAGGTTGTTGTCGATACCTCCGAACACTTCGGGGTCGATGCCGTCGTACTTTGTGATGCAGAACACGTTGGAGGCCGTGGCGTAGATACGTCCGGAGATGCCCTTGTAGCTGCCGCCCTTGAAGAGGCTGTCGAAGGAGTAGCCCAGCGTGATGTTGTCGCACTTCAGGAACGAGCCGTTCTGCACCCAGTGGTCGGAGAGCTTGGCCTCCAGGTCGTAGGTCTGCCACATGTAGTCGAGGGCCTTCACGGGGCGGTTGCCCAGGAAGTTGTTACCGCTGGAGTAGACCTCACCGGCGCTCATGTTGACGTTGCCCGAGAGCAGGTTGTTGAACACGTAGTTGCCGAGGCTGGCGCGGAGTGTGAAGCCCAGGTCCCAGTTCTTGTACTCCAGGCGAGAGCTCAGGCCCATCGTCACGGGAGCCATCGGGCTCTTGTAGAAGTACTTGTCGGCCTCGGTGATGACACCGTCGCCATTGCGGTCTACCACGAGTCCCTCGATGGGCTTGCCAGCCTTGTCGTACACCTGCTGGTAGACGTAGAAGGAGCTCATCGGATGGCCTACGGCGTGAGCCTGTGCGTTGACGCCCGTACCGCCTCCGATGCCGCCTGTGGGCACGAAGTAGTCCTTGTCATCACCACCAATCAGCTCGGTGATCTCGTTCTTATTATAGGTAATGTTGTAGTCGATGGTCCAGTACCAGTTGTTGGTCTGGATGGGCTTCAGGCCGATGGTGGCCTCGATACCCTTGTTGGTCATCGAGCCTATATTGGTCATCACAGAGTTGCGGAAGTTGGAGCCTGCGGCCACGTTGGCCGAGTTCAGCAGGTCGGTGGTCTTACGGTAGTAGGCATCGATGCTGAAGGTGATGCGCTGGTTGAGCACTCCGAAGTCGATACCCACGTTATAGGTGTCGGTGGTCTCCCACTTCAGTGAGGGGTCGTAGGCGTCGGGGCGTGCCAGCGTGCCGTCGCCGGCCACGTCGTAGTAGCTGCCCACGCCGGTGTTCATGCTGTAGACGGCGAAGTAGTTGTAGTCGCCGATACCATCCTGCTGACCGGTCTTACCGTAGCTCAGGCGGAGCTTCAGGTCGGAGAGCCAGTCGGCACTCTTGAGGAACTTCTCCTCGTTGGCCTTCCAAGCGAGTGCTGCCGAGGGATAGAGCTTCCAGTGGTCCTGGAAGCGCGACGAACCGTCGTTACGCATGGTGAACGTCAGGTAGTAGCGCTCCAAGAGGGTGTAGTTCAGACGTCCGAAGAACGACACGAGGTAGTTCTCGGTCTTATAGTGGTACGTCGACCAGTCGTGGTACTCGTTGGGGTTCTGGGCGTTGGTGCTGGGATAGGCTCCCCACCACGTGTTCTTCAGGTCGCGCCAGAAGTGCTGCCACTCGTAACCGGCCATCACGTCGAGGTGGTGTGCCTTGGAGAAGTCCTTATAGTACTGGGCGTAGGCAGAGAGGGTGAGGTTGCGCTTGAGGATCTCCTCCCAGCCGTGGGAGCCGTAGTAGATGGCACCCGGAGAGGTGCGGTCGACGTCGGTAGACTGCTTACCCTTGGAGATGTCGGCACCGAGGGTCAGGTGGAGGCGCAGGTCCTCGAAGCCGTGGATCTTGTAGTCGATGTCGGCATTGCCGATGAAGGAGCGGCTGATGGCGCGGTCACTCTTCAGGTTGAGCAGGGCCACGGGGTTGGCCGTAGCGTTACGGTTGTAGGTGTTGGGCCATGTGGGGTCGTTGAGCGAGCCGCCGGGCACCTTCCATGTGGTGTAGCCACTGAAGTTGGCAGCGTCGGAAGCCGTCTCGTCATAGACGGGCTTCGTGGGGTCGTAGCTGACAGCAGCTCCGATGGCACCGCCGTCAGAGTACTTCGAGCGTGCCCACATGCCCTTGGCGTTGAGGTTGAGCACGAGGTGGTCGTTAAGCAGCGAGGGGTTCAGGTTGAGGGCTGCCGTGACGCGCTCGAAGCCAGAGGTCTTCACGATACCCTGCTGGTTGGTGTAGCCCAGCGAGAGGCGGTAGGGCACCATGCCTGCTGCACCAGCCACGGTCACGTTGTGGTCGTGGCTCCATGCGGTGCGGTAAATTTCCTTCTGCCAGTCGGTGTTGGCATCGCCGAGCACACCGGGGTAGTAGGTGCCACCATTGTCGTGGCGCACCAGCTTGCCGTTCTCCACGGTGTTCATCGCGATATTCCCGTCGGCATCCTGATAGTAGCCCATCACCACGCCTTCGCGCGAGTTACCTTTATATATCTCGGCCACGGCCGTGCGGTACTGGTCGCCGTCCATCACGTCGGTGAGTTTCTTCTTAGTACTCATCGTGACGCTACCCGAGTAGGATACCTGCGGGGCACTGCCCTTACGGCCCTTCTTGGTGGTGATGATGATGACACCGTTAGAACCACGGCTACCGTAGATGGCGGTGGCCGATGCGTCCTTCAGCACGTTGAACGACTCGATGTCCTGGGGGTTGACCATCGAAAGGGGGTTGGCGAGGCCCTTCACACCATTGTTGTCCATCGGCACGCCGTCGATGACAATCAGCGGGTCGTTGGAGGCATTCAGCGACGAGCCTCCACGGATGCGGATGGTAGCGCCGCCACCGGGGGTACCGCCGCCGCTGGTGACGCTGACACCGGCAATCTTACCCTGCATCATGTCTTGGGGATTGACCACGAGACCCTTGTTCTTCGAGTCGGGCTTCAGGGCCGTCACCGATCCGGTCAGGTCGCTCTTCTTCACAGCGCCGTAACCGATGACCACCACGTCCTGCAGCACCGTCTGGTCGTCCTGAAGTGTAATTGTCAGAGTGGGGGCGGCCTTCACCGTCTGCGTCTGATAGCCGACGTAGCTCACGGTGATGTCGGCACCCTGGTTGGCTTTCAGCACGAAGTTACCGTCGAAGTCGGTGATGGTGGCCGTCTGTGTGCCGGCCACGCGCACCGTAGCTCCGATAATGGGTTCGCCTGTAGCATCTTTCACAAAGCCTCTCACCTCAATCTGGGCGAAGGCTCCTACCGATAGGAAGAGGCCCAACAGAAGGCCGAGCATCCTAAGAGGCATTTGCATGTTTACCTGCTTCATCATTACATTAATTAGAGTTAATTCGTTATATTGTTAATCGTTTTTAGCTCGCAGTTAGTCTTTGCAGACTGTTTCACGGTGCAAAGTTAATGCTCTTTTCGATACGTTATTCTTTTTTCAGTTTAAAAATGTTATTACAGTTGCGCAAACGTTTACATTGATATATGTCAACTTTCTAAGTGAATAGTGAATAGCGAATAGTGAAAAGTTGTACCTTTGCAAATGAAAATAAAAGCTGATGGAGAAGAACGGCCCACTGACAATGAAGGATATCGCACGGGAGTTTGGCATTTCCGTGGCCACGGTGTCACGTGCCCTGAAGGACTCGCCCCGCATCAGCGAGGAGCGCCGCAAGGCCATCCAGGCGTATGCGCGCGAACATAATTTCTATCCTAACGCCATCGGCGAGGCCCTGCGCCACAGCCGGGTGATGCCTCAGAAGATCATCGGCGTCATCGTGCCCGAGTTCACCCACTACTATTTCTCCAGCATCCTCAAAGGCATCGAGGGGGCGGCCTCGGCGCGTGGCTATAACATCATGGTGGCCACGAGCGACGAGAAGTATGAGCGCGAGGCCCGCATCTGCGACACGTTCCACCGCTACAAGGTGTGCGGCGTCATCGTGTCGCAGGCCAAGGACACGCGCAACTACGACCACTACCAGAAGCTCATCGACGCCGGCATACCGATGGTGTTCTACGACCGCATCTGCACCGGCGTGAACGCCAGCCGCGTGGTGGTGGACGACTATATGGGGGCCTACAACGCCGTGACCCATCTGATAGAGACGGGCTGCCAGCGCATCGCCTTCTACGGCAGTCCGATGCAGTTAGAGATTTCGAAGAACCGCTTCAACGGCTACAAGGACGCGCTGCTGAAGCACGGAATGGCCATAGACGAGAGCATCGTGCGCCTCTGCGACAATCGTTCTGATGCAGAAGCTATCACCCCAGAGATTCTGACCCTCGACCACCGCCCCGACGGCTTCTTCGCCGTCAACGACGACACGGCCATCGGCATCCTCTACACCTGTAAGCGTGCCGGGCTGCGGGTGCCGGAGGACATCAGCATCTGTGGCTTCACCAACGGCCAGCGTGCCATCGCCTGCGACCCGATGCTCACCACCGTGGAGCAGCGCGGCCACCGCGTGGGCGAGGAAGCCGCCGAAATCCTGATGGACAAGGTGGAGGGCCTCACCCCGATAGACAAGGTGGAGAAGCGCATCGTGCGCACGCGGCTCATTATAAGAGGTACAACGAAGTAAGTCTTGAGACGACAAGCTTGGAGTGTTTATTTAAAAACGACAACTTGGACAACTAAGACAACTTTTTAATATTAGGACAACTTTAATAGACATATTATAAGATGATTGATATAGCAAGACATAAGGAACATATTTATGATGTGGTAGGAGCTTTGTATGAAGTTCACAAGGAACTTGGTGCAGGACTCAATGAATACTGCTATCAGGAGGGGCTTCAGATTCAGTTGGAGGAGAGTGGGATACCTTTCAGACGTGAACTAAAGTTTCATCCGTTGTATCATGGCCGTGAGATGTCTGCCGAATATCGCATAGACTTCCTGTGCAAGGGAGACATTATTATAGAGTGTAAGGCTGTGGCCGAAATAGTTAGCAATCACAGGGCCCAGTTGTATAATTACATGCGGCTTTTAGGATGTCCGTGCGGTATCTTGGTGAATTTCTCTCCAAAGTTTGCGGTCATCGAACGATATTTCCTTGATAAGCAGCGAAATGAAATTGTTGGCACCGATGGCAAGGTAAAACAAGTCATTTAATAAGTTGTCAAACAAAAAGAGTTGTCAAAGTTGTCAAAGTTGTAGTTAAAATAAGAAGTTGTAGTTTAAAAAGAAGTTGTCAAAGTTGTCAAAGTTGTCGTTAAAATAAGAAGTTGTCAAAGTTGTCGTTAAAATAAGAAGTTGTAAATAAAAATAATAGTTGTAGTATATGAAACAGAAGCCTGATTTGTCATTTTGGAACCTGTGGAACCTGAGTTTCGGGTTCTTCGGTGTGCAGATAGCCTACGCCCTGCAGTCGGCGAATATCTCGCGCATCTTCCGCACCCTTGGCGCCGACCCCCACTCGCTGAGTTTCTTCTGGATCCTCCCCCCACTGATGGGCATCCTGGTGCAGCCGATTGTGGGCACGCTGAGCGACAGGACGTGGACACGCTTCGGCCGCCGCATCCCCTATCTGTTCATCGGGGCCGCCGTGGCCGTGGCCGTGATGTGCCTGCTGCCCAACGCCGGGTCGCTCGGCATGGCCGTGGGCGCTGCCCTCATCTTCGGGCTGATAGCCCTGATGCTGCTCGACACCAGTATCAACATGGCCATGCAGCCGTTCAAGATGCTGGTGGGCGACATGGTCAATGAGCGTCAGAAGGCCAAGGCCTACAGCATCCAGTCGTTCCTCTGCAATGCCGGAAGCGTGGTGGGATTCCTCTTTCCCTTTGTATTCACGGCCATCGGCCTGAGCAATGTGGCCCCAGAGGGCGTGGTGCCCGACTCGGTCATCTGGTCGTTCTATATCGGAGCCGCCATCCTGATTCTCTGCGTGCTCTATACCACGGCCAAGGTGAAGGAGTGGCCCCCGAAGGAGTACGAGGAGTATAATGGGAAATCTGGTGAATCCGGAAAGCCCGGAATATCCGGAGAATCCGGAAAACCCGGGAAATCCGGAGAATCCGAGAAATCCAGCGAAAGCGCCAACTGGTTCACCCTGCTGAAGAATGCCCCCTCCACCTTCTGGAAGGTGGGCCTGGTGCAGTTCTTCTGCTGGGCGGGCATGCTCTATATGTGGACCTACGTGGTGGATGCCGTCTCAGAGACCGTCTGGGGCACCATCGACCCGACCACCGATGCCTATCAGGAAGCCGCCAACTGGACGGGCGTGCTCTATGCCATCCAGGCCATGGGTTCCGTAGCCTGGGCCGCCCTGCTGCCGCGCTTCACGAACACGAAGATGGCCTATAGCGTCAGCCTGATACTGGGAGGCATAGGCTTCCTTCTCATACCCTTCTGCGCTGACAAGTACCTGCAGATTCTGCCGTTCCTGCTCATTGGCTGCGGCTGGGCAGCCATGCTGGCCATGCCGTTCACCTTCGTCACCAACGCCTTGCAGGGCTACGGCCACATGGGCGCATACCTTGGCCTGTTCAACGGCACCATCTGTCTGCCCCAGATTGTGGCGGCCGTCTGTGGTGGCTCCATCCTCTCGCTCGTCGGCAGCCATCAGTCGACGATGATGACCGTGGCCGGTATCAGCTTCATCATCGGCTCTGCCTGTGTGTTCTTTATTAGAGGTGAGAGGTAAGAGGTAAGAGGTGAGAGGTGAGAGGTATGATTTATGCGCAACCGATTGCGCGCCATTATGAATTCGAATTAAAAGCACTATATCTATGAAGTTACAATTCAACCTTGAGTATCAGACCAAGTTCGGAGAAGAGCTGGTACTGAATCTGAAAACGGGAGAAAAGGTAGAACAGCACAAGATGTCTACCCACGACGGTCTCCACTGGTCGTGCGACATCAGCAAGACCATCAAGACTAACACTTATGTCGACTATCACTACAGTCTCTACCGTGGGGAACAGGAGATGCGCCACGAGTGGCTCGTCATGCCCCACCGCCTGGAGTTTGCCGCTGCCAAGGCCACCACTTATCTGGTCTATGACCACTGGCTCGACATTCCCGAGGACAGCTACATGTACTCCTCGGCCTTCACTGAGTGTATCTTCGCCCGTGAGGGGAAGATGAGCCAACCGTCGGAATATGCCAAGACGGTGCGCATCAAGGTACGCGCCCCACAGCTCCGCGGCAACGAGCGGCTGGCCATCATCGGTGGCGGCGAGGCCCTCGGCAACTGGGAGGCCAAGCGCGCCCTCGACATGGACGAGCACGAGAACAACGAGTGGGCCATCAGCCTCGATGCCGACAGGCTGCCACAGACCTTCGAGTTCAAGTTCGTGGCCCTCGATGACGAGGTCGACGTGACACCCCTCTGGGAGAACGGTATGAACCGCACCATCGCACTGCCTGAGATGGAACAGGGCGAGGTGGTGGTCTACGAGCTGCCACAGGCCTACTTCCCCGTCTACCCGTGGAAGGGTGCCGGCACCGTCATACCCATCTTCTCGCTGCGCAGCGAGGGCAGCTTCGGCGTAGGCGACTTCGGCGACCTGAAGCTGATGATCGACTGGTGCGACAAGACGCGCCAGCGCTTCCTTCAGGTGCTGCCCATCAACGACACCAACATGACTGGCACCTGGCAGGACTCCTATCCTTATAATAGTATCAGCATCTACGCCCTCCACCCGCAGTACTGCGACTTCCGCCAGCTGCCGCCCATCAAGGACGAGCAGAAGCGCCAGGAGATGGAGCAACTGCGCCAAGAACTGAATGCGCTGCCGCAAATCGACTACGAACGGATGTTCAAGGCCAAGATGGACTACCTGCGCATCATCTTCGAACAGGAATGGACCAAGACACAACGCTCGCCTGCCTATAAGACATTCTTCGAGCAGAACCAGGAATGGCTCGTGCCCTACGCCGCCTTCTGCTACTACCGCGACCTCTACAGCACCGCCGTCTTCTCCGAGTGGCCACAGACGGCCACGGTGGAGGCCGTACAGAATCCGTCGTTCAAAGGTAAGAAGGAACTTCAGTTCTGGTACTTCGTGCAGTACTGCCTCGACACGCAGATGCGCGCCGCCCACGAATATGCCCGGAAGCATCGCGTCGTACTGAAGGGCGACATTCCCATCGGCATCAGCCGCGACGGTGTAGAGGCCTGGGTGGAGCCCCGCTACTTCAACCTCAACGGACAGGCCGGCGCACCGCCCGATGCCTTCTCTACCGACGGACAGAACTGGGGATTCCCCACCTACAACTGGGACGAGATGCTCCGCGACGACTGCGCCTGGTGGGTGCGCCGCTTCAAGAAGATGGCACAGTACTTCGACGCCTACCGCATCGACCACGTGCTGGGATTCTTCCGTATCTGGGAGATTCCCATGCCTGAGAAGTCGGGGCTGATGGGGCAGTTCGCCCCTGCCCTGGGCATGAGCCGAGAAGAGATAGAGGGCTACGGCGTGCAGTTCAACGAGGGCCTGTTCCTCGTAGACCATAAGCGCAACGACCGCTGGCACCCGCGCATCGCCGTGCAGTACCAGCAGGCCTACGAGCAGCTCAGCGAGGAACAGAAGTTCCGCTTCAACCAGCTCTACAACGACTACTTCTACCGCCGCAACAACCAGTTCTGGTATCAGGAGGCCATGAAGAAGCTGCCCCGACTGACACAGGCCACCCGTATGCTCGTCTGTGCCGAGGACCTGGGCATGGTGCCCGACTGCGTGCCCTGGGTGATGAACGAGCTGCGCATCCTCTCGCTCGAAATCCAGTCGATGCCTAAGGACCCGACGACACGCTTCGGCAAGCTCTCACACAACCCCTACCGCTCGGTGGACACCATCAGCACCCACGACATGCCGACCCTCCGCCAGTGGTGGGACGAGGACGAGGAGCGCTCACAGGCCTACTTCAACACCACGCTGCGCCGCGGAGGCCCCGCACCCCGCCCGCTGCCCGGCTGGCTGGCCAAGGACATCGTCAGCCGCCACCTGACGTCGCCTTCGATGCTCTGCCTGCTCTCCCTGCAAGACTGGCTCTCCATCGACGAGAAGCTGCGCCTGCCCGACGAGAACGCCGAGCGCATCAACATCCCCGCCAACCCGCGCCACTACTGGCGCTACCGCATGCACCTGACCATCGAGCAGCTCCTCGCCGCCGATGAACTCAACGAGGAGATCAGCAGCCTCATCCTGCACAGCGGGCGGAAGTGATAATGCATCATTCACAACCGAAGTTTCCCACCTTTTTTAAGAACAACGAATTAAAACGAATGAAACGAATGAAACCTAATGGTTTTAAATTAC
This sequence comes from uncultured bacterium, assembly GCA_946188155.1. Classification (GTDB taxonomy): domain Bacteria; phylum Bacteroidota; class Bacteroidia; order Bacteroidales; family Bacteroidaceae; genus Prevotella. Next base: position 24,826 of record CAMHUC010000004.1, on the reverse strand, counting down.
ACGAATTAGCTACGCGCAGGCAACCGCCGCTTGCGGCAACAATTTGTGAAATCAAGAATAAGTCGCAAATTCGTGAAATCCGTTTCAATTCGTTGTTTTTAGGAAGAACAAGGGGTGGGAAACTTCAGTTCATAATTAAAAAAGAATAAAATGAAATTACTTATCAAAAGAACCGGTATCGCCTTATTATGCATGATGCATTATGCATTATGCTTTGCCGGAGGCGTGAAGTCACCCAATGGCAACATCGAGCTGAAGTTCTCCGTAGATAACGACGGGCGACCTGTCTACGAGATGACCTACAAGGGCCGCCCCGTCGTCAAGCCGTCACACCTCGGTCTTATCCTGGCCAAGGACAAGCACGCCTCGAAAGGGCTTAAAGAAACAGACCTCATGGAAGGCTTCCGCATCGTCGGAGAGAAGCAGAGCGAGTTCGACGAGACCTGGCAACCCGTATGGGGCGAGACCCGCGACATCCGTAACCACTATGTCGAGTATTCTGCTGTATTACAGCAGACCACTACGCAGCGCGAAATCATCCTCCGCTTCCGTGTCTACGACGACGGCATCGGCTTCCGCTACGAGTTCCCCCAGCAACCGGAACTCAACTACTTCCTCATCCAGGAAGAGCGCACCGAGTTTGCCATGGCCGGCGACCACAAAGCCTGGTGGCTACCCGGCGACTACGACACGCAGGAGCAGAAGACCCAGGAGTCGCGCCTCTCCGAAATCCGCAGCCGCTTCCAGAAGGCCGTCAACTGGGGCAACAGCTCCGTGGCCACCTTCTCGCCCACCGGTGTACAGACCTCACTCCAGATGAAGAGCGACGACGGCCTATACATCAATATCCATGAGGCGGCCTGCCTCGACTACGCCACCATGCACCTCGAACTGGTCGACCAGGAGACCAAGAGCCTCTCCACCCAGCTCACAGGCAACAGCAACGAGTACACACCGGCCCCCAGGTCGACGTCATACCCCCTGCCGCAGCCCTTCACCTTCGTCAGCCACCTGACACCCGACGCCACCGGCCTCAAGGGAGCCATGCAGACACCCTGCGAGACACCCTGGCGCACCGTCATGGTCAGCGACGATGCCCGCGACATGCTCTCATCGAACCTCATCCTCAACCTCAACGAGCCGTGTAAGATAGAAGACACCTCGTGGATCCACCCCACGAAGTACTGCGGCGTATGGTGGGAGATGATCGTCGGCAAGAGCAACTGGCACTATACCGACGACTTCCCATCGATCAAGCTCGACCAGATTGACTGGACGAAGGTGAAGCCCCACGGCCGCCACGCCGCCAACAACGAGAAGGTGAAGCGCTACATCGACTTCGCCGCCAAGAACGGACTCCAGGAGGTGCTCGTCGAAGGCTGGAACGTGGGCTGGGAGGACTGGGCCAACATGTGGAAGCGCGACGTGTTCGACTTCGTCACCCCCTACCCCGACTTCGACCTGAAGATGCTCAACGACTATGCGCACTCAAAGGGTGTGAAGCTGCTCATGCACCACGAGACATCGTCGTCGACACAGAACTACGAGCGCCACATTAAGGAAGCCTACGAGCTGATGAACAAGTATGGCTACGATGCCGTGAAGACGGGCTACGTGGGCGACATCATCCCCCGGGGCGACCACCACTACTCGCAGTCGATGAACAACCACTACCTCTACGTCATCAAGGAGGCTGCCAAGCACCACATCATGGTCAACAGCCACGAGGCCACCCGGCCCACAGGCCTCTGCCGCACCTACCCCAATCTGGTGGGCGGTGAGTCGGCACGCGGCACGGAGTATGAGGCCTTCGGCGGTAACAATCCCGACCACACCTGCATACTGCCCTTCACCCGACTCCAAGGCGGACCGATGGACTATACCCCCGGCATCTTCGAGACCAAGCTGTCCACATGGAGCGACAACACATCGTGGGCACGCATCACCATCGCCGGGTCGCTGGCCCTCTACCTCACCATGTACTCTCCCCTGCAGATGGCTGCCGACCTGCCCGAGCACTACGAGCAGTACGACGATGCCTTCCAGTTCATACGCGACGTGGCCTGCGACTGGGATGACTCCCGCTACCTCGAAGCCGAGCCTGGCGACTACATCACCGTGGCCCGCAAGGCCAAGGGTACCGACAACTGGTTCGTGGGCGGCAAGTGCGACGAGCAGGGGCATGCCACAACCCTCCGCCTGGACTTCCTCGACAAGGGTCGCCAGTACGACTGCACCATCTATGCCGATGCCAAGGACGCTCACTACGAGACTAATCCCAAGGCCTACGTCATCACCAAGAAGGTGGTGAAGGCCGGACAGTCGCTGAAGCTCCGCGAGGCACCGGGCGGTGGTTTTGCCATCTCCCTGATGGCCCGATAATCCTAATGGGAGATACCCAGCAACGGAAGAACCCGGAAAACCCGGAATATCCGGGTTATCCGGGATATCCGGTCTATCCGTTGCTTGCTAAAATATTACTCTATCTTCTCGATGAGGGCAACGGCGTAAGCCGAGATGCCCTCTTCGCGTCCTGTGAAGCCGAGCTTCTCGGTGGTGGTAGCCTTGATGGAGACGGCATCCTCATCACAGCCGATGACCTGGGCCATGCACGCCTTCATCTGGGGGATATGGGGATTCATCTTCGGCCGCTCGGCACAGATGGTGGCATCGATGTTGACCAGCCGATAGCCCTTGGTGGCTATCAGGTCGATGGTATTCTTCAGAATCACCTTGCTGTCCATGCCGTCGGTCTCGGCAGAGGTGTCAGGGAAGTGGTAGCCGATGTCACGCATATTGGCGGCACCCAGCAGGGCGTCGCACACCGCGTGCAGCAGCACGTCGGCATCGCTGTGGCCCAGCAGTCCTAACTGATAATCCAAGCGGATGCCGCCCATCCACAGTTCCCTATTGGGAACCAACCGGTGTACATCAAATCCAAAGCCTACTCTTATCATAGATTCTATTATACATATAATTAAATGTTGGGGGTATCATCTGCGGAACAAGTCCTTGATGCCATCCATATCGAAGGCAAGGGTGAACCGGAGTGTCTGGTCGAGGGGGTTCGAGCGGGCTGTAGAGATGACGTAACCCACGTCGAGCGAGAAGACGCTCATACGGAAGCCGCCGCCCACGGTGAAGTACTTCAGGTTACCCTTTGACTCCGCCTGGTGGTGATAGCCCGCACGCAGGGTGAACTGGTCGTGGTACACATACTCCGCACCGATGCTCCACTGTATCTCCTCGAGTTCTTCCTTGAAACCGCCGGGGGCATCGCCGAAGCTCTTGAAGATACCGCTGATGCTGCTCACGTCACTATACTGACGGCGCACGCGGTCCTGATAGTCGGTGTTCGACTCGCCCTCCTCCTGCCTGGGCACGGTGGGCACCAGCAGCTTATTGGCATCGGCAGCAATGCTGAAACGGTTGTACTCATCGACAGGTATCATCAGCGACGCGCCCAGACGAAGGTTGGCAGGCAGAAACTGGCTCTCCTCGTCGCCGAAGAAGGAGATCTTCGAACCGATGTTGGAGATGTTCACGCCCAGGCCCAGCTGGCTCTCACGGCTGCCGAGCATCACGTAGTTGTTGTAGTACATCGACAGGTCGGCTGCGAAGGCCGAGGCAGGCTTCGAGTCCTCCGAGTAGTCATAGCGCAGGTCACTGTGGATGAAACGTATGGCCGCACCCAGCGAGAACTTCTCACTGAGCATCATCGAGTAGGCCACGTCGAACGCCATCTCGTAGGGCTTCACCGTCATGTCCGAGCCGTCATAGGTGTACACCTCGCCGAGCGAGAAGTAGCGCAGCGAACCCGAAAGGGCTGAGTAGTCGCCGATGCGGTAGTAGCCTGCCAGGTAGGCCAAGTCGATGTCGCCCACAAGTTTGCGGAGCCACGGCGTGTAGTTAAGAGCCACACCGGCACGGCTGATGCAGAAGGGGTATTTGGCAGGGTTCCAGTGCTGCGAAGTGACGTCGGGGTCGGTGGCCACGCCCACGTCGCCCATACCAGCGCCACGGGCATCGGGGGCGATGGTCTGCGAGATGACGGCATGCTCCACGGGATTGAACATCATCTTCGCGTCGTCGTCCTGTGCCTGGGCAGTGAATAGTGAATAGTGAATAGTGAATAATATCACTACCACCCTCAGCACCCACGTATCTCTGAATCTCAATGTAATCATCTGTTAACTGTAAACTGTAAACCGTAAACTATAAACTGTAAACTATAAACTGTAAACTATAAACTATAAACTGTAAACTATAAACTGTAAACCGTAAACTATAAACGTAAGCCAGCCCTATTTATTGCCTATCACAATCAGTTTCTTCGCTTCGGAAGCCTCACCGCCTCCATTGCTGCTCACCGTGATGCGGTAGATGTAGACACCCGTCATCAGGGGTCGCCCGCCGCTGATGGTCTGATCCCAGTCCATCGTGTAGGTGTTGCCGGATGACACGCCCGACTCCGTATGGCGCCAGAGATGTCGCCCGGAGGTGTCGTAGACGTCGAGCCGCACGTCGAGCTGCGAGCCGGCGTGGTCGTGGGTGATGATGAAGGTGGTGCCGCCCGAGGCGCTGTTGCGCAGGCAGTCCACGCTGATGCTGCCGGCCTCACCCTTGTCCACCTCGAACGCCAGCTCTGCCGTCGACGAGTTGTTCATCACGTCCCACGCCCTGAAGAGCAGCTTGTGCTTGCCCTCCGACAGTTCGGGTATGCTGTACTGCACCTTGCCGCTGCGGTAGTCGCCGAAGTCGTAGGCGAAGTAGCTGTTCAAGTTGTAGGTCGTCGACAGCTGGCCGTCGATGATGAGCTCCAGGTCGTGGCCGATGCCGCTGCCCGACGCGTTGATGCCGCTGTCGTCGTATAGCTCTGCCACAAAGTATGGCCTGGCGTTCACCCGTCCTCCGTTGGTGAACGATGGACTGTTCAGATAGCAATAGATGCTGGGGCCGATGCTGTCGTTGGCCACGTCGCTGCTGCCGCTGAGCACGAAGTTCTCCGTCAGGCCGTGGGCCTCCAGCGCCTTGTCGTTGCTGACGGCGTAGAGCGTCATCTGTCCTGAGCCTTCGGCATAGCTGATGTCCTTGGGCACGGCGAAGGTCAGTGCGAAGCGCCCGCCTACCACGCTGTCGGAGCCGTTGTAGAGGGTCTTGGTGCGGTCGTTGTACACGAAGGGTGTCGATGCCCCGTCGCTTCCCTCGTCGTTGAGTCGGCAGGTGATGGTCTCCAGGGCGTCGCGCACGGTAGCTGTCATCACGCCCGTGAAGTCGCTCTGCACCTCTGCGCCGCCGACGTGTCCCTTCACCGTCACCACGCTGCCGGCAGTCAGCTGCACGGTCTCGCCGCTGTCAATGCTGCGGCCGCCGATGCTGTCGACGGTCATCTGCAGCGTCGGCGTGGCCAGTGTCAGCGCGGGGTCGCCGAGCAGGGTGTACTGCAGCTTGTTGGGCGACGTGTCACGACCTGATGTCACCAGGTCGCACTTGGCCCGTCGGACGGCCTCGCCGATGGCCATGCGCGGCTTGTCGCCGTCGGGGCCCAGTGCATAGCGGGTGAAGGCCAGGTTCATCTGCTCGTTGTAGTTGGCATAGACGGTGCGGGTGGTGCCGAAGAAGGCGATGGCCCCGCCGTTCTTATTATTCATGGCCGTCTCGCCGATGTTGTCTTCCTGTCCGTCGAAGGGCATGATGTCACACGAGGCGGTCAGCCACAGGGGCAGGCGCAGCGAGGTGGCCTCGGCGAAGTCGGGCGTCTGCAGCACCAGCTCGTGCGAGATGGCGTAGGCAGCCCCGTGGCCTGAGTAGTTCATCATCAGTGCGCCCGCCTGCATGCGTGCCTTGATGAGTCGCGTCACGTCGGGATAGCTGTTGCCCGTCGACGAGGTGGTGCGGGCGTAGGCATCCCAGTATATCTTCTGCACCGTGTAGCCGGGGTAGGTGTTCTCCACCAGGGTGGCCACGCGGTCGGCGGTCGACATGTGCGAGTTGTTGTTGCCGTCGTCGCCCATCACGCAGACGGTGTTCTGCCAGGCACCGGCCTCGGCGTTGCCGACGTAGCTCTCTATTTTGTCCACCAGCACGGTGGCCTCCTCTAATGAGCGTGCCGAGAGTCGTCCCACGGCCACGTCGGGCTTTCCCTGATAGCTCGTGCTGCTGCCGACGGTGGTCTCGATGGTCTCCCCGTCGTCGAGCAGGCAGTAGTAGTCGTCACTTACGTAGCAGTAGACGTGGCTGAACGAGTTGTCGCTCTCGAAGCAGAGCAGGAAGTCGTCGGGCGAATAGTTCTTCCAGTCGTCGGTGAGCATGCGGTTGTCCCAGGCACCGTCGCCGAAGAGCAGCAGGTAGCGCGGCAGCTCGTCGTCGCTCGCCGCGCGGTCGTACATCATCTTCATGTAGCGGCGGTAGGCATTGGCGTCGGGGGTGCCGCTGGCGAACTCGTTGTACAGCTCGTCGGCAGGCACGATGCGCACCGTCAGGCCGTCGCGCTGCTCGTGGAGCTGCTTGACTCGCTCTGCCTGCGACAGCCATTTCTGCGTGGTGGGTATGATGATCACCATGTCCACGTTCTCGTCGGCGTGGTGGTCCTGGTTGGTGATGCGGTACACGTATTCCGGCACGGGCAGCGTGGCGGCGGCCAGGTCTTCGAGCGGAAAGGGCTCGCTGAAGGTCATCGCCAGGTAGTCCAGGCGCACCTCGGCACCCTGTGTCTGCGTCACCGTCACCGTGTTTGAGGTTTGAGATTTGAGATTTGGGATTTGGTATGTCCACGTCTGCACAGCTCCCTCGGTATAGCTGTCAAAGGCGGTGCGCACGCTGATGGTGCCCACCACGGAGTCGTTGACGGTCACCTCGGCGGCAAAGTCGCCGCCGTAGCTCAGTGCCAGCGCCAGCGTGCCGCTACTCGTGGGGGCCGTGAAGGTGTAGCTCTGGGGCGTACCGACGGTGTAGGGTGTCTTCTGGTACAGGTTGCGCCCGCCGTGATACCAGGAGTAGTTGTCCACCTCGTAGAGCTGGTGATAGTCGTCGGCAGCAGGATAGTGGGCGGCGGTCAGCTCCTCGGCACTCACCGTCAGCGGCTCGCCGTCGGCCTCGGTCAGGAAGTAGTAGCCGTAGTCTGAATAAGGATTGCGCGTGCGCACAAGGGCATCGGCGGCAGCCCACGTCACGGGGCCCACGCCGTAGAACACGCGCTTGCCGCCGATGGTCGCCGTGGGCACCTCCGGCAGGTCGTCGGTCTCTGTCAGGTAGTCGCCCGTCAGGACCTCGGGCTGCAGGGCACCGCCGTAGCCGTAGATTCTCACCTTCGATGGGTCGCTGAATCCGGCCTTCCTGATGAGGGCATCGGTCAGCTGGTAGAATCCGCTCTCCGGGATGCTGATTTTTGCCCATGCCCCGCTGGCCAGGATGCTGTGCGACGCATAGCGGTCGCTGCCGCCAGAGCGCGTCATGGAGCGGCTGGTGCCTGTTGCCTGCACGTTGAGCTTGAAGCTGACCAGCTTCTGATAGCGCTGCTCGCGATACACGAGGGGCACCAGCGACACATCGAGCACGCCGCGCTTGCGTGCCGTTCCCACGTGCTGCTCCACCACGGGCAGCTCCGGCAGCCGGTCGCCACCGATACGCTTCAGCCGCCGCACCTCCTCGGCCGTCATGTCCACGAACTCCGGGTATTCGATGCTGACCTGATAGACCGAGTCCGCATAGTGAGGCCCCAGCTCCTTCTGCCAACGGTAGACGGGCAGCACCGAGTCGACGGCCACCTCACGGACGGTCAGGTCAACGAACCCTTGTGCCTCCGCCAACAGACAGAGGCACAAGACGACGCAACCCGTTATCATCCTCTTGGCACTATTCATCTATGCTAATAACGTAGTCGGGAGCCGAATTATTGTTTTGGCTATGTATTTCCTATACGAAAGTATGTTGCATCGCCGTCGGAAATTTCCACGCCAGAATGTTGCACAATTCGAAAAAAATACTTACCTTTGCAGCGGAAGGACTATATTAACCCAACCAAATAGTCATGGCATCATTAACATTTAAACAACAAGCAGAATGAAAAAACGCTTCCTATGGATGCTGGCCGCCATCCTGACAACCGGCCTGACACTCACCTCGTGTACCGACAAGGCCGACAACCCCGCCGACAGCGGCACCACACCACAGGCTGACAACGGTAATATCATGGAGCCATCTGACTTCGCCTCGTACATGGACATGAAAACCTACGCCGGCGACGACTTCTACCAGTACGCCGTCGGCAAGTGGCTGGCCGACAACCCACTGACCGGTGACGAGAAAAGCAACGGCACCAACGCGCAGCAGTCCGTCAATGCCGACAACTTCCTGCTCTCGCTCGAAAAGAGGGGCGACAGCGACGAGGTGCTCAAATACCTCATCGATGCCTACGACACCGGCTCACAGCAGGCCGACCTGAAGGTGCTCCGCGAGAAGCTCGCCACCATCGATGCCGTCAAGAGCCGCGACGAGATGTGGCCACTGATGGGCACACTGATGCTCGAAGGCTACATGACCCCCTACAATGTGGGGACCGATGTCGACCAGCACATAGTGGGCGTATTCCTCGACCTGCCCTACAGAGTGTCACACTACAGCCTCCCGGTGAAGCTGGTGGCATCCTATGGCGACATGCAGGCTGCCGATGCCCAGAAGATTATCAGCCTCATCGACAGGTGGAAGAATATGCTCGTGGAGGAAGGCATCTCCAAGCCGGCCACCAGCAGACTGACGCCCCACGAACGCGAGATACACAAACGGGGCTTGCCAAGGCTGACCCGAGGCAGCAGCTCCGAGACAGCCCTCGACATCATCATCGACAAGATGAACCTCGGTGACGAGGAAACGCTTGGCGCCAAAAGCTACAAAGAGATTAACACATTCCTGGAAAGCCTCACGCTCGACGAGCTGAAGTACTTCTGCAAATACGCCGTAATCAATCGCGATACCTACTTCATCCCCAATCCGGAAACAAATCTCAGAACACAACTGTATGCGCTGGCAAATACCGCCTACAGCCCGATGGCCATCCGCTTCAGCTCTGTCTACAACAAGACCATTCCTGAAGCCAACCGCACGGCAGCCCTCGAGATGGCCAAGCTGTTCCGCGACGTATTCAAGGAGCGCGTAGAGAAGCGCACCTGGATGTCGGCCGGGTCGAAGGCCAAGGCCATCGAGAAGGTCGACGCCATGAGCCTCAGCTTCGGATGGCCCGACGATGACAGCAATCGCTCGACCTGGGCAGTGAAGGTGCCTGCCGGCAAACTCTCATTCTATCAGGCCGTATGCGACCTCTTCAAGCAGAACATCGAGATCATGCGCAGCAAGAAGGGCACCAAAGGACCCGCCGAGTCGTTCTACGCCAACGAGCTCGACCAGCCCGCCTATACCAGCAATGCCTTCTATAGCGCTAACAACAACGAGATACTCCTCGTCTCGTCTAACCTCGTGCCCCCCATCTTCGACGCCAGCCGCAGTGCCGCCATCAACTATGCCGTGCTCGGCGCCACCACCATCGGCCACGAGATGACCCACGGCTTCGACACCAAAGGCAAGAACTACGACAAGGACGGCAAGGAGGAGGGATGGATGCTGCCTGAGGACACGCTGGCCTTCAACACCCTCGCCGACAAGGTCATCGCCCACTTCGACAAGCAGACCTTCGGCAACGGCTACAGCTGCGACGGCAAACTCACCGTGGGAGAGAACATCGCCGACCTGGGCGGACTCTACATAGGCTACGATGCCTTCTGCAAGTACCTCGACAAGCAGGGCATCACCGGCACCGAGCGCGACCGACAGCTGCGCGAGTACTTCCGTGCCTTCGCTTACGCCTGGATGGGCAATATCGACAATGGAAGCATCACAGACTACATCACCGACGTACACGCCCTGCCGCCGCTGCGCGTCAACGGCAATGTTTACCAGCTCAACGAGTTCTACCGCCTGTTCAACATCAAGAGCGGTAAGCGCTACATCGCACCGGAGAAGCGCATCGAAATCTGGTAAGAGAGATTCGGGGGCGCCTCCGCGCCCCCGAGTTATTTACAGTTGAACGCCAGCACCCGCCGCTCCTCTATCCAACCCTCCAGACGGTCGTCGATAGCCACAGGGCCCACGCCAGCCGGCGTGCCCGTGTAGAGCAAGTCGCCCGTCTTGAGGGTAAAATATTGGGATATGTAGGCGATGATCTCGTCGACCGTGTAGAGCATGTCGGCGGTACAGCCCTCCTGCACCGTGCGCCCGTTGATGTCCAGATGGAAGTGGAGGCGCTGCAGCCCCGACTCCGTGCAGGGAGCATCGGGCTGCGTGAGCAGTTTCTCCTTGGGTATCCACTCGCCGATGGCCGCCGAGCCGTCGAAGCCCTTGCAGATGGTCCACGGCTGCCCGGCCTCCGAGGCCCGTCGCTGAAGGTCGCGGGCGGTGAAGTCGATGCCCACCGTCAGCGCGTCGTAGTAGCGGTGGGCAAAGCGCGTGGGGATGCTCTTGCCCAGTCGGCTGATGCGCACCACCAGCTCCGCCTCGTAGTCGATGCGCCCCAAGTGGTCGGGAATGAAGAAGGGCTTGCCCTGATTGAGCAGCGCCGAGTCGGCCTTGGTGAAGATGACTGGCTCGTCGGGCCGACGGAGCGTTCCGTGGAGTTCCTGATTGTGGGCGGCATAGTTCATGCCGATGGCAAATATCTTCATAGCAGTTTATTCTGATTTCTTCCACCCCTCCATCCGGCGCGTCGTGGTGGAGAAGTTGATACCTATCTTATATAGGCGCCGGCTGTCGTGCTCGAAGGGCTTGGCATACTGGCGCTCTTCAATCTGCCGCAGGGCCTCGTCGGCACTGCGGTCGAGCTTGAACTCCAGGATGTAGATGTAGTCGCTGGTCTGGATGACCATGTCCATGCGCCCGTCGGTGGTGTGGCGCTCTACCTCAGTGTAGAAGCCCATCATGGTGAAGATGACATAGAGCACGTTCTGGAAGAACAGCTCCGCGTCGCTCGCTATCTGATAGTCGCCCGAGGCAAACAGCGACTCTAAGCGCTGCATGAACTGTTCTACACGGCCTGCGCGCACATCCTTGACGAAATTGGCCACGAACAGCTGGCCCTGGCTGGACTTCAGCGCTGTGTAATACGGTATTAGGAAACGGGTGAAGGCACGCTCCACCTCGCAGTTAGGGAATCCCAGGCGATACGACTCAAAACGCTCGTCGTAGCCCTTGATGGTCAGATAGCCGCTCTGATAGATGAGGGGCAGCGGATTAGTAGCCACGCTGTCGATACTGCCTAACAGGTCGGCAGTCACCTCCTCCTGCGTCAGATTGTCCAGATTATAGTTGTTGTGCTTCAGGGCCTCCACCAGGATGGTCGGTGTGCCCGTCTCAAACCAGTAGTCCTTGAACGTCTTGGCATCCAGCACGCGCAGCAGGCTGTAGGGGTTATACATCCCCGCCGTGTCGTGCTCGAAATGGTAGCCGTCGTAGTTCGTCCGCAGCTTCGCATAGCATGCCTCCCTGCTCAGGCGGTTGGCCTGGGCCAGCTCGCCCACTTCTGCATCCAGCGTCCGGCGTATCTCTGCCTCCGTGAATCCGCAGACCTCGGCGTAGCGGCGGTCCATAGTGATGTCAGTCAGGTTGTTCAGGTCGCTGAACACGCTGACCTTCGAGAACTTCGTCACCCCGGTGAAGAACCCGAACTGCACGCAGCCGTCCAAAGGCTTCAGGATGCCGTAGAAGGCTTTCAACATCCCCCTCATCTCCGACTGCATCGCGTCGTTGCCCATCGTTGCCAGCAGCGGCTTGTCGTATTCGTCCACCAGCACCACCACCTTCCGGCCCGTCGTCTCATAGAGGGCGGTCAGCAGATTCTTGAAACGTACAGACGGAGTTTCGCCCGCAACGTTTATCCCGTATTGCCTACACCATGTGTCAATGGCATCATTAAGCACATCCAGCAGGACTTTCGCTGAATTGTAGTTATCGACGTTCAGCGAGAGCTTGAGTACAGGATACGCCGTCCACTCCTGCTCCAGGCTGTCTATGGCCAGCCCACGGAACAGCTCCCGCTTGCCCTGGAAGTAGGCCTCCAGTGTGGAGATGAGCAGACTCTTGCCGAAGCGGCGCGGCCGACTCAGGAAATAATACTTGCCGCCTTTGACAATGTCATATACCAGCGCGGTCTTGTCCACGTACAGATAGCTGTCTGTACGGATGTTCTCAAATGTCTGTATGCCTAAAGGATATTTCATCATGCTACTGTTTATTCCGCTATCTTCCACCCCTCCATCCGGCGCGTCGTGGTGGAGAAGTTGATACCTATCTTATATAGGCGCCGGCTGTCGTGCTCGAAGGGCTTGGCATACTGGCGCTCTTCAATCTGCCGCAGGGCCTCGTCGGCACTGCGGTCGAGCTTGAACTCCAGGATGTAGATGTAGTCGCTGGTCTGGATGACCATGTCCATGCGCCCGTCGGTGGTGTGGCGCTCTACCTCAGTGTAGAAGCCCATCATGGTGAAGATGACATAGAGCACGTTCTGGAAGAACAGCTCCGCGTCGCTCGCTATCTGATAGTCGCCCGAGGCAAACAGCGACTCTAAGCGCTGCATGAACTGTTCTACACGGCCTGCGCGCACATCCTTGACGAAATTGGCCACGAACAGCTGGCCCTGGCTGGACTTCAGCGCTGTGTAATACGGTATTAGGAAACGGGTGAAGGCACGCTCCACCTCGCAGTTAGGGAATCCCAGGCGATACGACTCAAAACGCTCGTCGTAGCCCTTGATGGTCAGATAGCCGCTCTGATAGATGAGGGGCAGCGGATTAGTAGCCACGCTGTCGATACTGCCTAACAGGTCGGCAGTCACCTCCTCCTGCGTCAGATTGTCCAGATTATAGTTGTTGTGCTTCAGGGCCTCCACCAGGATGGTCGGTGTGCCCGTCTCAAACCAGTAGTCCTTGAACGTCTTGGCATCCAGCACGCGCAGCAGGCTGTAGGGGTTATACATCCCCGCCGTGTCGTGCTCGAAATGGTAGCCGTCGTAGTTCGTCCGCAGCTTCGCATAGCATGCCTCCCTGCTCAGGCGGTTGGCCTGCGCCAGCTCGCCCACCTCCGCGTCGAGCGTCCGACGGATCTCTGCCTCCGTGAATCCGCAGACCTCAGCGTAGCGGCGGTCCATAGTGATGTCCGTCAGGTTGTTCAGGTCGCTGAACACGCTGACCTTCGAGAACTTCGTCACTCCGGTAAAGAAGGCGAACTGTATATAGCCGTCCATCGACTTCTCCACGCCGTAGAAGGCTTTCAGCGTAGCGCGGTAGTCATCCTGCAGCGGCTTGTTGCCGAAGGTCTGCAGCAGAGGCTTGTCGTACTCGTCCACGAGGATAACCACCTTCCGCCCCGTCTGCTCACAGGCACGGCGGATGGTGCCCTTGAATCTTTCCGACAATGTCTGTTCGGCTGGTGAAGAGCCGTAGATGTCCTCCCAGTTGCTCAGCTGTGCAGCCAATAGCGATGTCAATGCTTCCGGCGAAGTGTATTTGGCGGCATTCAGGTCCAGATGCAGCACAGGATACGCCGTCCACTCCTGCTCCAGGCTGTCTATGGCCAGCCCACGGAACAGCTCCCGCTTGCCCTGGAAGTAGGCCTCCAGTGTGGAGATGAGCAGACTCTTGCCGAAGCGGCGCGGCCGACTCAGGAAATAATACTTGCCGCCTTTGACAATGTCATATACCAGCGCGGTCTTGTCCACGTACAGATAGCTGTCTGTACGGATGTTCTCAAATGTCTGTATGCCTAAAGGATATTTCATCATGCTACTGTTTATTCCGCTATCTTCCACCCCTCCATCCGGCGCGTCGTGGTGGAGAAGTTGATACCTATCTTATATAGGCGCCGGCTGTCGTGCTCGAAGGGCTTGGCATACTGGCGCTCTTCAATCTGCCGCAGGGCCTCGTCGGCACTGCGGTCGAGCTTGAACTCCAGGATGTAGATGTAGTCGCTGGTCTGGATGACCATGTCCATGCGCCCGTCGGTGGTGTGGCGCTCTACCTCAGTGTAGAAGCCCATCATGGTGAAGATGACATAGAGCACGTTCTGGAAGAACAGCTCCGCGTCGCTCGCTATCTGATAGTCGCCCGAGGCAAACAGCGACTCTAAGCGCTGCATGAACTGTTCTACACGGCCTGCGCGCACATCCTTGACGAAATTGGCCACGAACAGCTGGCCCTGGCTGGACTTCAGCGCTGTGTAATACGGTATTAGGAAACGGGTGAAGGCACGCTCCACCTCGCAGTTAGGGAATCCCAGGCGATACGACTCAAAACGCTCGTCGTAGCCCTTGATGGTCAGATAGCCGCTCTGATAGATGAGGGGCAGCGGATTAGTAGCCACGCTGTCGATACTGCCTAACAGGTCGGCAGTCACCTCCTCCTGCGTCAGATTGTCCAGATTATAGTTGTTGTGCTTCAGGGCCTCCACCAGGATGGTCGGTGTGCCCGTCTCAAACCAGTAGTCCTTGAACGTCTTGGCATCCAGCACGCGCAGCAGGCTGTAGGGGTTATACATCCCCGCCGTGTCGTGCTCGAAATGGTAGCCGTCGTAGTTCGTCTTCAGCTTCGCATAGCATGCCTCCTTGCTCAGGCGGTTGGCCTGGGCCAGCTCGCCCACCTCTGCATCCAGCGTCCGACGAATCTCCGCCTCCGTGAAGCCACAGATTTCTGCATAACGGCGGTCCATCGTGATGTCCGTCAGGTTGTTCAGGTCGCTGAACACGCTGACCTTCGAGAATTTGGTCACTCCGGTGAAGAAGGCGAACTGTATGTAGCCGTCCATCGACTTCTCCACGCCATAGAAGGCCTTTAGCGTAGCACGGTAGTCATCCTGCAGCGGTTTGTTGCCGAAGGTCTGCAGCAGCGGCTTGTCATACTCGTCCACGAGGATAACCACCTTCCGCCCCGTCTGCTCACAGGCACGGCGGATGGTGCCCTTGAATCTTTCCGACAATGTCTGTTCGGCTGGTGAAGAGCCGTAGATGTCCTCCCAGTTGCTCAGCTGTGCAGCCAATAGCGATGTCAATGCTTCCGGCGAAGTGTATTTGGCGGCATTCAGGTCCAGATGCAGCACAGGATACGCCGTCCACTCCTGCTCCAGGCTGTCTATGGCCAGCCCACGGAACAGCTCCCGCTTGCCCTGGAAGTAGGCCTCCAGTGTGGAGATGAGCAGACTCTTGCCGAAGCGGCGCGGCCGACTCAGGAAATAATACTTGCCGCCTTTGACAATGTCATATACCAGCGCGGTCTTGTCCACGTACAGATAGCTGTCTGTACGGATGTTCTCAAATGTCTGTATGCCTAAAGGATATTTCATCATGCCACTACTGTTTCTATTCACGCGCAAAGATAGTCATTTTTCTTTTAACCGCCAAATTTTCTCCCGTTTACTTTCGGCGGCTTACCGTTTCTGACCCGGAGAAGCCTTTATTTGTGAGGACAAAGGTTAATCTTCCAAAATCATTTTGCCGTGTCAACATTATTTCGTACCTTTGCACCCAAAGCTAATTTAAAATAATGAACGACATGAAGAGAATCAAGCACATCCTATTGGCTGCCGCTCTGCTGCTGACGGCGCAGACGGCGACAGTGGCACAGGTCAAGACGCTGCTCGTATCGGAGTCGGGGCTGCCCTACTCCCACCAGACGTGGTTCGCCTACGGCAGCGGCGACATCGAGCAGGGCGACATCACGGGCGCCTGGGAGCAGGGCAAGCGCATCACCACCGCCGCCTATACCGACGAGGGATGGTTTGTCATCATGGCCGAGGGAACGCCCTACACCATGCAGACCTATCTACTGAGCGAGCAGTGGCCAGAGCAGTGGGTCAGCCAGAAGATGGCCGAGGGCTACGCCATCACCGCCCTCTCGCGAAGCCCCAAGCAGTGGCTCGTGGTGCTCTCGCAGGGCAGCGGCATCACCCGCCAGACCGTATGGCAGAACACCTGGCAGAACCTGGAGCCCTGGATTGCCGAGCAGAAGAACTACGGCTACTGCATCACCGACCTGGCCTACGACGGCCACGGCTGGATGGTGGTGATGAGCCAGAACTCGCCATACGTCTCGCAGGGCTACTTCACCACCAACTCCACCAACGACATGATGCTCAAGATTCCTCAAGAGGTGTGGCAGAAGGGCTACAACCTGCACCAGGTGGAGTACGGCGGGGGCTTCTACGTGGTGACCTACGGCAACTACGCCCACGGCGACGAGCGCTTCCAGAACCTGCAGGTCAATCCCGACAATGCCAAGGACTACATCCGCGAACAGTGGGAGAAGGGCATCAGCATCGCCTACATCGGCGGGGGCTACCAGGCAAAACTCCCGAAAAAGTAGAAAAACGCTACGCGGAAACGGCCCTCAGAAGGGCAAAACTCCCGAGGGCGGCCACTTCGCTACGCCGTTCTCCCGAAAACGCTACGCCGACAGATTTTTACTCCTGCCGGCGATTTTTTTGCCGTAACTTTGCACTCACAATCGCGATTGAATGAGAGTTGAAAACAGAAAATCAAGAATTAAAACAAAACAAGTTATGGCAAAGAAAAAGAATTTCATGCTGACCCCGCACTTCAGCTACGAAGAGATGACCCGCTCAACATGGGCACAGACCCACCGCATAGACAATACCCCCGACGAGCTGCAGCTCGCCGCCCTGATCAACCTCTGCCGAAAGCTCGGCGAGCCGCTGCACGAGGCCTTCGGCCCCATCCGCGTCAACAGCGGCTTCCGCTCCGAGGCCGTCAACGACGGTGTTCACGGCGTGGGCGCCTCGAAGCACCTCTCCGGCGAGGCCATGGACATACGCATCGACTCCGTGGAGCAGGGCAAGCAGATGTTCCTCTTCATCCGCAAGAACATCGACTTCGACCAGCTGCTCTTCGAGTACAACCGCGCCGGTGCCGTATGGATTCACTGCTCCGTGTGCCTCGACCCCAAGCAGAACCGCCACCAGGCCATCATGAACTACCGCAGCGGAAAATAGTAAATCGGAAATCCCATGATGACTTGCAGAAACTGCGGGCGCGAGCTGCCCGACGAGCACTTCGAACTCTACCCTACCGGCACGCGGCGCCGCATCTGCCGCCACTGCCACTACGAGCTGCACACCAAGGCCGGCCGCCACAAGTGGGTGATGCGCCAACGCGCGCGCGTGATAGTAGGGAAATGGTGAAAACACGTGTACCATCTGTACCATGTGTCACACCAAGGTGTCAGATAGTACAGATGGCACACATCTTTTCTGTAAATAACAACTATAATACGTATGAAGATGATAGAAATGCTGAAAACAATAGGCGTGGTGATCAAGAACATCATCGACCTGTGGAACATCATACCGACTCCCAGGACGTCGGGCGAAGGCTACAGCTCAACCAAGGAGCGCCGCCGGATAGTGCAGGGAGTGCGTAAGTTCTTCGAACAAAACTACGAATTGCGCTACAATGTGATGAAACAGACCGAAGAGTACCGCCCGCTCCGTGCTGCGGAGGCTACTTACGCTCAACAGAAGGCTCCTTTCGCCAAAAAGGAGGCTCCAAATTTCCAAGAGGAGCCTTCAAATTTCCAAGAGGAGGCTCCGTTCTTCCAAGGGAAGGCTCCGTTCGGAGAGGAAAAGGCCGGCAGCTGGCAACCGCTCACCGACCGCAAGCTGCGGCAGATGGCCATCGAGCAGATGGAGCAGGTGGGCGTGGCGTGGTCCATCGACGTGGAGCTGTATGTGCGCAGCGCACTCGTGCCGCTGTACAACCCCGTGACCGCCTTCCTCGACAGCTGCCCGGCGTGGGACGGCTGCGACCACATCCGACAGGCGGCGCGCCGCGTGCCCACGGCCTACGACCGCTGGCCCGACCACTTCCACCGCTGGCTGCTGGCCGTGGTGGCCCAGTGGCTCAACCTCTCGCACGAATATGGCAACGCCGTGGTGCCCATGCTCATCGGACAGCAGGGCACCCACAAGTCCACCTTCTGCCGAATGCTGCTGCCGCCCGAGCTGCGCGAGTACTACATCGACGACGTGAAGCTCGACGCCGCCGAGCAGGTGGAGCGCATGCTCTGCCGGATGCTCTTGGTGAACATCGACGAGTACAACGCCAAGACCGACCGCGAGCAGGCCAAGATCAAGCGCCTGCTCACCGAGAAGGACGTGCAGACGCGCCGCATGCGCAGCGACCAGTACGAGCTGCGCCCGCGCATGGCATCATTCATCGCCACCACCAACGACCTGGAGCCGCTCTGCGACATCAGCGGCTCGCGCCGATACCTGTGCTGCGAGGTGACGGGCTCCATCGACACCGACTCGCCCTGGCTCCACCGCCAGATGTACGCCCAGGCACTGCACGAGCTGCGCCACGGTGAGCGCTGGCACTACACCAAGGAGGAAGAGACGGAGATTGTACACCACAACCAGGCCTACCAACGCCAGTCGTCGCCCGAGGAGGTGCTCCTGTCGTTCTTCAAGCCTGCCCACCCCGATGCCGAGCACTTCATGCGGGCCATCGACATCCAGAAGGTGCTCAGAGAGCACGTCAGGATGGCCGACGTGCCCAGCCTGAAAGCCCTCACGCTGGCCCTGAAGTCGGCCCACTTCGCCTACGGGCGCCATCAGCGCGTCAGGGGCTGGTATGCCGAACAGCTGTAGCCATTCATGAGTTCTGCCACTCCTCTATGGTGCCCGTCTTGCTGCTGAACGAGGCCCCGATACAGAACAACCGCCGACTGTCGGCCTCGTAGGCACGGGCATAGCCACGGTCGCGGATCTGCTGAAGGGCCTCCTCGGCAGTGCCGTCGAGCTTGAACTCGAAGATGTAGACGTACTGCGGCGTCTCCACGATGCAGTCGGCACGGCCCTCGCTGAGCTGCTTCTCGGTGTAGACGGTGTAGCAGGAGATGAGGCGCATCAGCAGATAGAAGGTGTAGTGGAAGTAAAGCTCACTGTCTTTCTTCGGCCGCATGGAGTAGGGTGTCTCGGCCAGGAAGGAGGTGAACAGCCGGCGCACCTGCTCGGTGTCGCCCTGCCGCATGGCAAGCACCATGTCAAGGACCCACGAACCGGGGGCTTTCTTCGGCTGCAGATAGTTGCTGGCCAGTATTGTGGTCAAACCCTCGCGCACCTCGCGGTTGGGGAAGTCGAGCAGGTAGGTGCCAAACTCCTTATTGACTGCCTTGATGGTGAGGTAGCCGGCCTGGAAGATCATGGGCAGCGGCATCTCGCGGTCGGTCTTGTAGTCCATGAACATACTCTCCCGGTACCACTGGCCCGTGTACTGCATCACCTCCTCGCTGCAGTTGGCCAACAGGCGCACCATGAGCGACGGTGTGCCCGAGCGGAACCAGTAGTTGCTTATGTTGCTCTTGGCAAAGCAGTTGATGATGCTGAAGGGGTTGTAGATGTCCTTCATGCGGGTGCTGAAGTGGTAGCCGTCGTACATGGCTTTTAGCAATTCCTTTATCTGCGCTACCGTCATGTCGTAAGCTTCGGCCAGTTCGCTGATGCCCTCGGCAAACACGGTGTGCAGCTCCTCCTCGGTGATGCCGCAGAGGGCTTCGTAGCGGGTGTCGATGGAGATGTCGTCGGGCTGGTTGAAGCCGCTGAACATCGTGACCTGCGAGAACTTGGTGATGCCCGTGAGCAGCACGAAGCGCAGGTGCTCGTCGGCGGCCTTGAACACGGAGAAGAAGTCCTTGAGGAATGCGCGGTTCTCCTCAAGCTGCCGCTCGTCGGCGGCATCGCCAGTCTCAAGCAGGTCGAGCAGGGGCTTGTCGTATTCGTCGATGAGCACCACCACCTGACGGCCTGTCTTCTTATGGGCGGCCTCGAGGAGCCAGCGGAAGCGCAGGGCCAGGCTCTCGAATTTGGCAGCAAAGGGGTACTCCTGCTGCCACGCATCTATCTTCCTGCTGACATACTCCTGCATGGCCCCTTTCTGTGCCACGCTGTTGAAGTCGAAATGGAACACTGCATGCTGCTGCCACTCCTGCTCCAAGTCCATGATGCGCAGGCCCTCGAACAGGTCGCGGCGGCCCTGGAAGTAGTACTTCAGGGTACTCACAAGGAGGCTCTTGCCGAAGCGGCGCGGACGGCCGAGGAAAAAGATGTGGCCCCGGGTCAGTTTGTAGATGATGTCTGTCTTGTCCACATAGACGAAGCCGCCCTTGCGGAGGGACAGGAAATCTTGTATTCCAATAGGATAATTTATCATACCTCTGCTATTTTTGGGGCAAAGTTAGGAAAAAAGCTTGTAAAAGCGAAGCGATTTTGGAAGATTAACGCAATTCGGCCTGAAATAAAGGCAAGACGGGGAAGAACGAGGAAGTTCAAATAGGGACTAAAAGCAAATTGGGGAGGATTGGTGAAGGAGTTAGGTTTCTTATTCGTAACCCAATTTATGTCCTTGGAGCCGAGTAAAGTTATCACGCAAAATGGTGAAGAATGGTGCACCTTTCACCGCCAGTTTCTTATTCAGCAAACTGCTATATTTTGAATAGCGATGGACGCCAAAAGAAATAGTAGTTTTGCAGCCAAAATTAAAAAAGGAGTAAGAAACATGAGAAGTACTTTTAACATTCTGTTCTATGTGAACAAGAGTAAGGAGAAGAACGGTGTGGTTCCTGTGATGGGCAGAGTGACGATTAACGGAACGCAATCGCAGTTCAGTTGTAAGAAGACAATCCCGCTTGACATGTGGGATGTAAAGGGCAATTGCGCTAAAGGTCGCAGCAAGGAGGCATTGCAGATTAACCGCGAACTGGATAATATCAAGGCGCAGATCATCAAGCATTATCAGCACCTATCGGATCGTGAGGCTTTCGTATTGCAAAAAATATCAAGGTCGGACACATTATGTCCGTACCTCCCCATATCTTTGCACCCAGAAACTTGAAATGGAGTGATAAAGATATGAAACAAGTAAAATATGATAAGGTATATGAGATTACAGATTCCTTACAACGAGTTTGAGCAATTACTCAGTAAGTATTTTCAGCAGAAGATGATTCGCCAAATTAAGTTGGCGTATGTAGATGAGAGCACCATACAGGTGAGTGCCGTAGTTAAAATAAAACTGAAGGTAGCGGAAGCAACAATTCCTGTTAAAGAAAAAGTCTCTGTTAAGATGGTGGCTGACAGTGACATTACGTTGACACATGCGGGAATGGCTTTTGATCTGAAGTGGGAACAGGTATTGGAATTGTGTGAGGATGTTGTTAAAGACATGCTGGAGGTACAAGACAATCATACAGTGTTAGTTCATGTCGATAAGATTGATAAGCTGAATACCATTTTAGAGAAAGTGGAAATGCAAAGCATCAGTTTTGAGCCAGACTATATCAACTTGTCCTTTGTGTTGAAGTAAGATAATAATGGTGATAAACAGACCGATTATGACGTTAGATATTGTAACCAAAGGTATCCCGTTCCTTCACATGGCTATTGTTACAGCTATGGTGTTGGCAGGTGTCCCCAGAATCATTTCATACACAGCAATGTTCTGGGGCGCATGTGCCATCATGTCAATTCCTCTCACTGAGGAAGAGTTCTACTTGGAATTTCCCTCCTTATGGCGATACAGACATCTGTTTGGCTTGGGAATTTGCTTTATGATTTCACAGAGTGTTTAATTTAATGAATAAAGAATCATGACGAAAGAAGAAATACAGTCCAAAAGAGAAGAAATACTTGCTGAAGTACTATCATCACCGTATTTGAAGGATATTCCTTATAAACTGATTGAGTCTGACGAGGTGCCAAACACCCCACTCATGCGCAATTTCCTGTACACATTTGAGTTTTGCCGTCGCCGTTATATAGAAGAATCAAACTTCGATGAACTTGTTGGCTATGATTTCGACAATGACAAATTCCTCTTTCTCCTTCGACACAATTTCGGTATCGGAGTAGATCATGATGCAGACTGGACGCTCGAAAGCATGAAGGAACTGATGCTCCGTATTGAGGTAGAAACGAAACCAGAGTACAGAGAGATGCTGGCCATCGAGATGGAGAACTACGATAAGCAGAGGCAGGAACTCTTAGACCTGTTTGTCTTCTGTAACAAGCAGAAGAAGTTGCACTTTGACAGCAACCCAGCCTTTACGGATATAGATTATCGTGAGTTGAACCAGCATCTTTACAACGATTACCACATCTATCTCTCAGCGGCAGACCGTCGTACGCTGAATACAGTAGGCAGCATGATCAATCACATCATCTACCGCCTGAAAGATGGCAATAGTAGTTTGTAACTACAATATAAACCAGTCCGTGATATGAAAAAAGTGAGTAAATGCTTTGTCGTTTCAGAAATATTCCCTATCTTTGCCTCTGCAATCTTAGAGAAGACGAGTGGCAATGCTCTATTTGACATATTGCATGACAGGCTGACAAGCTTTGACCTAGTTAATCTGAAAAATTTGAAATAGGTGTCAAAACAAGTCTAGTCGAGCCAGTCCTTGGTCATTCTCTTCATGTCGATAAATAAAATTTGAAACGTTAATTAGTAACTAAAACAGAATAATTATGTTCAACAATTCAAATAATCAAACAGAGAAAATCGACTACAAGTTTATTGTAGTTTACGATAGTTTTACAGAACCAATAGCACAGTCATTATCAAATAGAGCTGTAGATAAGAATATAACTAGTACTACTTGGGATGAAAATGAATACAAACACAACAAAGCTTCAATTACAAATTTTAACTATTTGGTAATATTAAGCAAGAATATTATAAATAAAAATTTGGCAGATCCAATACTCAAACAGAATGAAATTATTCAAGGTGTTTTGTATAAGAAGCAAGGACATCAAATAGGTCTATATATAGATAAAAATGCAAATGTCATAAAGACTGCGGATTTACTTGGACAATTATTTAAAGAAGATTGGGGAAAGTTTGTTTTAGGTCTTGTCACAGGAGGTTTAGTCGGTTCTGCCATACTTGGGGTCATTTTAACGACATTCAAAAATAAAAGAGCTAAATTTTACCTTTTAATGAAAGCAATCGATGAGTTTGATAACAAATTAATGTTAGATTTTGTGCAAGATAAGCTAAAGGTTTAACAGATTATGAAATCTTCTATAAATTGCAGAACAAATAGCCTAAATTCTATGAAAGAAGGATATTATTCCTTCATTCATAATTCGATGTCACAATTAGGAAGCCAACAGGCTGATACTTATATTAGTAATATAAACACAGCAATTGATGCATTAAACGAAGATATAAACGCTTTTAATGGATTTAATACAAGTGTAGGGCAACTTAAGGGAGATATTGCCGAATTTTGGCATTCTGACACATTTAATATTAATGCAGCTCTTAACGATTCGAGGTTCAAGACGGTTGTTGACAGAAGCCATGGATTTGCATCGGCTGATATAACGAGTAATTGGGGAGATCGTTTTGGGCTAAAATACTATAGAAATGCTCAAGCATCAGCTGATGCTCAAGCAACAAGTTATTTTGAGCGTTATTGCGAATATAAAGTAATATCAGGCAGAGCAGATTTGACTTTTGATGAATTTTTGAAGGAAAGGAATATTGACCCCAATGATGTTCTAAAATACGATCCAATCTACAGTGGGCAAATACGTATTATTCCAAAAGACCAGTTGGAAGAAGCTATTTCCTACCTCAAAATAAAGATTGCAAAAGAGTCTGGGAACAGGCCAGAACAGGTGGCAAGACTACAAGAAACCCTTAATAAATTAGAGGCTAAAATTGAATCTCCTGATGGAACCCAATCTGTGGAATTATCAAGAGAAGAAGCAGAAGAGATTGCTCGCCTTGCGAAAGAAGGAAAATTTGATGCTAAAGAATATGGCTTCACAACTGAGGAATTGATAAAATTAAATCATATTCTTAAACAGGGTGTAAAAGCTGGTATGACTGCAGCTGTCATTTCGTTTGTTCTCAAAACAGCCCCAGAAATATACAAATGTTTTGAGCAATTAATTAAAGAAGGTCAAATAGAAGATAATCAATTTAAGAACCTTGGATTCGCTGCTCTTAGCGGATCATCAGAAGGATTTATTAGAGGTTTTGTATCTGCATCATTAACAACTGCTTGCGAGAGTGGAGTATGGGGGGAAGTGCTCAAAACAGTTAATCCTAATGTTATTGCAGGATTGACAGTTATTGCTATGAATATGATGAAAGATGCATTTTTTGTGGTAAAGGGTACAATGACCCAATATGAAATGACGACCAATCTTTCTCGAAATATTTTTGTAACATCATGTGCGTTAGGTCTTGGTGGTCTCACACAACTTTGTCTCCCAATGATTCCGGGTGCATATCTGTTGGGAAATTTTGTTGGGTCATTCGTCGGTTCTTTTGCTTTTATTTCAGTTGACAAAGCAGTAATTTCTTTCTGCATAGAATCTGGATGGACCTTATTTGGTCTTGTTAAACAAGACTATCATTTGCCAGATGAAATCATCAAGCAATTAGGTTTTGATATTTTTGAGGTAGATGAATTTGACGTTGATGAATATGAGACAGACGAGTTTTCGTTTGATGAATTTGAATTAGACAAATATGAAGGAGATATTATTAAAATTCTTCGAAGGGGTGTAATAGGCGTTCATCAAATTGGTTATGTGTAAACTATTATCCTATGAGTCTCATTCCAAAATCTGTGTATTCTCATAAAAAAGACAACGAACTACTTCTGCGGATTGTCAAAAATTATATTGAAGCGAATAAAGATAATATTGGTTCTACTGGATTTAGTGTGAGTTAACATTTCCATTCGTTAATTTGTTTAAC
>CAMHUC010000003.1 GCA_946188155.1 uncultured bacterium | reverse complement strand
GTGAAGATCGTGGACTGGGAAAAGACCTACTTCCTGACGAAGTATTATTGCAACTAAGCGATTAGTACCTCGTGTTTCGGAAGTTAAGTAGTTAAGTAGTTATCGGCCTCTCGGCCTAAGTAGTTAAGCCAATAGTAGCTGCATTTGAAGTTTTTTCGTCTCCATCAGTGCATGAACTATTGGCTTAACTTCTTTAACTTCCTCAACTTCTTTAACTCCTTCAACTTCTTTAACTTCTTCAACTTCCGAAACATGAGTACCGATAAAAAAAGAAATAGAAGAAGAAATTTGGCTTTTCGCCTAAGTTTTAGTAACTTTGCAGCGGTGTTTCATACAAAACCGTACTTTGACGCTTATGCCAGACTTCAAACTACTGCCGATGGGCATCGCCGACTTCCGCCGCATACGGATAGAGAACTACTATTATGTGGACAAGACCGCTTGGATACCGAAATTCGAGCTGGTGAGCAGCTTCCTGTTCTTCTGCCGCCCGCGCCGATTCGGCAAGACGCTGATGCTGAGCGTCATGGAGAGTTACTACGACTGCAAGCAGACGGCAGACTGGGACCGGCTGTTCGGCGGGCTATGGATTCATGAACACCCGACGGCGGAGCGAGGAAAGTTCCAGGTGATGAGGCTCGACTTCTCGCAGGTTACCGGAACCATTGACGAACTGAAGCCAATGCTCGACAGCTATATGGACATTATGCTGAATAGTTTCGAGCCAGTGGCAGGAGGCAGAGATGCAACTACGCCAATACGGTGCCGGAAGCCGCGTAGCCTTGATGAGCCGCGACACGCAGCTGCACCTCATCATTGTTCAGTTCCAGGGTCCGAAGCTACTACGCCTCGACGACTTGGAAAAGTATTAAGACTTTGGCTGGTAGTTTCACAGCCCATGCCCATAGTCTCAAAATAGACAAAAATAGTTTCAAAATATACAAAACATAACGCGCCAAGCACTTGGATGGATGCCTTTATGGGATAATTTGCTTACTTTTGCAAGTGAAGCCATTGCCTGCCAAAGGAGCAGGCATTATGCCAATAACAAACAAAACAGCTAAAATCATGAAGGAAATTACCGATTACTCCCGGAAGGCCACTTGGCACATTCTGGACAAAAAGAGAACTATGAAAAGAAGCAAGTTATGGATGCTTGCCGCCATCCTCATTTGCGCTACGATGACGGTCACGACGGCCTGCAAAGGCGGTAAGCCTGCGAGCGAAGCGAATGACTCTACCGCTACGAGCGACATTGACAAGCTAAGAGAGGAAATCAGGGCCCAGTATGGCGAGAACAAGCCGATTACCGACGGCAATTACGACAAGTCGCTGGCCGTGAAGTGCATCAACGGCACCTTCGTCGGCAAAAAGGTCGGCGACATCATTTCCTACAAGGGCATTCCGTTCGTCGGCAAGCAGCCCGTCGGAGAACTACGCTGGAAGGCGCCTGTGGACGTTACGCCGAGCGACAGCGTGTATGAGGCCTATTATCACGGAAAAAGTCCCCGTCAGAATGAGAATGTCACCGATGCCGGTTCCCCTGGCAACGTGACCATCTTCGGCGAGTCAGCAGGTAGTGCCAGCGTGACCCTGCTGCCGCTCATCAAGGGGTCGCATCAGTATTTCAAGAAGGTCATCGGCCAAAGCGGAACGCCTGTATTCACCCGATCTGCCGAGCAGGCCATTGCCTGTACGGACGAACTGATGGAGGCACTGGACTGCAAGACCGTCAGCGACCTACAGAAAGTCGATGTTGACAAGTTGATAGAGGCATCAGCCATGCTCTCCCTGCGCGTATGGCCGGAAAGAGACGGAAGCCTGCTGCCTCAGAACCCCTTCGAGGCATACGCCGACGGTACGGCCAAAGATATAGACTTCATTCAGGGCTGCAACAAGGATGAATTGAACTATTTCGTTTACTGCTTCGGCGGGGCAGAGGCTTATAATCAGTGGGGCGACGACCGCAAGGCGAAGAAGATGGCTGAACTGACCGACGAAGAGAAAGCACTGGTGGAGAGCTTCTGCAAGGACATCAAGGGCGAAAGCTACGAACGCACCAGCCGCCTGTTCGACCAGATTGTGTTCATCGCGCCGCTCTTCCGTCTGACGGAGAATCAGACCAAGGCCGGCGGCAAGTCGTACAACTATTTCTTCACCCCCGAATCCTCACTGCCAATCATGCGATGCGGACACGCAGTGGAAGTAGCGGTAGTGCTCAACCATCCGGAAAACACCTCCTTTACGGGGAGGGCATTCAACGAGACCTTCTCGAAGACCATGCGCCGGATGTGGGTTCAGTTTGCCAAGACCGGCAACCCCTCGCTCACCGCCGAGCAGTCGCCCGACGGCAAGGCCAAGGAGTGGCCGCTCTATGACTTGAAAGATAAGAAGGTGATGATTCTCGACGAGCAGGACATCCACCCGGAGAAGGAGTCCGAGCGAAAGATTCTGGACTGGGAGCGAACCTATTTCCTGACCAAGTATTATTGCATTTAAAATAATTATATGAAACAGACACTTATTCTCGGCAACATCATCACGATGGATGAAAAGCGGCCCTTTGCCAAGGCCGCATTAGTGAAGGACGGCACGTTTGCTTATATAGGCAGCGCGGAAGAGGCGAAAAGGCTCGCTGATGCCGGCGCGAAGGTGATGGACTACGGCGACAACTACATCTACCCCGGCTTCATCGACGGCCACGCCCACGGCTGCTTTGCCGGATACCGCGCCATCGGGCAGGCCAACCTCGCGCAGGCTGGCCTGGCCACCGACTACCCCAAATACCGCGAGATCATCAAGGACTTCATAGCCAAGAACCCGCAGCGCCAGATCTATATGGCTTCAGGATGGATTAAGAACGACGAACCCGTCACCAAGGCCTATCTGGACGAGATATGCCCCGACAAGCCGCTGATTATGAACTCGGGCGACGCCCATTCCTGCCTGCTCAACACGAAGGCGCTGCAGTGGGCCGGCATCGATGCGGAGTATGCGAAGCAGCAAGGCTACGACCTGGTGTACGTCGATGACAGCGGCGAGCCCACGGGCTTCCTCTGCGAGGGACCCGCCTTCAAAGTCATGCATGAGGTCCCGGTTACTGTCGAGGAAGCCAAATCCTATATCCTCGCCTGGCAGGACTTCGCCTTCACCAACGGCCTGACGGCCACCGCCTTTGCCGGCGACGACCTCCGCTTTCCCGAGGCCGAGGCCTACAGCCAGCTGGAAGAGGAGGGCAAGCTGAAGCTGCGCACCTACGCCAACGTGATTATCCCCGACAATGCCGACACCCCGAAGGCAGAGATTGCCAACGTGGCTGCCATCCGTGCCAAGTACAGCAACGAATACTACCGCATCATCGGTGCCAAGGTGCTTCTCGACGGTGTCGTGGAGGCTCATACCGGCTGGATGCTCGACGACTACAAGGACCAGGCGGGCTATCACGGCGTGGAGCGCTTCAACGACCACGACAAGATGGTGGAACTGATTGTGGCTGCCGACAAGGAGGGACTCTCCGTGCATGCCCACTCCATAGGCAACGGAGCCACCCACTTCATGCTCGGCTGCATCGAGGATGCCGAGAAAATCACCGGCGACATGGACCAGCGCAACATCCTGGCCCACCTGCAGTACGTCACCGAAGAGGACATCCGCCGCATGGGTGCAACCCGCAGTGTGGCAGCCGTGCCACCGCTCTGGACGGCAAAGGTGCCTGGCAGCTACGATATGGAAGTGGCCTACGTCGGGCAGCAGTGGGCCGACCGGGCCTACCCCATCAAGTCCTTCTTCGATGCGGGAGCCAATGTGGTGTTCCATTCCGACTATCCCGTATCTCCGATGATAGATGCCAAGCTCAGCATCTACATGGCTGAGAAGCGTGCCCTGCCGAAGGCACTCATGGACGGTGACACTCAGCGCAACATCCAGGAAGCCATCACCCGCGAGCAGTCGCTGCGTGCATTGACCATCAACGTGGCCCGCCAGTTCCATCAGGAGCACCGTCTGGGTTCCATCGAGTTTGGCAAGATAGCCAACATGACGGTGTTCGACTGCGACTTCCTGCACGACGATGCAGACAAAATCGTACAGGCCAACCTCATCGCCACCATCGTAGACGGGGAGGAAGTATACAAAGCATAAAATTATATAGGTTATGAAACAGACACTTATTCTCGGCAACATCATCACGATGGACGAAAAGCGGCCCTTTGCCAAGGCCGCATTAGTAAAGGACGGCACGTTTGCCTATATCGGCAGCGCTGAAGAGGCGAAAAGGCTCGTCGGCAGTGATGCACAGGTGCTGGACTACGGCAACAACTTCATCTATCCCGGATTCATAGAGGCCCACTGTCACGGCCATTTCGCAGGCGACCGCGCCGTAGGACAGGCTAACCTGATGCAGGCAGGTCTGACCGACTATGCCAAATATCGCGAAATCATCAAGGACTTCATTGCCAGCAATCCACAGCGCGGGTTCTATATAGCTGCAGGATGGGTGGAAAACGATGAATATGTCAGCAAGGCGTATCTCGACGACATCTGCTCAGACAAGCCGCTCATCATGCAGACCGGTGGCGGCCACTCGATGCTGCTCAACACCAGGGCCCTCGAGTGGGCCGGCATCGATGCAGCATACGCTAAGAAGTACGGCTACGACGAGGTGCATGTCGACGCCAACGGCGAGCCGGACGGCTACATCTGCGAGCGGCCGGTAGTGGAGATCCTGCCAAAGATTCCCGTAACCCTTGAGGACGGCAAACGCTATCTGCTCGTCTGGCAGCAGTTTGCCCTCAGCAGCGGCTATACTGCCGTGGGCGATGCCGGCGCAGAACTCTTCTACAGAGAATCGCCCCAGGCATATCACGAGCTGGAGCAAGAAGGCCGACTGAAGTTGCGCACCTACGCCTACTCGTTGACGCCCGACAATGTTGCAGACCCTAAGGCAGAAGTAGCCCGTGTCGCCGCCAAGCGTGCAGCGTTCAGCGGCGAATATTTCCAGTTTATCGGCATCAAGGCTTTCCTCGACGGCGTGACAGAGGCACATACGGGCTGGCAGAACCAGGACTATCTCGACCAGCCGGGCTATCATGGCGTGGAACGCTTCAACGACCACGACAAGATGGTGGACCTGCTCGTTGAAGCCGACAAGGAGGGACTCTCTGTACACGTCCACGCCGAGGGCGGCGGTGCCACGCACTTCATGCTGGGTTGCATCGAGGACGCGGAGAAGATTACTGGCGACATGGACCAGCGCAACGTGCTGGCACACCTGCACTACGTGGCTGATGAGGACATCCGCCGCATGGCAGCCACCCGCAGCATACCTGCTGTTGCACCGCTCTGGTCGCCTGCTGTTCCTGGTGTCTATGACCAGGAAGTGGCCTACGTCGGCAAGGAACTGGCCCATCAAGGCTATCCCGTCAAATCCTTCTGTGATGCAGGAGCCAACGTGGTATTCCACTCCGACTATCCCATCTCACCGATGATGAACGTCAAATACAGCATCTACATGGCAGAGAAGCGTGCGGCACCAGAGGGTTTCCTCGGTATCACGGGCAACACTCAGCGCAACGTCGAGGAGGCTATCACCCGCGAGCAGTCGCTGCGTGCTATGACTATCAACGTTGCCCGTCAGTTCCACCAGGAGCACCGCATGGGTTCCATCGAGTTCGGCAAGATAGCCAATATGACGGTGTTCGACTGCGACTTCCTGCACGACGACATCGAGAAGGTGGCTCAGGCCAACATCATCGCCACCATCGTAGACGGCGAAGAGGTGTTCAAAGCTTGATAACACGGGGACGGTTCTTTTGTTAGCAGCAAAAGGGCCGTCCCTGTAATTACATGACAAGCAAGTCATCCGTAGCAAGAGTTCATAAACAATCTTAAAAATACGATACAATAATTGCATATTCAACTATAACAGCGTAACTTTGCAAAAAACATAGTATTTGGCAGCAAAGAGAAACCAATCATGTATGATCAGATTCGGGAGGACATCCTCTTTATCATTTTCTATTCTGTAGTGACGGCGATGGCCATGATGACAAGCTGCTACTTGTTGTTCCGGCGTGGCAATGCCTTCTCCACTGCTATTACGACCCCTGAGCGCCTGCGCCAGTGGACAGGCGTGTTCATAGCCTCCATCGCTTTGAATCACGTGTGGTATATGCCGATATTATTCGCTACCTCAAGCGACGACATCCTGATGACCGAACTGGTCGGGGGGATGCTGGACAACCTGACGGTCTTTCCCCTGTCGATAGTCGTATTGCTTGTTATGCTACAAGACCGTAGGCGCCCGCTGTGGCCCATCGTCGTGATGACGGCACCGATTGCTTTAGGAATGGCTGTCTGCGTTGCCAAGCGTAGCGTTGCTCTTTATCCGGTCATGTATGTCTACGTGGTGGCGCTGGTGGGCGGCCTAATAATATATATGGTACGCGAGGTGAGGCATTACGGCCGGTGGCTACGCGACAATTATGCCGACCTGGAGCACAAGGAGGTGTGGAGCAGTTTCGTGGTGCTGGCCATCATTCTGCTGATGTTCGGCTTCTATGAGTCCAGCGACGACGGGGCACCCAATCCTTACTTCATGCAGGCCCTCTGCGTCGTACTGATCTGCTACCTCCTATGGCGCGTGGAGACACTGAGCGACCTTAGCATTCACAAGGTTTCAGGTTATGAGGTCGCTTCGCTTTCTGGTTATGAGGTGACGTCACCTAATAACCTCATAACCTCACAACCTAAAGACTTTACTTCACTGCTGAAACAGCACTGCGAGGAGCCGCAACTCTATCTGCAGCATGACATTTCCCTGGCGCAGTTGGCCAAGCAGATAGGCACCAACCGATCCTATCTCAGCAAGTACTTTGCCTTGCAGGGCATCACCTACAATGCCTATATCAACGACCTGCGCATCCAGCACTTCGTCAAGCTCTATCATGAGACAACCGCCGCCCGTCAGTCTGCGCCGACCAAGCATCTGGCCTACCAGAGTGGCTTCCGCAGCTACAGCACATTCAATGCCGCCTTCAAGCAGAGCATGGGAATGACGGCGAGGGAGTGGATGCACTGCTCGGGAGCGGAAAGAAACGACAGTACGGAGCAGCAAAACACTTCAGAATCGTAAAAAACTGCTTCTAAATTCTCAAAACTCTATGGCTACAGGCATCTGCATATTGCGATTTCATCGGGAATTGACTACTTTTGCACAGAAATCAATTCCCAAAACTATTTGTATTATGAAAAAATCAAGAATGTGGATGCTTGCCGCCATCCTGACTTGCGGCGCAACAATGGTGCTCACCTCGTGCTGTAACAAAGACGACAACCCGGTTCCCGCGAAGCCTGGCGGTGAGGCAGACGTGAAGATCGACTACAGCGACGACAACAACTGGGTCCAGACTCATAAACCCACCAAGGATGTCGATGCGTTCTACATCTATTCGACGTCGTATATCGACATGAGTTTCGACAAGGATGCGCCCGACTATGTGCCTATCGACAACCCTGAGATGGTATTCCGCGCACAAGGCGAGTATCAGACCAATGCCAGCGTGTTTGAGGAGTCCTGTAATGTGTTTTCGCCCTTCTACCGCCAGGTAGGCATGAGATATGCAGGAGAGTTGTCGAGCAAGTACGGGAGCCTCGACCCAGGTCTTGCCGGCGCTTCCTATACTGACATCAAGGCTGCGCTCGACTATTTCTTCGAGCACCTGAACAATGGCCGCCCGTTCATCATCGCGGGCCACAGCCAGGGCTCGGCCATGGTAAGATACGTGCTGAAGCACTACTTCAAGGAACACCCCGATTACTATAAGCGAATGGTTGCCGCCTACGCCATCGGCTACTCCATCACGAAGGATGACCTGAAGGACTATCCGCACCTGAAGTTCGCCACAGGCGAGAGTGACGCTGGCGTCATCGTCAGTTGGAACACAGAAGGCCCCAAGAATGTAGAGGAAAGCGCCAAGAACGTCGTGGTGCTGCCTGGTGAAATCAGCATCAACCCACTGAACTGGAAACTCGACGAGACTTACGCCCCGGCCAGTGAGAACAAGGGGTCGCTCGTGTTTAACGCGAAGACCAACGAGTATGAGATTGGCGACGTAGGTGCCGATGCGCAGATCAGCCTGGCACGCGGCGTGGTTGTGTCTACCACTACAGCCAAGCCCATCGACGCAAAAGATTTCTTCGGGCCGGCAAGTTTCCACGACAACGACTATACGTTCTACTACAACAACATCAAGGAAAACGTGGCCAAGCGTATCGCAACATATAAGGCGAACCAATAAGTCATCAATAAAATAACACAATGGATTTAAACGAGATTAGAGAGGCCCTGAAGGCCATGTACGGTGGCGAGAACAAGCCGATTACCGACGGCAGCTACGACCAGTCGCTGGCCGTGAAGTGTATCAACGGTACTTTCGTCGGCAGGAAGAAGGATAGTGTCATTGTCTACAGGGGCATCCCCTATGTCGGCCAACAGCCCGTAGGCGAGCTGCGCTGGAAAGCTCCGGTGGACTGTGTGCCCGACGATGGCGTGTATGAGGCCTATTACAATGCCAAGAGTGCATTCGGCAACGGACAGTTGGAGACCGGCTCCCTCTACTATATGGACGAGGACTGCCTGTATCTGAATGTTTTTAAGGCTGCGAATGAGCGAGAGCAGAACCAAGAGTTCTTGGATTCTGCCGAGCGTGAGCAGGCTCGCCCGAAGGGCAAGTCTGACGAAGCGTCGGATGTGAAGAAGCCGGTCATGGCGTGGATTCACGGCGGTGCCTTTGAGGCGGGCGGAACCATCGACCCGATGTTCGACTGCTGCAACTTCATCAAGGAGAATCCGGATGTCATCGTCGTCACCATCGCCTACCGTCTCGGCGTGATGGGCTTCCTGCATCTGTCCCATCTGCCGGATGGCAAGGACTATCCTGACTCACAGAATCTGGGCCTCCTGGATCAGGTCAAGGCACTGAAGTGGGTGCATGAGAACATAGCAGCCTTCGGTGGCGACCCCGACTGCGTGACCATCTTCGGTGAGTCGGCCGGTGCCGGAAGTTGTACGCTGCTTCCACTGATCGAGGGCTCGCACCAGTATTTCAAGCGACTCATCGCCGAGAGCGGCTCCGTCAACCTGACAAGGTCTACGGAAGAGGCCATCGAATGCACCAACAGACTGCTGGATGAGCTTGGCTGCAAGACTGTCGGCGACCTCCTGAAGGTTGACGGGCAGAAAGTCTTTGAAGCATCTGCCGTGAACTTCCTGCACCAGTTCCCTGAAAGAGACGGAAAGCACCTGCCTACAGACACGTTTGAGGCATACGCCAACGGTGCGGCAAAGGACATCAGTATTCTTGTGGGGTGCAACAAGGACGAGATGAACTTCTTCGTGTTTAGTTTCGGCCCGGAAGGCTGGCAGCAGTTTGCGGAAACCCGCAAGAAGGGGAAGTTCTCCCAGATGCCTGCCGACGAGAAAGCTGTGGTGGAGAGTTTTATGAAGGATGTGGATGGCGACGACTTCCAGCCGTTCGCCAGTCTGCTGAGCCAGAGTTGGTTTAATGTACCTATCATCCGTCTGTCGGAGGAGCAGACCAAGGCAGGCGGCAAATGCTACACCTACTACTTTACGCCGGAGTCGCCCGATCCGGTTATGAAGTGCGGACACGCGATAGAACTGGCAGCGGTATTCAATCATCCGGAGATGTCGGCTGATACAGGCCGTGCCTTCGATGCGACCTTCTGCAAGACCATGCGCAAGATGTGGATACAGTTTGCCAAGACCGGCAACCCGTCGCTTACGGCTGACTTGTCTCCCGACGGCAAAGCGCATGAGTGGCCGCTCTACGACACGAAGGAGAAGCAGGTGATGGTACTCGACGAGCAGGACATCCATCTGGCCAAGGAGTCAGAACTGAAGATTGTTGACTGGGAGAGGACCTACTTCCTGACCAAGTATTATGCGCTTTGACAAATAACTAATAAGACTATGAGCGAAATTGAGGAGAAACTGATGCCGCAATACGGCGAGAATCAGCAGATTGCCGACGGGAGTTACGACGAGTCTCTCGCCGTCAAGTGTATCAACGGCACGTTCGTAGGCCAAAAGAAGGAGAACATCATCTCCTATAAAGGCATTCCTTTTGTAGGCCGGCAGCCCATAGGTGACCTGCGCTGGAAAGCCCCTGTAGATGTTATGCCCGACAGCGGCGTCTATGAGGCCTACTACTATGGTAAGACGCCCGTTCAGGCACCTGGCGACCCCTCAGCCCTCTATCCGATGGGCGAGGACTGCCTGTATCTGAATATCTGGCGGAATGACGACGCTGTCCAAAAGAAACCTGTCATCGTGTGGATCTACGGTGGTGCCTTCGAGGTGGGCGGAACCACCGACCCACAGTACGACTGCCACAACCTCGTGACGGAGAACCCCGACGTCATCTTTGTCACCATCAACTACAGGGTAAGCTTCTTCGGATTCTTCCACCTGGCACACCTGTCCGACGGCAAGGACTATCAGGACGCACCCAACCTGGGACTCATGGACCAGATGATGGCCCTGAAGTGGGTGCATGAGAATATCGCAGCCTTCGGCGGCGACCCCGGCAACGTGACCATCTGGGGTGAGTCGGCGGGCGGTGCCAGCTGCGCCCTGCTGCCACTCATCAAGGGCATTCCCGCTGACGCGCCTACCCGTAGCCTTTCGCACGAGTATTTCCACCGTGTCATCATCCAGAGCGGTTCCCCCAGCCAGACAAGAACGCCCGAGCAGGCCATCGTGTGTACCGACAAGCTCATGGAGGCCCTCGGCTGCAAGACCGTCAGCGACCTGAAGCAGGTGAGCGCCGAGAAGCTGGCAGAGGTATGGACAGACTTGTATGGGTTCTTTCAGAAGCTCGGCATACGCACATTCCCTGAGAGAGACGGCCGCTACCTGCCGCTGAACACGTGGGAGGCCTACACCAACGGTGCTGCTAAGGACATAGAGTTCCTGCAGGGCTGCAACAAGGACGAGATGAACACCTTCCTCGGCGTCGTCGGCGAGGATGTGTGGAATGCGTGGGCCGAAGGGCGACTGGCCGAGAAGCTCACCCAGCTGACGGACGAGGAGAAGCAGCTGGTGGAGAGCTACTGCAACAGTATCGAAGGTCCGCGCTACGAGGCCACCGTCCGGCTGTTCAGCCAGATCATGTTCATTGCACCCCAGATCCGCCTGTCCGAGGAGCAGACCAAGGCCGGCGGCAAGTCCTACACCTACTACTACACCGTGGAGTCGGCACAGCCAATGATCAAGAGCGGCCATGCTTCAGAGCTGTCGGTAGTATTCGGCCATCCAGAGTTCGACGACTTCACAGGCCGGGCCATCGACGAGACCTTCTCGAAGACCATGCGCCGTATGTGGGTGCAGTTCGCCAAGACCGGCTGTCCGTCGCTCACCGCCGAGCAGTCGCCCGACGGCAAGGCCCATGAGTGGCCGCTCTACAACACGGATGACAAGCAGGTGATGGTGCTCGACGAGCATGACATCCATCCCGCCCGGGAGTCGGAGCTGAAGATCGTTGACTGGGAGCGTACCTGCTTCCTGACCAACTACTATATGCCCTGACCCGCTCTCCCCCAAGTCAAGGCTCACGGGAGGGAATTACCTCCCCCGTGAGCCTTGTTTTTGCGGCGCTATGCCCTATCAGCCCCCCATGATGAAATAGCTGGCTATCACGACGAGGGCTATCAGAATCACGGCATACAGATAGGAAAGCAGGATTAGCAGAGTGGTTCTCCACCACTTGAAGCCAGTCAGCTGCTTCAGCGGAATGATAAAGAACAGCAGGAGCGCATAGACGTAAGCATCAGAAGAGAGGCCGAAGAAACTGAACACGACGATGTAAATGGTAATCATATCCAGGCTATATACCATCGCCACGAATAGCTCCGAGAACCGCAGGTCGGGGACGGCAGGACTCTTGCGGACGGAAAAATAGATGAACACCGACATAAAAAGCAGTATCAACAGCCTTCCGACATTGGGGTATTTCTCCGAGAACTCATCTAAGAAGTTGCCCACCCAATGCCCCGCCGTGGCGAAATCCTTCTCTTTCGGCTCTTCCTTGGCCGACGCGCCCTCGGCCTCTTCCTTCGCGGCGGAATCGGCAGCCGCCGGCATAGCCTGCTCCGTAGCGGCAGAGACCAAGAAGCGCATGTCTTTCAGATTGTATCCTGATGCCACCACCATCTCGAGTGCCACCAGCAGAAACAGCAGTTTGAACGGTGGGAAATAGGCCATCTGCATGCCTGAGATATAGTCGCGGATCATGTAGCCCGGGCGCAGCAGCAGGTCGCGCAGCGTGCGGAACATACCCCGGTTGCCCAGTCCCCATACATCGAGAAACAGCAGCAAGGCCTTCTTCAGCGAGTAGCGCCCTATCCTGGCAGACTGTCCGCAACGCGGGCAGTAGTTTCCCTGATACTCCTCGCCGCAGGTCGCGCAGCGATGCATCTCTGCCGACTTCGGCGCCACCTGGTAGGGCTGCTGCTGCCACTCCTGAAACGCCCTCCACCTGTCTGTAATATCACTCATCATATCAGTCAGTCGCTCTTTTTCGACTGCAAAATTACGAAAAAAACGCGGAATCACAACAAGTCGCCCCCTTTTTTATTTGTTTCTCGCTTGCCGCAGGAGTTCATAAACAATCTTAAAAATGCGGCATCGGAATAACACATTCGACAAAATCGTCGTATCTTTGCAAAAAAACAAACATAAGGCACAGCTTGACATTATGAAAGAGGATTCGAAGAAAGAACTACAGTCGCCAGAGCAGATGGCCGACCACCTGCGGGTGACCTACGTGCCCACGTACCTGCTGGCCGCGGCCATAGGGCTGCTCATGGCGGCATTCATTGTGTGGGGCGTGCTGGGCACCGTGAGCGACAAGGCATACTATTCGGGCGTGGTGTTCCCCGTAGAGGGCACTACCGACGCCACGCTGCCCAACAGGGGCATCGTGCGCACCATGCTGGTACACAATGGCGACAGCGTGCGGCGGGGCCAGGCGATAGCCATGGTGTCGGTGGGCGAGGGCCATAGCTACCTGACCAGCACGGTGGACGGCCTGGTGATCAGCACGAAGGCCGACAACGAGCCGTTCGAAGCCTTCGAGCCTATCGTGAGCGTGGTGGGCGGCACTGCCGCCGACGGGCCGTCGGGGCGAGGACGTCTCATCGCCTACGCCGACAACGAGGCGCAGCGCCGCCTCAGCATAGGCATGGAGGCGCAGGTGTGGCCTGCCGACGAGAAGCGCGACGAGATAGGCTACGTCAGGGGGCGAATCAGCGGGGTGGTGCGCTATCCTGCCGATGCCGACGACGTGCGCCAGACGCTGAAGTCGGACGCCCTGGCCCAGCGGCTGCTGGGCGACGGGACGGAGACGGTCTACGAGGTGCTCATCGACCTGCTGCCCTCGCCCACCGACCCTGCGGGCTACGACTGGTCGTTCGGAGAGCCGGAGGGCGTGAGCATGGGCATCGGCACCTACTGCTCGGTGCTCACCGAGACGCGCCGCCGCAGTATGTTCCAGTACCTGTTTGAGGCATCGCGGACGCAACTGCGCAGCCTGCAGATGAAGCTGGAGTGAAAAAAAATGAAATCACCATTTCGCATTTCTCATTACTCATTTACTGAAGCGCATGAGGTAATCATAATTACTAATTGAAAAAAGTATGAAGAAAACAGGACTGTCGATGAGGGCGGCCTTCAGTTATTTCCTGAAGGGCAACCTGATTTTTGCCATCAACGGAACAGTACTCACGGCCATCGACTCCGTCATCTGTCTGCTGCCGCCACTGTTCCAGCAGGTGTACACCGACAATATCATCACGCAGAAGAATCCAGAGTGGTTCGGGCCATTGCTGACACTCTACATCGCCCTCTTCGCCGTGGAACTGCTGTTGTGGATTATGTTCCCTGTATTGCGCCGGAAGAGCCAGGCAAGAATCAACATCACCACATCGACTAATTACCTGTGGACGGTGCTACGGCTGCCGATGGCACGGCTCACGCAGTTCTCGCCGGGCGAACTGGTGGCCCGCTACGCCACCATCTCAAAAACCAGCAAACTGATGGACTACTCTCTGCCAATCTTGAGTATAGCCATCATGCCCGTCGTCAGTTGCTACTTCGTCATGCTCTTCAACTGGAAACTGGGACTGCTGGAGATTTTCTCAATCCTGTTGCTCATCTACGTGATGCGTACCACTACCACTATCCAGAAGAAAATCGCCATGAAACAGGAAGTGACCGACGCACGACTACAGAACGTCACGATGACGGGTATGAGTAATCTGGAGACCATCAAGTCATTAGGTGGCGAGCGCCACTTCTTCGCACAGTGGGAAAAGGCCTACGCACAGGCCATGAATGCCCGCGTGACCACCGTTAGTACCTCTATATATATAAGTGCTATGCCAGAGATCTTGTTGCAGCTGACCAACGGTGTCATTCTGTGTCTTGGCACCTGGCTCATCCTGCAGGGCGAGTTGACACCGGGCATGCT
This sequence comes from uncultured bacterium, assembly GCA_946188155.1. Classification (GTDB taxonomy): domain Bacteria; phylum Bacteroidota; class Bacteroidia; order Bacteroidales; family Bacteroidaceae; genus Prevotella. The sequence goes on along the minus strand of CAMHUC010000003.1, from coordinate 88,407 downwards.
GCTGGCTTCACAGGGGTTTATCAATGAAACCATTTATCCTATCAACAGAACCATATCCAGCATACAGACCTTCTTCAGGCTTAGCTCGTCGATCCAGCGCATCAAGGAAGTGGCCGACTGCGGGCAGGAGAGCCCAGACCTGCGCCTGCCAGCTGGCGACGAGCTGCCCGACGTGGCCAAGCTTTCGGGAGAGATAGAGCTGCGCGACGTCACCTTCGGCTACGACCGCTCGCTGCCTCCCATCATCAGCCACTTCTCGATGAAGATCAAGGCCGGCGAGCGCATAGCCCTCGTAGGCCCGTCGGGCTGCGGCAAGAGCACCGTGCTGAGCCTAGTGTCGGGACTCTATGAGCCGTGGGAGGGCGAGGTGCTCTTCGACGGCAAGCCCCGGCGGGAGGTCGACCGCATGACGATGGTCAACTCCGTCGCGGTGATCAACCAGGACGTGACGCTCTTCGAGGGAACGATTGCCGACAACGTGAAGATGTGGGACGAGTCGATAGAGGACTTCGCCATGGTGCTGGCCTGCAGCGACGCGCAGATACACGAGGAGATCATGGAGCGACCGGGGGCCTACCAGGGCGTAGTGGCAGAGCGCGGCAAGAACTTCAGCGGCGGGCAGCGGCAGCGCATCGAGATAGCCACCGCCCTGGCCAAGGAGCCCACCATCCTGCTGATGGACGAGGGCACCTCGGCACTCGATCCTAAGGCAGAAGCGCAGGTGATGAAACATCTCTACGACATGGGCATCACGCTCATCATGATTGCCCACCGCTTAGAGACTATCGCCCAATGCGATCAGATTTATGTGATAGAGCACGGGCATATCACTCAGCACGGCACCCACGACGAGTTGCGGCAGGCGGACGGCCTGTACGGCAATCTCTTAAAATACGCCTGAGCCAATGAAAGCAAATATATTTCTCCAGCAACTGGCCCAGCGTATGGACGGCGACCGCAAGGCGATGAGCCAGGCACAGGCCATCCTGCGCTCCATGATCGACAGGAAGCTGTGGAAACAGATGGAGAATGCCGTGGAACTACCGCCGGACGCGGAGCAGGCGGAGACGCTGCTGGAACGCTACAACATCTTCTACCGACACATCACCCTCACCGACCGTTGGTGGGCACGCTGCTCAGGCTACATGATGGGATTCATGGCCAACGACAACACCCCCGTCATACTGGAGCCCGGCTTCGCCGACTACACATTCACCCACCCGAAGACCAGCCAGGTGATGAAGGCCAGCCGCCATGCCAACCTGCTGAAGCAGGAGGCACTGATGACCTGTCTGCCTCTGACAGAAGACCACCTGACTGTCAAGTCGATCCTGCGCTATACTGCTTATAGTCTCTGCAAGTACGACCTGCTGTACATCCTCATGGCAGGCATCGGCGTGGCACTGCTGACGATGTTCACCCCCTGGGTGTCGAAGCTCATCTTCTCGGAGGTCGTACCCTCAGGCGACGCCAGCCAGATAGTTCCCATTGCGGTGCTGCTGATCAGCGCCGCCGTGGGGCTGACGATGGTACAGGTGGCCCGCAACCTGGTGGTGGTGCGCATCAAGGACAAGGTGGAGTATGCGCTGCAGACGGCCCTCATGTCGCGCCTGCTGCAGATGCCCGCCACGTTTGCCAAGCAGTTCACGCCCGGCGACCTGAGCAACCGCCTGCTGTCGCTGTCGCGCGTCAGCTCGAACCTGACGGCCAATTTCCTGTCGATGGCACTCACGTTCCTGTTCTCGGGCGTCATGGTGGCACAGTTCTTCATCTATGGCGGACCGCTGCTCTACACCGGCATCATCGTCATCCTAATAAGGATAGTGGCCCTCGTACTGGAGAGCCACTATACACAAAAAGTGCAGCGCAGCGTGAACGCCAGCGGCTCACGCCTCATCGGCATGCTGTTTGCCCTGTTCTCAGGCATTCAGAAGATCAAGACCACGGGGGCGGAGTTCCGCGCCTTCCATCAGTGGGCAAAGGCATACGCCCCTACAGAGGCATTTAGCAGCCGACAGCCGCTGGTCAGTTTCGTCGTAACCGGCATCGGCTACTGCCTCAGACTGTTGCCCATGATTGTGACGATGTGGGCGGCCTGGCACTACCGGCTGTCGCTTTCCGACTATATAGCCTATTGTGCCGTACTGGGAATAGTCTGCCAGGCGGTGTCCAATTTGCAGGGTGTCACGTCCCTGGTGTCGCGTATGTTGCCGGAAATACAGCTCTGCCGACCCATCCTGGAAGGCAAGACAGAGGCAAAGGAGGAAGCCAGCGTGGTAAGGACCATTACCGGACGGATTGACATACGCGGGCTGCGGTTCCGCTATGCCGACGATATGCCGCTGCTCTTCGACGGTCTCAACTTAAGCATCAATAGCGGCGACTACGTGGCACTCGTCGGAGCGTCGGGCTGCGGCAAGAGCACACTGATGCGACTGATGATGGGACTGGAGAAGCCGCTGGCGGGCTCCATCTTCTACGACCAGTACGACATCAGCGACATCAACCTGCGCAGCCTGCGACAGTTCTGCATCGGCATCTGCATGCAGGACGGCCAGCTCGTGGAGGGCACCATCCGCGACAACATCATCTTCAACAATCCGGTGCTCACCGACGACGACGCCTGGGAGGCAGCCCGCATGGCGGCACTCGACGGCGACATCAGCCGGATGCCCTTAGGCATGGACACACCCATCACCGTCGACGGCAAAGGGGTGTCCGGCGGACAGCGCCAGCGCATACTCATCGCCCGTGCGCTGGTCAGGAAGCCCAAGGTGCTCTTTCTCGACGAGGCTACATCGGCACTCGACAACATCAGCCAGCATATCGTCGTGGAGAATCTGGCCAAGCTGAAATGTACACGCATCGTCATTGCCCACCGTCTGAGCACCATCCAGCAGTGCAACCGCATCATCGTGCTCAAGGACGGCCGCGTGGCCGACGACGGCAACTTCGAGCAGCTCCAGGCCAAAGGATATTTTAAAAATGAAGAATAAAGAATTGTCTACCGTTAATGTTGGGACGCTTGTCGCCATGGTGGCAGCCCTTCTCGGCATGCTTCCACAAGGCAGCAGGGGGCAGGCACCGCTGACGCTCGACAAGGCGATACGACTGGCACAGGACAGTGCCATCACCGCCTTCGAGAGCCGGCAGGAGCTACAGAGCCGACAGGCATCCTACGAGGCCTTCGAAGCCCTACGCAAGCCGCAGCTGTCGCTGAAGGTGGTGCCCAACTACTCGCGCATCGTCAGCGACCCCACCCGCGACTACGTCTACCTGCGCAACTTCGACATCCTCTCCACCTCGGCACAGCTCAGGCTCAGCCAGAAGGTGCTGCCCTTCGGCGGCGAGGCCTACGTGGGCACGCAGGCCATCTGGAGTGAGTTCTTCCGTGAGGACGCCTCCGGCCACCCGCGACAGTTCGTGGCCAGTCCGCTGCTCGTGGGCTACAGCAACACGCTGCTGGGCTACAATCCACACAGGTGGGAGAAACAGGTGGAGGACCAGCGGCTGAAGGCTGCCCGCCAGCAGCATGAGTACGACCTGCGGCGCATCGCCGAGGAGGCCGCCGTGCGCTACTTCCGACTGTTGTGCCGACAGCGGATGGCACTGATTCGACAGGAGGAGCTGAGCCTGAACGACACCGTGCTGGCCATCGCACGCGAGAAAGCCACCATCGCCATCGTCACGCTGCAGGAACTGCACACCATGGAACTGCAACTGCAGAACTCGGCCAACCTGCTGGCTGCTGCCCGCAAGGACGAGCAGGAGGCACGCACGGAACTGGCCTCGCTGCTGCGCATGAAGCAGATCCCCAACGACACGGCGCTGATGGTCATACCCGAAATGCCACCGCCCACCCCCTATACCGCCGAGCAGGTAGCGATGCTGGCCAGGAGCAACAGCCCGGCCTACCAGCACCAGCTGGCCGAGCTGACCGAAGCACGCCACCAGGAGGAAAAGGCACGCAAGGAGCGGGGCATCAACGTGGGGCTGGACATCAACCTGGGAATGCAACAAGTAGACAGAACCTTCGGCGGTGCCTACAAAGACCAGCAGCTGTATGCCTTAGGCGCCGTACAGGTGTCGATACCGCTGATGGACCACGGGGCTGCCAAAAAGCGGCATGCCGCAGCCGTGGCTTGGGGGGAACGGCAGCAGTCGGCACTCCAGGAGACAGAGCGACTGCTGGAAGAAGATGCCATCGTAACCCTGCAGAAGCTGCACGACAGCAGAAGGATGCTTGAGAGTTGCCAGAAAACCATCACGCTGGCAGAAACCAACTTTTACGAGACGGTGGAGAGCTATGCCAACGGCCTCTGCGACATCAACACTTTCAGCCTGGGGCAGAACCGGTGGGTGACGGCCTACGCCAACTACCTGGCTGCCCTGGAGGAATTCTGGACTGCCTACTATCACCTGCAAACACTCATTGAGAATTGATAATTGATAATTGAAGATTATGAGTAAATATATATTCTACCTTTTCGCCTCTCTGCCTTTCTGCCTTTTCACTGCCTGTCAGCCGAAAACGGATGTGCAATATGCCTCACAACCGACGGACACACTGAGTGTGAGACCAGCCAAGGCCCCGGCACGTCAGCAAGTATCGGAATTCCGGTCAGCCAACAAAGGCAGGATAGAGGCAGTAAGCGAGACGCCCGTCTGCAGCCGTATGGCAGAGCAAATCGTCATGTTCGCCATAGAGGGCTTGGGGCAGTATGTCAAGAAGGGCCAGGTGGTGGCCCGGCTGAGCGACGCTGCCCTGCGCGAGAAGATCGGCCACTGCCGCGCCCGTCTGGAGAAGGCTGAGTTCCAGTATCAGGCCATCCTGATGGGCCAGGGCTACAAGCGCGACCATCTGGACGATGCGCCGGAAAAGCTCAAGCACCTGGCCCGCATCAACAGCGGCTACAACGAGGCGAAGGCCGAGCTGCACGAGCTGGAGCACCAGCTGACGTATTGCACCATCACGGCTCCCGTCTCCGGCTACGTGCGGAACATTCAGAACACACTCTACGGTACTGCCCGGCCTGGCGAGCCGCTCTTCTCGATTGTGGACATCGAGCACCTGAAGGTGAGCTTCGACGTGCTCGAAAACGAACTGGCGAAATATGAGAAGGGAGCCACAGTGTCGGCCACCACCGTTGCCTTCCCCAACGAGCATCATCCGGCCACCGTCTCTGCCGTCAGCCCGGTCATCGACGACAACGGCATGATACGCGTCGAGGCAACGCTGAAACCGCATCCCCACCTGATGCCCGGCATGACGGCATTCGTCACCATCGAGGCCGTCGAGTAGAGCAAAAGCCTTTACGGGCTTATGCCAGCAGAATTAGGTTCACATTTTTGGCTGGTTCGCATAATTTTCGTAACTTTGCAGCGACGTTTCATATAAAACCGTACTTTGACGCTTATGCCAGACTTCAAACTATTGCCGATGGGCATCGCCGACTTCCGCCGCATACGGATAGAGAACTACTATTATGTGGACAAGACCGCGTGGATTCCGAAATTCGAGCAGGTGAGCAGCTTCCTGTTCTTCTGCCGCCCGCGCCGATTTGGAAAGACGCTGATGCTGAGCGTCATGGAGAGTTACTACGACTGCAAGCAGACGGCGGACTGGGACCGGCTGTTCAGTGGGCTGTGGATTCATGAGCACCCGACGGAGAACCGAGGCAGGTTCCAGGTAATGAGGCTCGACTTCTCAAGGGTAACGGGGACCATTGACCAGTTGAAGGAAAACCTCGATCTCTACATGGACATCACCCTGAACAGTTTTGCCAGCAAATATGAGGACATGTACTTTGACGGCTTCGTCAAGGAGGTGAAACAATACCACAGTGCCAACGGCAAATTGAACTACATCTTGGATACAGCCAGGAAATACGGCAACCGTCTCTACCTGATCCTCGACGAGTACGACAACTTCACCAACACCGTGCTGGCGCAGCACGGGGAGGCCGTCTACCGCACGCTGACCCACGCCGACGGATTCTACCGCGACCTGTTCAAGCTCTTCAAGGGCAACTTCGACCGTATACTGATGATGGGCGTGTCGCCCGTGACGATGGACGACCTGACCAGCGGCTACAACATCGCCACCAACATCACTACCAACCCGTGGTTCAACCAGGTGCTTGGCTTCAGCGAGCCGGAGGTGAGGGTCATGCTCGACTACTACCGCCCGCTGTCGGGCACTGAATTGTCCACCGACGAGATGCTCGACCAGATGCGCCCGTGGTACGACAACTACTGCTTCGCCGAGCGGTCGCTCAAGACCGATCCGAAGATGTTCAACTCGAACATGGTGACGTACTACGTCAATACTCTACTGACTCTTGGCACTCCCCCCGACTCGATGGAGGACCCCAACGCCAAGACCGACTACACCAAGCTGCGCCAGCTGATCCGCCTCGACACCATCGACTCGTACCGCCGGAGAATCGTACATCGCATCGCGCAGGACGGCTATATATATAGTAAGGTGAAGGACTACTTCCCCGCCATCGAGCTGATCAAGAAGGAGAACTTCATCTCGCTGCTCTACTACTACGGCATGATCACCATGACGGGGACGTATCATGGCGAGCAGCAGCTGGGCATCCCCAACAACAACGTGCGCCGCCAGTACTACGACTTCCTCTTAGATGAGTACCAGCGCGCCTCAGACATTGACACATGGGAACTGAAAGAGGCATTCAGGGCAGCAGCCTATCGTGGCGAGTGGCGCACGCTGCTGCAATATATCGCCGACTGCTATCGCGAGGACTCTGCCGTGCGCTCCGCCATCGAGGGCGAGCGACACCTGCAGGGATACTTCCTGGCCTACCTGAACATGTATCAGGGCTACCTGACGGCGCCGGAGGTAGAGCTGAACCACGGTTATTGCGACTTCTTCCTCATGCCCGACAAGCTGCGGCAGCCCGACATCGCACACTCCTACATCATCGAACTGAAATACCTGAAGGCCGACGCCACCGACGCCGAGGCCGAGAGCCAGTGGCAGGATGCCGACGCGCAGATACGGCAATACGGCCAAGGCGAGCGCGTAGCCCTGCTGAGCCGCGACACGCAGCTGCACCTCGTCATCGTACAGTTCCGAGGCCCGAAGCTGCTGCGACTGGAAAGTTGCTGACGGAACGCTGATGTACTGGACACGTTAAACCCAAATGAAACTATAATCATGAATAAGAAACAATGGATGTTGGCCGCCATCCTTATCTGCGGCTGCGCAGCCGTTATGACGGCATGCAAGGGCAGCAAGCCTACGCGCGACACAAGCGAAAAGGACGAGCTGAAGGAGGTGAGAGAGCGGATGGAAGCCCTATATGGCGAGAACAAGCAGATCACCGACGGCAATTACGACAAGTCGCTGGCCGTGAAGTGCATCAACGGTACCTTTGTCGGCAGGAAGAACGGCGACGTGATAGCCTACAAGGGCATCCCCTTCGTCGGCAAGCAGCCCACAGGCGAACTGCGCTGGAAGGCACCGGTGGACTGTGTCCCGGACGACGGTGTCTATGAAGCCTATTACAATGGTAAAAGCCCCTGCCAGAATGCGGACGTATGGCAGATAGCCTCTCTTTACCCCAAGGGCGAGGACTGTCTGCATCTGAATGTGTGGAAGGCAGAGGGAGCGTCTACGGCGAAGAAGCCCGTCATGGTGTGGATACACGGCGGGGCCTTCGAGGTTGGCGGAACGGTCGAGCCACGTGAGGAGGGCTGCAACTTCATCAAGGAGAATCCCGACGTCATCCTCGTTTCCATCGAATACAGGCTCGGTGTGTTCGGATTCCTCCATTTGTCGCATCTGCCGGATGGCAAGGACTATCCCGACACGCAGAACCTGGGACTCATGGACCAGATGATGGGCCTCAAGTGGGTGCATGAGAACATCGCGGCCTTCGGTGGCGATCCTGACAACGTGACCATCTTCGGACAGTCGGCCGGTGGCGGTAGCGTAAGCCTGCTTCCGCTCATCAAGGGCTCACATCAGTATTTCCAGAAAGTCATCGTGCAGAGCGGCTCACCCGTATTCACGCGTTCTACCGAAGAGGCCATCGCTTGTACCAACGAATTGATGGAGGCCCTTGGCTGCAAGACCGTGGCAGACCTGCAGAAGGTCGATATAGACACACTCATAGCCACAGCAGGCGACCTGCTCGGACTGCGCGTGTGGGCGGAGCGTGACGGCAGTCTGCTGCCCAAAGACCCGTATGAGGCCTACGCAAACGGTGCCACCAAAGACCTGACTTTCCTTCAGGGCTGCACCAAGGACGAAGTGGGCTACTTTATATGCGGTGTCGGACTGGAGGGATGGAATGCCTTTGGCGCTGACCGCAAGGCAAAGAAGATGGCTCAGCTGACGAAGGAAGAGCAGGCCCTTGTTGAGAGTTACTGCAAGGAGGCAAAGGACGTAACCCCAGAATACTCCAGCACCAACCGCCTGTTCGACCAGATTGTGTTCATCGCCCCGCTCTTCCGGCTGTTGGAGAACCAGACAAAGGCCGGCGGCAAGACGTATGCCTACTTCTTCACGGTTGAGTCATCGGTGCCGCTGATGAAAAGCGGACATGCTGTAGAGCTCTCTACCGTGTTCAATCATCCGGAGGAGACCCTCGTCACAGGGCGACAGTTCGACGAGACGTTCTCGAAGACCATGCGCCGTATGTGGGTGCAGTTCGCCAAGACTGGCAATCCCTCGCTCAGCGCCGACCAGTCGCCCGACGGCAAGGCCAAGGAGTGGCCGCTCTACGACACGAAGGACAGGCAGCTGATGATTTTCGACGAGAAAGACATCCACACGGAAAAGGAATCCGAGCGAAAGATTCTGGACTGGGACAGAACGTATTTCCTGACAAAGTATTACTGCATTTAGTAGATCCGCAATCATGGGCGCAAAGGCAAGAGGAGAGAACCTTTGCGCCCTATATTCAGCTTTATCAATCACCATATTCGAAGAATACAGGCTTTTTTTATAGAGGTAAAAGATGCCTTGGCGCAACGATTTCCTAAATTTGACAGCTGATTTCTTGTGACTTTCGATTATTATTCGTAATTTTGCACTCATAAAGTGTATTTCGCCGATTCGACACGGTGGGGAGTTAGCGGTGACTATGTAATATGGCAAAGAGAATAAAAGACAAAGAAAGAGACAAGATAGACTTTGGAAAGTCGAGGATCGACCCGCTGTTCAACAGCATTTTCTATCCTACGTTGTTATCAATGGTGTTTGCATCGCTATTTACGGTTGCAGACGGCATATTCGTTGGGCAGGGAGTGGGCAGCAATGCGCTGGCAGCTATCAATATTGTATCGCCACTGTTTCTGATTACGACGGGCATTGCGCTGATGTTCGGTGTGGGCGTGTCTGTCGTGGCAAGTATCCACCAGTCTCAAAACAACCACAAAGCCGCAAATATCAACATCACCCAAGCCTTCGAAGTGGCTACGCTCCTGATGACCATTATTGCCATTGCTGTCTATTTCTTCCGCGTTCCTTTCTTGCGGCTTATGGGAAGCAGCGATGCACTATTGCCATTATGTCAGGATTACCTTCTACCCATTCTTCCTGGCTGTGTTTGCATTGTCATACAGATGATTGGCGCCTTCGTCATCAGGCTCGACGGCTCTCCAAAGTTTGCAGCCTCACTGGAGATTTTTCCTGGCTTACTGAACATCTTTCTGGATTGGCTGTTTGTATTTCCAATGCAGATGGGGATTGCGGGTAGCGGCATTGCATCATCGATTAGTTGTGCCGCTGCCGCAGCAATGGTTGTCTGGTATATGTTCTTCCAGGCACAGACGGTCAAAATCTGCAGGCTGAAACTCAGTCTTACCAGCTTTTATCTGACAGCGCGCAATGTCGGCTATATGGCTCGCAGTGGTTTCTCCTCCATGCTGGGAGAACTGGCCATGTCCGTCATGTTGCTTACCGGCAACTACGTCTTTATACGCGAACTGGGCGAAGATGGTGTAGCAGCCTTCAGTGTGGCCTGCTATCTTTATCCTATCGTGTTCATGGTCAACAATTCAGTGGCAGAGTCTGCCCAGCCTATCATCAGTTTCAATCATGGTGCAGGCAATCGCTATCGTGTGCGAAAAGCCTTCAGGGTCAGCCTCAGTACCGCTACCATCTGTGGCGTATTGGCAACAACGTTTCTCACCCTGTGTGCCAAGCCTCTTGTCAGCCTTTTCCTCGAAGCAGGCACCAGTGCATACGAGATTGCAATAGGCGGGCTCCCCTTGTTCGCTTATTCTGCCATCTTCTTTGCATTGAATGTTGCCATTATCGGCTATTATCAAGCCACCGAGCGGAACGCTCGGGCCACGTTGTACATGCTGTTCCGAGGGCTGATATTCCTTATACCGGCATTCATTCTGATGCCTGAATTCATTTATCCTCAAGGTATGTGGCTCGCCGTTCCTGTTACAGAATGCATGACGCTGGCTGTAATACTATTGACAAACAAGGGTATCATTAGTCGCTAACCGAGATTGCTCCACTGAGTAAGATTGAAGAGCGAACACTCATAACGATGTACGACCACCCGATACAGGAGGATATCCTCTATATGATGCTTTACGAAGCAGGGACTTTGATATCGTTGATAGCATGCTGCTACCTGCTGCTACGAAGAGGCAACGCCTTTGCTCCGGACATCACGTCGCCAGTACGCCTGCGCAGGTGGACGGCAGGTCTTTTTGCAGCCACGACTTTGAGCCACTTGTGGTATCTGCCCCCCAATTTCCTCACCTCAGACGATGATGAAGCACGATTCTTCCTGTTAGGCGGACTGCTCGACACCATGACGGTTATTCCGCTGGCGATAGTCATATTGCTCGTCATGCTGCAGGATCGCCGTCGCCCGCTATGGCCCGTCGCCGTGATGGTGCTGCCGCTCGTCATAGGAATGGTATTGAGTGTTGTCTATTGCAGTTTTGCCTTTTTGCCGATACTCTATGCCTATCTCATGTTGTTGGGCATCGGCTTAGCAATATATATGGTACGCGCACTGAGGCTGTACGGACGATGGCTGCGCGACAACTATGCAGACCTGGAGCACAAGGAGGTGTGGCAGAGCTTCACGGTGCTTGGCATCTTTCTGCTTATGTTTGGCATCTATGCCATGAGTTCAACAGCACCTGTTTACGAGTATGTGCTGCAGTTGTATAACATCGCTCTGACCTGCTATCTCGTGTGGAGGGTCGAGACGCTGAGCGACTTGAGTATGCAGGAGATTTCAGATTGTGAGGCTGTGAACTTGTCAGCTTGTGAGGTCGCTTCGCTTTCAAGTTCCGAGGCGATATCACCTGATAACCACACAACCATACAAGCAGAAAGCGAACCGACCTCACAACCTGAAAGCGAAGCGACCTTACAACCTGAAAGCGAAGCGACCTCACAACCTCAAGACCTCTCCACATTGCTGCAACGGTATTGCGTAGAGGCGCAGCTTTACCTACAACATGACCTGACCCTCGCCCAGCTTGCCCAGGCTATTGGAACCAACCGCTACTATCTCAGCCAGTATTTCTCCAGTCAGGGTATGACCTACAATGCCTATATCAACGACCTGCGCATCAATCATTTCGTCAGTCTCCATCGTGAGGCCGTCACCAACTTACGCCCCTTCACCGCCCAGCAACTGGCTCACGACAGCGGCTACCGAAGCTACAGCACCTTCAGCCTCGCCTTCAAGCAACGAATGGGACAGAGCGTGACAGCCTGGATGCGCGATACCGCCCGAGAATGAGCCACGCCGACCTTCAAAATCTGCAAAACCTGATGCACCAAGCACCTACGGCGATGCTGTTTTTCGACTGCGACTTCCTGCACGATGACATCGAGAAGGTGGCCCAAACCAACGTCGTAGCCACCATCGTCGACGGCGAGGAAGTATACAGAAGTTAAAAGTTTTTTTGCCTACACCGCCTACATATCGCCGTAAACTGCTGTAGTTCAGCAGTCTACGGAGTGTAGGCAAATATCCGCAGTGTAGGCAAGTGGCCGTTTTGAGGCAAAATGAGGCCCTTTGGCGATGAAAAGAGGCTTCCTGGCGGCAACGGCAGGGTGGAAACGGCGACGGAAGGCTTCCCGGCGGATGTCCCAGGGGGTGGAACTGGGAGTCCCAAGGGGTGGGACGCTGAGTCCCAGGGGATGGGACGTCGGGGTTAAAGGCAGTAAAATAGCTGTTAAGGCTCCTGAGAGCAGACAGGAGGCTGAATGGAAGCGAGGGAAGGCATTCATTTGTGGCAATTACGGGCAATTCGGTTCCAAAAAACGCTTGCCTACACTGCGGACATTTGCCTATACTCCGTAAACTGCTGTACTACAGCAGTATACATCGATATGTAGGCAATGTAGGCAAAAACAAAACTTTTTCTTATCACAATATTTTCTACCGACTGTGATTACGGCGACCTCATTATTACAATACGCAGCAACACAAGCCAACGCCCGAAGAAGTGAAGGAATACTCCGGCGGTGACCATACAAGAGGGGGGCATGTAAGATGGACTATTGGCACAGGAAAAGCACTCAACGAGCTTCAAAATATGCAATTCTGTTTCAAAATTATCAAAATTTACTGCTGAAGGCCGTTTTTTGCGGCATATTTGCAGGAACAAGCTTATCTTTGTAGCGTGAAATCAATTTGCGATGAATACAAGATTCAAGAAGAACACCAAGGTGTTCGACATCATGGTTACGGCTGTCAGCGGAACGCTCTCGGTGGGGGTGATGCTATATGCCGTCTATTACTTCGGACTCGAAGAGGCCTGGCCGGAGCTGGTGCTCAATTTGTTCTACATCGCCTGCCTGGCGATGATCTGGATGTATTTCTTCAACTACCGCATCGCCACCCGTCAGTTCAACTACTGGTGCTCCATCTCGCTGGGCATCACGGTGCTGCTGCGCGACATTCTCTTCCCGCCGCCCCTGGCGTCCTATCCCCTGCATCTGGTCTGCTTCACGCTGTCGGTGATGCTGCTCTGCATGCTCACCTATTTCTATGCGCGAAAGGACTGGCAGAGCTACACCAAGGGCAACCTGTGGCTCATCTTCGTCATCGATGCACTCATAGCCACGTTCTACCATTTCGACGTCATGTTCTACGAGTCCATCGACGAGTACACCAACTATATACTCACCGAGATTTGGATACGCCCCGCCATCAGCTACGGCCTCGTGGCCTGCTTCGTGACGGAATCGGAAGGAGAGACTAACCCAAATCAATAAGTCACCAATAAATACTACATTCAAACTTAACCTTTTAAATTTATAAGCAAAAAACTATTTAATTATTTAGCGGCTGCGATGTTGTGTTGCAGCACTCTGTTTACGCTCTCTTCATGTCAAGTTACTGAAGACAAGCCAGTGATAACGCCACCAACCGAAGCTGTCCAGCTGAAACAGGGCGTATGGACGGAGCATGACACCGCCCTTGAAGGCTCAGACAAGTACACCGCAGAGGAACTGGAGCAGATGCCTGCCGTCGGCATGATGGTCGATGGTGACAAGGGCTACTTCTTCACCTACACGGCTGAAGGCGCAAGCGACCTCGCGGAGGGGAATATCAGCTACAACGAAGATGCGGGCAAAGGGACCATCACCTTCCCCGCCATCACGGGCAGTCCGATCTCTGGACAGACCGTCAGCTTCAACATGATTTCTGACGAGACGATGGAATTCGAGTTTACCTACGAAGGCCAGAAGATGACCGGCACCTGCTCATGGCTCTGCGAAAACCTGGACAGCTGGGGTGCAGGCGATGAGAGCGACTGGGAAGAACTGCTGCCCTACTATCAGAGCATATCTGCTGAAGCAGGCCCCGACGCGAGCATCGACTGGAGCAGCTCGGAAGCTGTAACAGTGGAAGAAGTGGATGAAGAGGGCAATATAGTGGAAAAGGAAGTGACCGTGACTGACCTATCCCAACCGCTGGTATGGGATGACGGGTCAGCGCCCGTAGCCAAGACCAGGATGGTGACTGCCGTCCTTGAAGGAGTCTCCGCTGGGTTGGAAATGTTCACTTCTATCTTTGAGCCCGACCCGTTCGAAGAGATCAACGCCAAGCTCGATGCCGCCCTTGAGAAGCTCGACAATGTGCTGGCAAACCAGCAGAAGATGATGATGCAGCTCGACCAGATAAACGCCCGTCTCGTCGCCATCGCCGAAAAGATGAAGCAACAGGCGTCCGTTGACATATTCAACAACCGTACCCAAACATACTACAACCCGCTGAAGGTACGCAACACCGCTTACTTCAACGCTGCCTTCAAGCTCTATAACGACAACAGAAGCAACCTGGGCAGTGTGAAGGATAAATTAGGGGAATATGCCAAGGAATGGGTAGGTAACAACGAGGAGTATCTCACCCTGACATGGAACTATATCGAGTACCTCAAAACTGTGCAGCATTCCTCTTACGGCACGGGCATGGCTGCCATCTATGACGGACTGACATTCGACAAGTACCCCTGGGAGCACATGGGCACAGGCGACCGCCAGAACTACCGTGCCAACGATATGTTCATGATTGCCAAGTGTCTCTTCATGATCAACCTCTACGCTGCCTACGGCGGTGGGTCTGCCATCAAGAAGGAAGGTATCTACAACAACTACAACGAGCAAAAGCCAAAACTCAAGGAATTCTGCGAGTTCAAGGTCAGCAACCCCAACAAGTTCCTCGTCTGCCAGATTCCAGGTGCCCACTTCATCATGCACAAGGAGATTCAGAAGTATGACTACCGTGGAAAGGATGTCCAGATAGGCGGGTCTGAAGTCTTAAAAGAGGCTCCTAATCCGAGATATGAAGAGGATGCTGTCTATAGACCAAAGTGGCATGTGGCTGGTTCAATCAAGATAGAGAATCACAAAGAACTGAAGAAGAAGCTAATTATCAAAGAAGAGATTCAGGCTATCTATAAATACTTTCAATCTGCTGTTTATCCTAATGCGAAGGAAATCTATTGGTATAACATGTTGATTGAAGGTAACAATATAGCTGGCGGTGCAGTCTATTCCAAGAGACCGGAAGGATCTAATGTTGAGCCTATACTGCTGTTGGCAACTAATAATAGACGTGGTATGGGAATGAATTGGCTAGGTAACGCAGAATTAACCCCGATGATAACGAGTTCTATTAACCACGACACTGTAAATATGGGAATGGTAAATAACGTGCTTTTTAGAGAAGCGGTGTGGCTTGAATATTATTCCCAGAACGAGTATTACGCAGCGATTGTAGAGAAGCGCTTCTAAGTCGCATTAACTCATTAATAACTTGGGGACGGTTCTTTTGTTAGCAGCAAAAGGGCCGTCCCTGTAATTAAGACGCAGATTGGCGTAAGGGCCAGCAGCGAACCAGCATCGGACAAGGAAATCTGTGGAGATTGGCTATATTCCAAAATTAAAATTTGTGAGGATTGGCATATTTTAATCAAATAAATTTGTGGGGATTGAATCATTTTGCTATTTTTGCACCACAAATCGGAAATAATACGTTTATGAGTAACCAGATGATGAACCAGAAGATAGCCGACTACTTCAAGACCCAGCCCATCGAACGGGCATGGCTTTTCGGCTCCTTCGCCCGTGGCGAGGAAACTCCAATCAGCGATGTCGATATCCTCGTGCAGTTCGACGAGGACGGTGTGAGCCTGCTGAAACACGCTGCCATGATTTGCGATCTGGAGAAGATTCTCGACCGTCCCGTTGATATCGTGCCAGAGAAGACATTACGCCCGAGAGTGAGAGAAAGTATTAATCAAGACAAGAAACTGATATATGAGAGAACCCGTTAGAGACCGCGACGAAATCGAAGGTCTGTAGTATCATGTATTACATAAATCATATTTAGACGCTTATGCCAGACTTCAAGCTATTGCCGATGGGCATCGCCGACTTCCGCCGCATCCGGCGGGAGAACTACTATTATGTGGACAAGACCGCGTGGATTCCGAAGTTCGAGCAGGTGAGCAGTTTCCTGTTCTTCTGCCGCCCGCGGCGATTCGGCAAGACGCTCATGCTGAGCGTCATGGAGAGTTACTACGACTGCAGCAGCAACATACGCGGACGATCATGAAGTGGAAGGCGTTTCGCCAGTGGCAGCAACGGCCCTCTCGCGTGCCGACGATGACGGGAGAGCATCATCGCTGCTACACCTGTGGGCACGAGTATCAGGGTAATTACTGTCCCTGCTGCGGACAATCGGCCAGGATAGGGCGCTACTCGTTCAAGAATGCCCTGCTGCTGTTCCTCGATGTATGGGGCGTGGGCAATCGCGGTATGTTCCGCTCGATCCGCGACCTCGTGCTGCGCCCTGGCTACATGATCCGCGACTATCTCTCGGGCATGCAGATGGCCTATTTCCCACCGTTCAAGATGTTCTTCTTGCTCTGCACGCTCTCGATATTGGTGGATACGGGCCTGAACATCCAGGGCATCGACCGCGCCGAGAAGTACGAGAATGAGTATATGCGAATCCTGGGGGCTGGGTTAGACTTCATAGGTAATCGCCTCGGGGTGCAGAAGGAGCAACCCGAAGGGAAGGTCGAGGAAAAGCCCGCCGAAGAGGCCAAGGAATGGAACGAGGCGAAAATGGAGACAAAGAAGAAAGCCCACTCGCTCATTGACGTGGCCTTTGAGTGGGGAGGGAAGCATGGTGCAGTGACGGAGCTGATCTTCCTGATGCTCTTCTCCGTGCCCCTCTGGCTGTTGTTCCGCCACGGACCTGCCACGCCCGACCTTCGCTTCTCCGAGTGCTTCGTGGCGATGGTCTATATCATCAACATGCTGCTCATCTACAGCATCCTGCCTTCGCTGCTGTGCTTCAGCCCGAAGGTTGAAGTCATATATAATCTGCTGTCGCTGCTGCTGGCCGTCGTCGCCATTAAACAGCTGACGGGCTACAGCCTTGCAAACACCGTCTGGCGCATACTGGTGTCGTTCATCCCATTCGTCATCACCATCCTGCTGTTCATTGTAGGCACTTTCTATTGTATTTATGCTTTCGAGCTGATAAGCAATGGCATTGGATAAATAAGAAATGAGTTGGGAAATTTGGTTTTTCACCCAATTCTTCGTATCTTTGCAGCGGTGTTTCATGTAAATCATATTTAGACGCTTATGCCAGACTTCAAGCTATTGCCGATGGGCATCGCCGACTTCCGCCGCATCCGGATAGAGAACTACTATTATGTGGACAAGACCGCCTGGATACCTAAGTTCGAACAGGTGAGCAGCTTTCTGTTCTTCTGTCGTCCGCGGCGATTCGGAAAGACGCTGATGTTGAGCCTATTGGAGAGTTATTACGACTGCAAGCAGACAGGAGATTGGGACCGGCTGTTCGGCGGGCTGTGGATTCACGAGCACCCGACGGAGAACCGAGGCAGGTTCCAGGTAATGAGGCTCGACTTCTCAAGGGTAACGGGGACCATTGACCAGTTGAAGGAAAACCTCGATCTCTACATGGACATCACCCTGAACAGTTTTGCCAGCAAATATGAGGACATGTACTTTGACGGCTTCGTCAAGGAGGTGAAACAATACCACAGTGCCAACGGCAAATTGAACTACATCTTGGATACAGCCAGGAAATACGGCAACCGTCTCTACCTGATTCTCGACGAGTACGACAACTTCACCAATACCGTACTCGCACAGCACGGCGAGGCCGTCTACCGCACGCTGACGCATGCCGACGGCTTCTACCGCGACCTGTTCAAGCTCTTCAAGGGCAACTTCGATCGCATACTGATGATGGGCGTGTCGCCCGTGACGATGGACGACCTGACCAGCGGCTACAACATCGCCACCAACATCACTACCAACCCGTGGTTCAACCAGGTGCTTGGCTTCAGCGAGCCGGAGGTGAGGGTCATGCTCGACTACTACCGCCCGCTGTCGGGCACTGAATTGTCCACCGACGAGATGCTCGACCAGATGCGCCCGTGGTACGACAACTACTGCTTCGCCGAGCGGTCGCTCAAGACCGATCCGAAGATGTTCAACTCGAACATGGTGACGTACTACGTCAATACTCTACTGACTCTTGGCACTCCCCCCGACTCGATGGAGGACCCCAACGCCAAGACCGACTACACCAAGCTGCGCCAGCTGATCCGCCTCGACACCATCGACTCGTACCGCCGGAGAATCGTACATCGCATCGCGCAGGACGGCTATATATATAGTAAGGTGAAGGACTACTTCCCCGCCATCGAGCTGATCAAGAAGGAGAACTTCATCTCGCTGCTCTACTACTACGGCATGATCACCATGACGGGGACGTATCATGGCGAACAGCGGCTCGGCATTCCCAACAACAACGTGCGCCGACAGTACTATGACTTCCTCTTAGAGGAGTACCAGCGCACTGCCGACCTCGACACCTGGCAGCTGAAGGAGGCGTTCGTGAGTGCCGCCTACGAGGGCGAGTGGCGCGCCCTGCTGCAATATATCGCCGACTGCTACCGCGAGGACTCGGCAGTTCGCTCCGCCATTGAGGGGGAACGGCACTTGCAGGGCTATTTCCTGGCCTACCTGAACATGTATCAGGGCTACCTGACGGCTCCCGAAGTGGAATTGAACCACGGTTATTGCGACTTTTTCCTCATGCCCGACAAGCTGCGGCAGCCCGACATCGCCCACTCCTACATCATCGAGTTGAAATACCTGAAGGCAGACGCCACCGATGAGGAGGCCATAAGCCAGTGGCAGGAGGCAGAGGCGCAGATACGGAAGTACGGTGCCGGAAGCCGCGTGGCCCTGCTGAGCCGCGACACGCAGCTGCACCTCGTCATCGTCCAGTTCCGGGGGTCGAAGCTGCTGCGGCTGGATGAGGTGGAATGAACTTAGGACGATAACAACGAATGAGTATTCACCATGCCCGACGAACAACAGGTACTGAACAATATTTTCTTGGTGTTTTACGGAGGGGTGGCAGCATTGAGCCTGATTGCCTGCGCCTATCTGCTACTGCGGCGGGGCAATGCCTTTGCCGCCGACATCACGCCGCCGATACGTCTGCGCCGGTGGACGGCAGCCCTCTTTGCCGCCATCACATTGAGCCACGTGTGCTATCTGCCGATGTATGTCCTCACCTCAAAAGACTGGGTCAGCCTGAGCTATCTCGTAGGCGGGCTGCTCGACAGCATGACGGTATTCCCCCTGGCGATAGTGGTATTGCTCGTCATGCTGCAAGACCGTCGGCGCCCGCTGTGGCCCGTCGGCGTGGTGGTGGCACCACTCGTGGCGGCAGGAGCGCTGTGTGTTGCCGCCGGCAGGGTAACCCTCTTGCCGTTCATATATGGCTATTTCCTGTTGATGTGCATTGGCATTATTATATATATGGTTCGTGCGACGAGGCAATACGGCCGATGGCTGCACGACAACTATGCCGACCTGGAGCACAAGGAAGTGTGGCAGAGCTTAGTGGTGATGGCCGTCATGCTCTTGGCATTGGGTATCTATACATTTGAGATAGGGGGGCAGGCATACGAATTCGTCATGCAGGTAATCGTTGCACTACTCGTCTGCTATTTCCTCTGGAGGGCAGAGACGCTGAGCGACCTGACTGTCCAAGAGGTTTCAGGTCATGAGGTCGCTCCGCTCTTAGGTTTTGAGGTGACATCACCTGACAACCTTACTACCCCAAAACCTCAAGACCCCTCACTATCCATCCGCAACAAGATCGGACCACTGCTGAAACAATACTGCGAGGAGCCGCAACTCTACCTGCAGAACGACATTTCCCTCTCCCAGCTCGCCAAGCAGATAGGTGTCAACCGCGTCTATCTCAGTCAGCACTTTGCCATGCAGCACACCACCTACAACGGCTACATCAACGGTCTGCGCATCCGGCACTTCATCAACCTGTACCAAGAGTCGGCCACTGCCCATCAGCCCGTAACGGTGCAGCAGCTGGCCTTCCAGAGCGGTTTCCGCAGTTACGGCACATTCAATACCGCCTTCAAGCAGACCATGGGAATGACTGCTACGGAGTGGATGCGTAACACGACGAAGTAGAAGCAGGACAGGCTCAAGAGGCTATCGACTTCAATATCGTTAATTTCGCTTTGTAATAGTAAAAAATGCACTCCACGGACTGGTGGGGTGTAGCGATTATCAAAAGATTTGACTAACTTTGCGCCAACTAAAACTAATAGTGTAATCAAAAAGAAAACTATTATGAGACGAACAATTCGAATGAGTATGATGAAGATGCTCTCGTGCATTGCAGTCGCCAGTGTCATTGTCGGGATGGGCTTGCTTTCCAGTTGCAAGAGCAAGGCTGGTGCCGACCTCGTAGTCTATGGCAAGATCTTCACCGCCGAAGGCAACCAGATGGCAGAGGCCTTTGCCGTGAAGGACGGCAAGTACGTCTATGTAGGCGACAAGGCAGGCGCCGAGGCCTTTGTCGAGGAAGGCAAGACCGAGGTGGTGGACTATACCGACAAGGGCCTCGTAATGCCCGGCTGCGGCAATGGCCACGCCCACTATTTCGGAGGCTATGCCATACAGTCGGTCGGCACAATAATGAGTATGGAGGATGACGTACACAAATTCCTTACGGAAATAGTGCCCGGTGCTGTCAAGAAGGCCAGGGAGACGGGTGCAAAGGCTATCTTCGGCCAAGGATGGAACATGATAGAGTTCCCGAAAAACCTGCCCACCCGCCAGCAGCTGGATGCCATCTGCAGCGACATACCCATCTACTTTGCCGACGAGGAAGGCCACAAGGGGCTGACGAACACCCTCGCACTGGTCAATGCCGACATCATGAAGGCCGACGGCACCGTGCTCAAGAAGGAGATGCGGGGCGGTGAGATAGGAATGGGAGCCGACGGTACGCCCAACGGGTTCCTATCGGAACAGGCGGGCACCTACGTGCGTTCCTTCTTAGACAATGAAAACCTCTTCTCCATGGACGTCGCCAAGGCCAACATGCCAAAGATCCAGGAGCAGCTGCTCTCGGAGGGCTACACGATGTATCTCGACGGCTACTCATCCTATTTCTTCAACGACAACTTCTACAAGGCCGCCCAGCAGATGGATCAGGCCGGCCAGATGCACTTCGTCTTAGGCACATCGTGGGAGCTGGACAGCTGGATGGACGTGGACAAGACCCTGGAGAAGGTTGCCGCCACGAAGCAATACGAGTCGGCGCACATCAAGACTCGCTGGCTCAAGCTCTTCATGGACGGCACGGTGGAGAGCGGCACCGGATTCATAGACCCGCTCTATCCCGGCGGCAAGCAGGGCATCCCCAACTGGTCGGAAGAGGAACTGACCGACATCACCCGCAAGGCCAACGCCATGGGCATCACCATGCATGTACACGTGATGGGTAACAAAGGTGTAAATCGTATCGTCAATGCCTACGTCAACGGCGGAAAGGACGAGATGCGCAATACGCTTATCCACGTGTATGGCGTCAGCAAGGAAGACTTCAAGCGCATCGCCGACCATAACATTCAGGTCAGCGAAGGCCTGCTCTGGCACCATGCCACCAATGAGCTGCAGGCAGAGCTGATGCAGATACTGCCTGAAGGCCTGAAGGACAAGGGCTATCCGATGAAGTCGTACTTCGACTATGGCATCAACGTGTCGTCGCACTCCGACTTCCCCGCACTGAGCGGCAGCCCCGACGACCCGTTCAGCATCATGGAGATTGCGATGACTGGCGTGTATCACGCCGAGAACGGCAAGCCCTGGTGGCCGGAAGAGTGCCTCACCCGCGAACAGGCTCTCACGGCGCTGACCATCAATGTGGCCAAGCAGATGTTCCTGGAGGACGAGCGAGGCAGCGTCAAGGAAGGCAAGTATGCCGACTTCCTGCTCGTCACCAAGGACGTGCTGACTTGCCCAGTGAACGAGATTCATGAGGCCAAGCCAGCAGCAACCTATTTCGAGGGAAAGAAGGTCTATGGGAATTAAGAGTTAAGAATGAAGAATTTGCTACCGCTGTAGTAATAAGTAATAAATCAAATAATAAAAAGTGACAATGGTGAACAAGAATAAGATATGGATGCTTGCGACCATCCTTGCGTGCGCCACAATAGTTGTTGCTACAGGCTGTAAAAATAATAAATCTGCGGAAGAAATGGAAGTATCAGAAATTAAAGAGAAAGTAAGGGCTTTCTATGGTGAGAACAAAGAGATAACAGACAGCACTTACGATCAGTCGCTGGCTGTGAAGTGTGTAAACGGCACTTTTGTCGGCAAGCTGGTGGATAGCACCATCGTGTTCAGGGGCATTCCCTATGTGGGCAAACAGCCTGTAGGAGAACTGCGCTGGAAAGCACCGATAGACGTTGTGCCCGACAGCGGCGTGTATGAGGCCTATTACAATGCGAAAAGCGCTCCACAGCCGGAGGTTGAGGTGTCTTCTTTCTATTATCAGGACGAGAACTGCCTGTATCTGAATGTGTGGAAGCCAATCCAAAAGCCAGAAGAGAAGAAGCCCGTCATCGTGTGGATTCACGGCGGTGCCTACGCCTACGGCGGAACGGTCGACCCGCTCTACGATTTCCACAACTTCGTAGAGGAGAACCCCGACGTCATCATCGTCAGTGTCGCCTACAGGCTCGGCGTGCTCGGTTTCCTGCATCTGTCGCACCTGCCCGACGGCAAGGACTATCCCGACGCTCAGAACCTGGGACTCATGGACCAGCTGCAGGCGCTGAAGTGGGTGCATGAGAACATAGCGGCATTCGGCGGCGACCCCGGCAACGTGACCATCATGGGCGAGTCGGCCGGAGGCGGCAGCGTGACGAGCCTCTCGCTAATCAATGGCTCGCATCAGTATTTCAACAAGGTCATTGCCCTGAGCGGCAACCCTGGCCTATCGACATCTACAGAAGCGGCCATCGCCGCTACGAATGAACTGATGGAGGCCCTGGACTGCAAGACCGTCGCCGACCTGCAGAAGGTGGATGCCCAGACACTCGTGGCTGCGGCGACCGAAGTGCTCCCCCTGCGCTTGGCTCCAGAAAGAGACGGCCGACTGCTGCCCCTAAATCCGTGGCAGGCCGTTGCCGACGGGGCAGTGAAGGACATCACCTACCTGCATGGCGTCAACAAGGACGAGATGAACTTCTTCCTTGTCGGGATGGGCGGCCCGGAGCCTTTCACCGAGTGGGCTGCCGCCCGCAAGGAGATGAAACTGGGATCGTTGACAGACCAGGAAAAGGCCCTCGTGGAGAGCTTCTGCAAGGATGTCGAGGGCGAGGATTACGAGCCATACTGCAAGCTGCTGAGCCAGCTGATGTTCAACGCGCCATGTATCCGCCTGTCAGAGGAGCAGACCAAGGCCGGGGGCAAGTCATTCACCTACTACTTCACCGTGGAGTCGGCGCTGCCGCTGATGAAGTGCGGCCACGGCATGGCTCTTGCGCCGCTGTTCAAGCATCCGGAGCTGGACGGCGACACAGGCCGGCCGTTCGACGAGACATTCTCGAAGACCATGCGCAAGATGTGGGTACAGTTCGCCATGACTGGCAACCCGAGCATCTCAGCAGACCTCTCTCCCGACGGCAAAGCCAAGGAGTGGCCGCTCTACGACCTGAAGGACAAGCAGGTGATGGTGTTCGACGAGTTCAACATCCATCCGGAGAAGGAGTCGCAGCGAAAGATTGTGGACTGGCAGCGGTCCTATTTCCTAACCAAGTGCTACGGCTTCTGATCAGCCGCAAAGCAGAAACATCAAAACCTGTCAAGGCTCACGAGGGGTACAGCCCCTTCGTGAGCCTTGTTTGATGGAAGAGTTAAATACTGTTAGGGGTTATGAATTGTCAATCGTCAATTGTCAATTATCAAATTATATTTTGTATCTTTGCAGCAAAGTTACTTGTCAAAGGATACAGGAGATATGATTCATTTCAAGAACAACAAGATACTGAGCCCCTGGGGGAAGGGATTTCTCACCAGCGTACTGGGCACCACGATATCTATCCTGCTGACGTTCGGAACGTCGGCACTGGTAGACAGCAAGATGAAGGCCGACATCCAGCGGCAGACGGCCATGATGGTGATTCACGACATCGACGAGTGCGTTGAAAAGATGGAAAAGATTGCTGAGTATGAAGAGAAGAAGAACAAGGCAGTGCAGTATATCCTGGCGCACATCGATCAGATAGACTCATTGCCTGAAGACACCCTCCAGCTGGCGATGGATATGTTTACTGACTACGACGGTGACCCTCGTATCTTCGATGACTCCAAGGAGAATATCTTCAAAAGCAGTCAGGACATCTGGAGCGACCTGGACAATATGGCCTTCGTTGACAATATGGAACAATTCTATCATGAAAGGAAATATGTTCAGAACCAGATGGCAACGAACCCGATATTCAAAGACCCTATCACCCATGATGAGTATTGGCAAATGGTATTGGACTCTAAGCGCAGCGATCACTCGCTCGACTACGCTGCCATCCTGAAAGCGAAACTGAGGGATCGGAAGATTGCCTTTCATATTGACCATTCTCCAAACAGGGCCAGACTATACCGCCGATGCGCACAGAACTGGCGTGACATCAGCGACCGCAACAAGTTTATCATGAATATCGATGATGAGGAGCTGGTCGAATATATCAGAAAGAGCCAGCGGAGCGGAAACCCTGTCGGCAGGCGTGACCTGATAGGCCAATGGGAGCGCAAGGCACGTGGAACAGACGACTACTACTATGAGTTCCTGGAGAATGATTCCTTCTACTTCAAGACGATTACCCATTATGCTAACTCGTTCTATGATGGCGATATTCTTTGGAAGGCCAAAATCAGAGGGAAATGGCAGGTAGATGGCGACTCGCTGATCCTGGTATATGACACAAAATATGTTGAAGTGAAGACGGACAGGTCGGGTGTTACCTACAGGCCAGAGATGCGTGACTCGGTAGAGAATTTCTTTCGCCGATATTTTGACGAGAAAAAGGCTACCGAACACACGTTGAAACAGCTTGAGAGTCAACCAAAGAGGGATACATTCTGTGTAACTATCAATAAGGCGCACGACAAACTTGAAGTGGATTTGGGCGGCAGCGATGGTGATATCAGCACTCGCTACTTCAAGCGCGTCAAGGAGGGGAAATAGTTTATAGTTTACGGTTTATAGTTTATAGTTTAGGGTTTATAGTTTACAGTTTATAGTTTACAGTTTACAGATGATTAGTATGAGGAGGAATATATTAAAAGTGGTGGCGATACTTATCACTTATCACTTATCACTTATCACTACTTCAGCTCAGAGCGAGCTGGAGGATGACAGCATAGCCTATTCGCTCAGCCTGCCGGAGACGGTGGTGCTCTCCGACGGCATGAGCTTCGAGGAATATCTGCTGAAGCAGGTGCTGGCCCATGCCAAGCCGCTGAAGGAGCGGATAGCGAGGCTGGACTACGGCGTGACCTGCCGGCTGGAGAAGGACATCGACCTGACGAAGTTCCCCCACCGGCGCACCATCACCCTGGCGGCCCGGCTGGCGG
The DNA here is from genome assembly GCA_946188155.1 of uncultured bacterium. Taxonomy (GTDB): domain Bacteria; phylum Bacteroidota; class Bacteroidia; order Bacteroidales; family Bacteroidaceae; genus Prevotella. The sequence continues at coordinate 62,915 of CAMHUC010000003.1, read as the reverse complement.
GCTACGGCCCCATCGTGTCGGCCCTCAGGGAGCACAAGCACTTCGGCATCACCATGGCTGAGGACGTACACTTCAACAAGGGTAAGATAACGACCTCGAACTTACGGATAGTAAAGATGGAGCAAGAGCTGACTGAAAAGCAGAAAGCCTCGTTCCTGAAGCACGACGGCATGCTGAGTGCCAATGTGTACGACAAGTTCTACAAGAAAGTACGCGAAAAGGTGAAGAAACTTCAGAAGCTTCGCCGGAAGGAGGGCGAAACAGGCATGAAGTATAGCGGCAGCTACACGTCTGCCGGCAGGACCGTCTACCGGGTAGAGCTCGACCGCATGCGGGTTGACATTGCCGACGGCTGCTGGCAAATCACGCGCATCAGCTATCAGGAGGGCCAGAACGACGTCTATTGCGAAACCAAGGAGGTACGCCCCGGCCTCTTCCTGCCCAGCCACGGGCGTGCGAAGCTATACCTCGACAGGGCCAAATGGCCCAAGGGGTATGTCTCTATGAAGATAGAATACGCCTATCGCTGAGTCCGATACACAAGGCAGGGAAGGCAAAAAGAGCAGAATGAGTTTCAAAATATGCAAAAACAGTTTTAAAATATGCAAAATCTGCCATAAATAGTTCTAAAGATATGGCCATTTGTGAAAAAATGCTTAATTTTGTCAGCCAAAACATATTATGGTTTCTTCTGCAGACAAATAAAACATTATAAAGTATGGTATCTGATTTATACATCTTGATGATTACTGCTGCTGTAGTGAGCCTTGTGTTCAAGTTCTTAAAGCAGCCTGTTGTGTTGGGGTATATCGTTGCAGGTGTCTTGGTAGGCCCGCATCTGTTTGGCGAGACGCTTGTGAATGCGGATAATGTAAAGGCCTGGGGCGACATCGGCGTGCTGTTTGTGTTGTTCTGCATCGGCCTGGAGTTCCGTCTGAAGAATCTCATCAGCAGCGGCAAGGTGGCGGCCATAGGCGCACTGACAATCATTTTGGGCATGATGCTCTTTGGCTATCTCGTGGGATGGGATGCTAAATTTGATATGGTGAACTCGCTGTTCCTGGCAGGTATGCTCTGTATGTCAAGCACTACTATCGTGATGAAGGCCATCGATGAGGCCGGCCTGAGCAAGGAGCGCTTCGTCAAGGGAGCCACCAGCATCCTGATTGTGGAGGACGTGGTGGCAGTGGTGCTGATGGTGCTGCTCTCCAGCATAGCTATCCGCCATCAGTTCGAGGGTGCCGAACTGGCCAGCAAGGTCCTTGACCTGGCCATTACGCTCGTGGCATGGTTCGTCTGCGGCATACTGATTATCCCGACACTGATACGCAAGCTGAAACCCCATTTGAACGACGAGACGCTCATCATCCTCGCCTTGGGTCTGTGCTTGGGTATGGTGCTGACGGCAGAGGAAGCCGGTTTCAGCAGTGCCCTGGGTGCCTTCGTGATGGGTTCTATCTTGGCAGAGACGGCGGAGTCGCATCGTATTGAAAAGTTGATGACGCCGCTGAAGAATGTCTTTGCTGCCATCTTCTTCATCTCTGTGGGTATGATGATTGATCCGGCTTCATTGGCGGAATACTGGGTGAGCATCGTCTATGTCAGCCTGGTCATTATTGTCGGAATGATTCTCTTTGGCACCTTGGGTTGCTGGTGGGGCGGTCAGACGATGCGCGACTCCATGCTTACCAGCTTCTCATTCGTCCAGATTGGCGAGTTCTCGTTTATCATCGCCGGACTGGGAACCAGCCTGGGCGTTCTCAATCCTGTGATCTATCCCATCATCGTGGCAGCCAGTGTGGTGACCACCTTCCTCACGCCATATATCATGAAGGCTGCCGTGCCGTGCTATAACTTCCTCTATAATCACGTTTCAGACTCCTTCCGAGCCAAAATCGATGAGCGCGAGAAGCAGGTGGCAGAAGCTGAGGCGAAGGCGGCTACACCATCCGACAATTCGAACTCAGTTGCAAAAAAGGTGCGCCATGCCGTCAGGCATACTTTTATCGCGAAGCATCTTGTCGACTTGTTTATTAAGAATATGAGTGCTCATGATGAGAAAGCATGACAAACAATTAATCAAAATAACAATTATGAAAAGAAAACTAATGTATGCCGTCATGGCCTTAGCGGCCACGACAGCACTGACCAGTTGCGAGGACGAGGACCTGAAGAAAGCCTACACGGAAGGTGTATCCCTCGACTCACCCTACATCTTCTCGGAGGGTTATCAGGACGAAATCGTCCACCCCTACGACCTGTCAACTCCCATCACCGACTGGCTGGGCATGGTGAAGGACGAGACAAAAGTGTGCAAGCTGAGCATCCCCGGCACCCACGACACCATGACCGGTATGGGATTCTACCAGCCCACGCTGAAGTTTGTATTCAACCTGACGGCCATCAGCCAGGTGTCAACGTTTGAGGAACAGATGGCCAGCGGCCTGCGGTTCTTTGACATCCGCCCCGTGGTGAGCATCGACACCCTGGCCACCGACCCCGCAAAGAAGAGAATCCTGCGCCTGACACACGGTATCAGCGAGATCGACTATACCTTCGAGAAGACCATCGACGACATGCAGGCCTTCCTGAAGGCCCACCCCACGGAGTTCTTCATTGCCAAGCTGCAGGCCGACAACGGTATGGAGGACCAGAAAGAGTGGCCAACGCTGCTCAGCAAGGTGCTCAGCCTGCCGAAGTATCAGGGGCTGTTCATCGAGAACTGGCGTCCGGACATCACCGTGGGCGAGATGCGCGGCAAGATACTGTGGCTGAGCCGCTACGACCTGCGTCCGCAGCAGTCGCTCTACCACTACCCCATCGTGTACTGCGACTGGCCCGACGAGGATCCCGACGTGGATGAGAACCTGAACCCCGAGGCTCAGCGCAACTGCGCCATGTATAACATGAACGACGAGACCATCACGGCCAAGCTCTACAAGCAGGATTACTACAAGACAACCAACCAGAAGCGCATGCAGAACAAGCAGAAGACAGTGATCGACATGATGCACAGTGCCCGCGAGGCTGCAGCTACCGATGAAAACATCTGGGTGGTGAACCACTGCTCGGCCTATACTGAGGTATCTCCACGCGGATACATCACCAATGCCGCCAACCTGCACCCGCTGGTCATCGAAGACCTGCTGAAGAACGAGGGAACGGTGGGTATCACGCCGATGGATATGGCCTGCCACGACTATGTGCACTGCATCATCAATGGCGGCACGGCCTACACCAGTGACTACCTGTACGGGTTCCACCCACTGAGCCAGTCGCTCACTAACCTGCTAATCAAGTCGAACAAGTCATACTTCAAATAATTATAAGGATATGAAACACAATATTCAGAGAATCATCATTCTCTCCGCAATCATAATATCGGCATCAGTGGCCAAGGCTCAGAATGTCGACAAGCTGCATGCCGAGGAAGGCCTGTTCAATCACCTCTCCGTGGGTCTGTCAACCGGACTGACGGGTACCGGCATCGACGTGGCCATGCCCGTCCACAAGCTGGTGACGGTAAAGGCCGGCTTCTCCGGATGGGGCGTAGGCGACATCAAGTTCAAGGCCATCAACACCGCCACTGAGATTACACAGATGCAGATGGTGGAAGAGGATGCCATCAAGCAGGCACAGATGGTAGACAAGGTGGAACTGGCCGCCAAGCCTAAGTTCTGGAACTTCTTCCTACTGGGCGAGGTGCATCCCTTCAAGAATCAGCCTTTCTACTTCACTGCCGGTCTGTTCTTCGGCAGCCGCACTTTCATGCACTTCCGCAACACCAACGACGGTGCCCTGGGATTCCTCTATGATGCCAACCAGAAAGTGGAGGATTACAATCGTCTCTACCAGACCAACTATCCTCCCGTAGGACTGAAGTTTGGCGACTACGTGTTCACTGCCGACGAGCAGGGCAACATCGACGTTCGCATGAAGACCAATGCCGTGAAGCCCTATATCGGCGTCGGTGCCGGTCAGAACATTGCTAAGACCCATCGTGTCAGCCTGGCCGTTGAGGCTGGCCTGATGTTCTGGGGCACGCCCAAATTCCTGCTTAACAACGACGTGGAAGTCAAGTCAAACGGTTCGAATTCCGGCATCACCAGCATCCTGTCATGGCTGAAGGCCTGGCCGAACCTGCAGATACGAGTAGCCTACAAAATCTTTTAATTTACATAAGCTTAAAATCGAAACCCGGTGGTGCCGCCTTGGCATCACCGGGTTTACTGTGTCAGATTATCAGTTGCGGAACACGAGTCCTTCGCCGAACTCGTCGATGATGATGGGCTTCTCGCGGTCCACCTCGTCGGCCAGGATCTTCTTCGACAGGTCGTTGAGCACCAGCTGCTGAATGGCCCGCTTCACGGGTCGTGCGCCGAACTCCGGGTCGTAGCCTTCCTCGGCCAGGTACTGGATGGCCTGCGGCGTGCATTCCAGGCGTATGCCCTGCGGCTCGAGCATGTCGGTGACGTGACGCATCTGCAGTCGCACGACATCGGCAATCTGCTCGCGTGTGAGCTGCTGGAAGGTGATGATCTCGTCGATACGGTTGAGGAACTCAGGGCGCATCGTGGCGCGTAGCTGTTCGCGCGTGGCGTTCGAGGTCATGATGATGATGGTGTTCTTGAAGTTGGCCGTGCGACCCTTGTTGTCGGTCAGCCGTCCGTCGTCGAGCACCTGCAGCAGTATGTTGAACACGTCGGGGTGGGCCTTCTCAATCTCGTCGAAGAGCACCACGCTGTAGGGCTTGCGGCGCACGGCCTCCGTCAGCTGTCCGCCCTCGTCGTAGCCCACGTAGCCCGGAGGTGCGCCGATAAGCCTCGAGACGCTGTACTTCTCCTGATACTCCGACATGTCGATACGGGTCATCATCGTCTCGTCGTTGAACAGGTAGTCGGCCAGTGTCTTGGCCAGTTCGGTCTTGCCGACACCCGTTGTGCCGAGGAAGATGAACGAGGCGATAGGGCGCTTGGGGTCTTGCAGCCCTGCGCGGCTGCGGCGCACGGCATCCGAGACGGCGGTGATGGCCTCATCCTGTCCGATGACGCGCTTGTGGAGTTCCTCCTCCAGGTGGAGCAGTTTTTCGCGCTCGCTCTGCATCATCTTTGTCACGGGTATGCCCGTCCAGCGGCTCACCACCTCGGCGATGTCGTCGGCGGTAACCTCCTCGCGGACCAGTCGCGAGCCGGAATCACCGGAGTTGTCGAGCTGCTGCTGGATGGCCTTGATGTCGTCCTCCAGCGCTTTCAGCTTCGAGTAGCGTATCTCGGCCACCTTTCCATAGTCGCCCTCGCGCTCGGCTCGCTCGGCCTCGTACTTCAGGGCTTCCATCTGCTGCTTGTCCTGCTGAATCTTATTGACGAGCTGCCGCTCGCCCTCCCATTTGGCCCGGAACTGCGTCTCCTGCTCGCGGAGTTCGGCTATCTCCTTGTCGAGCTGCTGTATCTTCTGCTCATCGCCCTCACGCTTGATGGCCTCGCGCTCTATTTCGAGCTGAGCCAGCCGGCGAGTGATCTCGTCGAGTTCCTCCGGCACGCTGTCGCGCTCCATTCGCAGCTTGGCGGCAGCCTCGTCCATCAGGTCGATGGCCTTGTCGGGCAGGAAGCGCTCGGAGATGTAACGCTCGGAGAGCTGTACGGCGGCGATACAGGCATCATCCTGGATACGCACCTTGTGGTGGTTCTCGTAGCGCTCTTTCAGGCCACGGAGGATGCTGATGGCTGACAGCTCGTCAGGCTCGTCGACCATGACCGTCTGGAATCGTCGCTCCAGGGCCTTGTCCTTCTCGAAGTATTTCTGATACTCGTTGAGCGTGGTGGCACCGATGGCTCGCAGCTCGCCACGTGCCAGTGCGGGTTTCAGGATGTTGGCGGCATCCATGGCTCCCTCGCCGCCTCCGGCACCCACGAGTGTATGTATCTCGTCGATGAAGAGGATGATGCGGCCTTCGGCCTTCGTCACCTCGTTGATGACGCTCTTCAGGCGTTCCTCGAACTCACCTTTGTACTTGGCTCCAGCCACGAGTGCGCCCATGTCGAGCGAGTAGAGCTGCTTGTCCTTCAGGTTCTCCGGCACATCGCCGCGCACGATACGTCCTGCAAGCCCTTCCACGATGGCCGTCTTACCCGTGCCCGGCTCACCTATCAATATGGGGTTGTTCTTCGTACGGCGGGAGAGGATCTGCAGCAGACGGCGTATCTCGTCGTCGCGCCCGATGACGGGGTCGAGCTTTCCCTGACGGGCCAGGTCGACGAGGTTCTTGGCATACTTCTCCAGCGACTGGTAGTTGTCGTCGGCCGACTGCGACTGCACCTTCTGCCCCTGTCGCAGCTCCTGGATGGCGGCGAGCATATCCTTCTCCGTGCAGCCGGCATCCTTCATGATGCGCGAGGCGGTGGAGTTGACGCTGAGCAGGGCCAGCAGCAACGGCTCCACGCTGACGAACTCGTCGCCCATCTTCTGCGACTGCTCGGTGGCGCGGACGAGCACCTGGTTGGCCTCGTTCGAGAGATATGGCTGCCCGGCTCCCTGCACCTTGGGCAGATGCTTGATCTCCTGCTCCACGAGCATCTCTATCTGCTGGCCGTTGACGCCGAGCTTCTGGAAGATGAAGTTGGCCACATCGCGGGCCTTCTCCGTCACTCCTTTCAGGATGTGTACAGGCTCGATGGCCTGCTGGCCGTTCATCTGGGCGATGTTCACCGCCTGCTGAACAACTTCCTGGGCTTTGATTGTGAATTTGTCTAATGTCATACGTTTGTCCTCCTATTATTGTTTTGTTTCTACAAACGGATGCACAAAAAGCGTGCCGAGGGGCGGTGACTGACAAAATGACAGACGAGTGCGACATTTTTTCAGCTACAATTTGTTGCTCATTTCATAAAAAAGCATTACCTTTGCACTCTGTAAACTGTAAACTGTAAACAGTAAACTATAGTAACTATTCAGCCAAAAACCTTTGGGGGTCGCTTCGCTCAAAATTGCAAGATAATTATTAAAAAAATTATAAGAACAGAATAGTACTTCAGCAGTTGAAAGCTGGTGCTCACCGCTTTCTTATAATTTTCTGATTCAATTTTCTTATAATTTTGAGCGAAGCGACCATCGACAACCGAATCGCTGAATAGTTACAAACTATAAACAGTAAACAGTAAACTATAATAATTATAATAATAATGTATATGAAAAGATTGAGTTTATGGATGGTGAACCTGCTGCTGAGCGTGGTGCTTGGCTTCACCTCATGTGCAAACAATGACAATGCCGCCGAGCCGGAACCGACTCAGCCGGTTGTGGAACAAACCGTCGGACAGTGGCTCAAGGCCATGCCCGGCGTGACTGGTGTCACAGAGCGCCAGGGTACGACGGGCAATGGCCTTACAGACAACTTCTACTATTTCTATTTCGACCAGCTGATAGACCACCATCACCCCGAGAAGGGCACCTTCAGGCAGAAGGCCGTGCTGCGCTACGTGGGGCCCAATGCTCCCACGGTACTCCACACCCAGGGCTATGCTACCAACGACACGGTCTCAAACCTGCTTCCCCCCATGCTGGTATCCATCCTCAAAGCCAACATGATAGAGCTGGAGTACCGCTACTTCGGCGACTCGCAGCCCCAGCCGCTCGACAATGTCGACTTCACCTATCTCGACTCCGAGCAGGCCAGCGACGACCTGCATGCCCTGGTGACTGCCTTCAAGGCCACCGGCCGCTTCCCCGGCAAGTGGATTTCCGCGGGGTTGAGCAAGAACGGCCACACCACCGCCATGTATGCCTACTACAGCAGCAAGAAGGGCTATGACGACATCGACCTGTACGTGCCCGTTGCAGCCCCCTTCAACATAGCCCTCTACGATGCCCGCCCAGGCATCTACATGGTTGAGAACAGCACCGCCTTCGACCCCCTGACGAAGAAGAAGCTGAAAGCCTTTGGCCGCGCCATCTGCAGCGACACGCCGCTGTCGAAGCGCCTCATAGCGAGCTATCGCGCCGAAAAGCCGGAGAAGGTGAAGGAGCTCAGAGGCCGGGGCATGAGCGAGCAGCAGATCGACCAATATGCCATAGCAAACAGCTCGTTCTATTATCAGTACAATCTGCTTGGCAAGCTGATGTATATTCCTATCGCGCGCTGGTCCGACCTCATTCCCGACACCACGGGGCAGACGCAACTCGACTTTGCAGAGAAGTTCATCAAGATGAACGAAGACGCATGGGAAGACTATATTGAAAAGCAGAAAAAGACCGCAACGCGGGCTCCCTTTAGCCAGGAAGAGCTGCTGAAGAGACGCAAGGAAGAGCCGATGTTCCCTTATGAGGTTCAAGTGTCAAAGGAGATTGGTACACTCTTATTTGCATTCGACTACCTGAAGGGCTGTCCCCTCTTCTCGGCTGACTATACGAATGAAATTGCCGATGATGAATATTTAGCTTTAGAGAAGATGCAAGTCTACAACCGGCAATACAGCAATGCCCAGGTGCTCGACTTCTTGAACAACTTCCTGCCCACGACGACGAAGAAGATGGTGTTCGTCTACGGCGAGCAGGACCCGTGGACCGGCTCTGCCATCCCCGACCCGACGAATCCCAACATCAGGAAAATCATCGTGCCCAAGGGCTGTCATAATGACTATTTCAATTATACAAACTACTGCCCTGTGGAGACCTACAACGAAATCATGCGCGCTGTCAGGGAGGCGATAGAGTAAAGACCCAAAACGAACTTTGCAAGAATATAAAACAAGCCAAAACATGATGATGAAAAAGTTTTTATGGGTGATGGCCGCCATCCTTATCAGCGGCCTGTCGGTCGTTACGACATCGTGTAGTAATGAAGATACGCCGGTACATGCTACCCCTGGCGTCAGTGGCACGTGGATCAGCGTGGAGGACAAAACGGGTACCGTGACCAATGAGAACAGCCCCTACGACCAGATCATGAGGGTGATCGGGCTGGGCAGCGACGGCAAAGCCTTTCAGGACATCTTCTACCTGAACGAGGGCAGTGTGATTCCCTCCGCATCAGTCGTCAACCGCTGGAATCTGGAGGGCTACTCGAGCTACGCCGTATCCGATGGCAAGGTGGTCATCTCGGCAACAGAGGCATTTCCCGCCACCACCCTCGAGGCCATCGGCGACCAGCTGGTGGAGAGTGCCACCATCGTCTATCGCCAGGCCACAAAAGAGGAGCGCGAGAAAGCCGAACAGTGGGCTACGGAGAACTATGGCGCCGGCGAGGAGACAGACGGCAGTGTATCCTATTTCTACGGCACGTTCAATGAGAAAAAGCAGAAGATGGACTACCAGGTGAAAAGCGCCGCCGACGTCATCAAGCTGGAAGGCGCCAATGGCGAGACGCAGGTACTGGGCGACGGCAAATGGTATCTGGTGACGGGCGACGTGAAGCGCAGGAACGTAGTGGTCAACGGCGAGGCCCATCTGATTCTCGGCGACGGCTCCACGCTCTCGCTGACAGCAGGCGTGCAGCTTGAGGCCCCCAGCGCGCTGAACATCTACAGCCAGTCGTTTGGTGAGCGCCAAGGCAGGCTCAATGCCTACAACGAGAACAAGAACGAGGCAGCCATCGGCACCCATAAGAATGCCGAGGACAGCAATGGCAATATCGTCGGCATGGGTACGCTCAAGATCTATGGCGGCGTGGTCATAGCCACTGCCAGCGACTACGGTGCCGGCATCGGCGGTGGCTTCAACCGCGGCATCGCAGGCTCCCTGACGGTCTATGGCGGCACAGTCTCCGCCACGGGCGGCCAGTATGGTGCCGGCGTAGGCGGTGGCGAAGGCGGCGGCCAGGGCGGCCCGGTGTCCGTCTATGGCGGTACGCTGTATGCTACGGGCGGCGAGAATGCCGCCGGCGTTGGCGGTGGCGACACCTACAACGGTGGCGGTGGCGAAGGCGGCAAGGTCTATGCCATTGCCGGCACCCTCTCTGCTATCGGCGGAATAGAGTGCAGAGCCTTCGGCACTGGTCACGACTATATGTTAAAGAAAGACGAGGGCGAAGTCATCGTTGGCAAGTGGCAGATGTGCTATGCCGGCTACAGAGACAAAGGTCCGAATCAGGAACTCTACAGATGGGCGCGTAAGGGTGCTGCCTACAATTGGATCTGTGTGAAATATACGCCTTGCCAGCATAAAGGTTATGATGGCGAGTTGTTCTTCTCCTGCTCATACTGCGAGTACACTGGCAAAGACCGAAGGGAAGAGCTCGGCATGGATTGGTAATAGGATACAAGCACACGGGGACTGTCCCCGTGTGCTCTAAGAAAGAGGAATGGGCGGCACCCATTCCTCTTTTCTCTTAGATATCTTCTTGGATATTACATGGTGACCTCCACCGTGTGGCTGCCCTTGGAGTAGGGTATGACGGTGCCCTCAATGGGCTTGCCGTCGAGGACGATCTGCTTCACGCCCTTCTGGGCGCCGTTGGGGTGGATGGTGATCTCGTACTCAGCCTCGCGGAATCGGCGGCTGACGGTGTAGTCCTGTGCCGTCTCTGGCAGGCAGGGGTCGATGCGCAGGCCCTCATAGTCTGGCTTGATGCCGAGGATAAACTCCGACACGGTGTACCACATCCAGGCGGCTGTGCCCGTGAGCCACGAGTTCTTGCCCTCGCCGGGACGGGCAGCGTCCTTGCCGGCCACCATCTGGCAGTTCACGTATGGCTCCACCTTGTGTAGGGTCTGATACTTCTCCTCGACGTACGAGGGCAGTATCTTGGTGTAGTGGCTCCAGGCATCGTTGCCACGTCCAGCGATGCACTCGCCGATGATGACCCAGGGATTGTTGTGGCAGAAGATGCCGGCATTCTCCTTGTAGCCCTCGGGGTAGCTGGAGATCTCGCCATACTCGTAGATGAAGCGTGAGAAGGCGGGGTTGTTGAGCACCATACCGTGCTCGCACTCGAGATACTTCTTACAGGCGTCGAGGCTCTTGGCTACCATGCCCTGGTCGGCCCCAATCTCAGCCATCGTACACCAACCTTGCGACTCGATGAATATCTTGCCTTCCTCGCATTCATGGGAACCGATTTTGCGGCCATAGAAGTCGTAGGCGCGGAGATACCACTCGCCGTCCCAGCCGTCCTTCTCAACGGCGGCTATCATGGCATCGACAGCCCGCTGCATACGCTCGGCCTCGGAGGCGAAGTCGATGGCGGATAAGCCGGATATTCCGGACTCTCCGGATTTTCCGGATTTTCCGGATATTCCGGATAACTCCTTGCAGAGGGCGATGTAGTCCTTGCCAGTGACTACGAAGAGGCCGGCTATCATCAGGCTCTCGGCCTTGGTGCCCTCGGTGACGTTCTCCGTGGTCTGGAAGCTCTCGTTGGGATCCATCGAGAAGCAGTTCAGGTTCAGACAGTCGTTCCAGTCGGCGCGGCCGATGAGTGGCAGCGCATGGGGGCCCAGGTTCTTGATGACGTGATCCATCGACACACGGAGATGCTCGAAGAGCGTCACCTCGGTGCCTGGCTGATTGTCGAAGGGCACCATCTCCTCGAGGATGGAGAAGTCGCCCGTCTCCTTGATATAGGCCACGGTGCCGAAGATGAGCCAGCAGGGGTCGTCGTTGAATCCGCCGCCGATGTCGTTGTTGCCTCGCTTGGTGAGCGGCTGGTACTGATGGTAGCATCCGCCGTCGGGGAACTGCGTGGAGGCGATGTCGATGATGCGCTGACGGGCGCGGGGGGGTATCTGATGGACGAAGCCTACGAGGTCCTGGTTGGAGTCGCGGAATCCCATGCCTCGTCCCACGCCGCTCTCGAAGAAGCTGGCTGAGCGCGAGAAGTTGAACGTCACCATGCACTGGTACTGGTTCCAGATGTTCACCATGCGGTCGAGCTTGTCATTACCCGTACGAACCTTATATATATTAAGCAGGGCATCCCAGTATTCGGAGAGTTCTGCGAAGGCGCGGTCAACCTTCTCCGTGGTGTCGAGGCTCTGGATGAGGGCGTGGGCCTTCTCCTTGTTAATGACCTGTGGGGCACTGAATTTCTTGTCCTGCTCATTTTCGATGTAGCCTAGCAGGAAGATGAAGTCCTTCTCTTCGCCCGGCTGCAGCGTCACCTCGATATAGTGAGAGGCGATGGGGCTCCAGCCGTGGGCGTGGCTGTTGCGCGGACGCCCCTCGATGACAGCCTGCGGATTGGCAAACTCGTTATAGAGTCCTACGAACGACTCACGGTCGGTGTCGAAGCCCTGTATCTCGGTGTTCACGTGGTAGAAGGCGTAGTGATTACGGCGCTCGCGGTACTCCGTCTTATGATAGATGGTAGAGCCCTCTATCTCCACCTCGCCGGTAGAGAAATTCCTTTGGAAGTTCTCCATGTCCGTGGCGGCATTCCAGAGGCACCACTCCTCGAAGGAGAAGAGCTTCAGCTGCTTCGCCTCCTTCGAGGCGTTCTTCAGCGTGAGCTTCTGCACCTCGGCCCACTTGCCCAGTGGCACGAAGAATAGTACGGATGCCTCCACCCCATTCTTGCAGCCCGTGATGCGGGTGTAGCCCATGCCGTGGCGGCACTCATAGAAGTCGAGTGGAGTCTTACAGGGTTTCCATCCTGGGTTCCACACGGTGTCGCCCTCCTTGATGTAGAAGTAGCGTCCGCCATTGTCCATCGGCACGTTGTTGTAGCGGTAGCGCGTGATGCGACGGAACTTGGCATCCTTATAGAAGGAGTAGCCGCCAGCCGTGTTAGAGATGAGAGAGAAAAAGTCCTCGTTGCCCAGATAGTTAATCCAGGGCCACGGTGTCTGCGGGTCTGTGATGACATACTCGCGGTGCTGGTCGTCAAAGTGACCATAACGTTTCTGTTGTTCCATCAATTCATGTTTCAGTTAGTTCAAAATTGCCACAAAGGTAAGTAAAAAAATCCATAAAATACCAATATTATCCGAAAAATGTCGGTTATTTGCAGGAAAATATGTACTTTTGCAATCAAATTTGAACCACAAGCGAAGAAACAGCGATGAAATATGCATTAGTGACAGGCGCCTCGAGAGGCATTGGCAAGGCCATTGCCCTCCGTCTGGCTGCCACAGGATGGCCGGTGGTCATCAATTACCTGAGTAACACGGCTGCTGCCCAAGCGGTAGCCGACGAAATCACGGCCGGCGGCGGAACTGCCGAGCTGCTGCCCTTCGACACGTCGAAGGCCGAGGCCATCGAGTCCGCCCTCGAGGGGTGGGAGCAGTCGCATCCCGACGACTATATCGCCGTGCTGGTGAACAATGCTGGCATCCGTCGCGACGGAGCCATGTTCATGATGAGCGACGACGACTGGCACAGCGTGCTCGACACGACGCTCAACGGCTACTTCTACGTGACGCGCCGCCTGCTGAAGCACATGATGCCCCGTAAGCGCGGAGGCCGCATCATCAACATGGCCTCGCTCTCGGGTGTCAAGGGACTGCCCGGACAGTCGAACTACAGCGCGGCGAAGGCAGCCCTCATCGGTGCCACGAAGGCGCTGGCACAGGAGGTGGCTGCCCGCAGCATCACCGTGAACGCCATCGCCCCCGGATTTATCGACACCGACATGACGAAGGACCTGCCCGTCGACGAGCTGAAGAAGCAGATTCCCGCAGGCCGCTTCGGGCGTCCTGAGGAGGTGGCCGCACTGACGGCCTTCCTGGCTTCCGACGAGGCGGCCTACATCACGGGTGAGGTAATCAATATCAACGGAGGACTGTACACTTAAGGTTTTTGTTTAGAGTTTAGAGTTTAAAGTTTAGAGATGATTACTTCCATAGTCGCAAGGGCTTGCAGGGTATTCATCTATAAACTATAAACCTTAAACTATAAACTTAAAAAACAGTTTATAGATGAAGCTCACTCCAGCACTACAGGCAGCATACAGCAAGGAGCACCTGAAAGCCCGCGATGCCCAGCAGCTGGCTGAGTTCATCGCCTGGGGACCAGTGGTGTTCCAGGTGTCACGCCTGATGGTCAAGCTGGGCATCTTCGAGATGCTGGCCAAGACAGACGAAGGCCTCACGTGCGAGGAGATTGCACGAGACTCGGGTCTGTCCGACTATGCCGTGAAGTGTCTCACCGAGGCCTCCCTCACCATCGGCACCATCCTCGTAGACACGGCGACCGACCGCTTCACGCTCTCCAAGACCGGCTGGTTCCTGCTCCGCGACCCGCGCACGAGGGTCAACATGGACTTCTGCCACGATGTCAACTACGAGGGCCTCTTCTCTCTGGAGGAAGCCCTGAAGAGCGGCAGGCCCGAGGGGCTGAAGCACTTAGGAGCGTGGCCCACCATCTACGAGGGACTCTCCAGCCTGCCTCCCGAAGTGCAGAAGAGCTGGTTCGCCTTCGACCACTTCTACAGCGATGCCTCCTTCCCCGAGGCACTACGCATCATCTTCGACGAGCACCATGTGCGTACGCTCTACGACGTGGGCGGCAACACCGGCAAGTGGGCCCTGCAGTGCGTGGCCTATAATAAAGAGGTGGAGGTGACCATCCTCGACCTGCCCCAGCAGATACGGATGATGCAGCAGAACATCAGCGGGAAGCCGGGAGCCGAGCGCATCAAGGGCTATGGCATCAACCTGCTCGACGACGCGTCGATGCTCCCCATGACTCAGACGCTCGACGCCATCTGGATGAGCCAGTTCCTCGACTGCTTCTCGATGGAGCAGATAGTGAGCATACTGCGACGGGCCCGCGAGGCCATGACCCCCTCGACGCGACTCTTCATCATGGAGACGCTCTGGGACCGCCAGCGGTTCCCCACGGCAGCCTTCTGCCTGACCATGACGAGCCTCTACTTCACGGCCATGGCCAACGGCAACTCCAAGATGTACAGCACTGACGACATGGCCCGTTGCATCCATGAGGCAGGACTGGAGATAGAGCATATCCACGACGGCCTGGGACAGGGGCATTCCATCATTGTAGTTAAGAGTAATGGGTGACAGGAAGTGGGAAGGCACCACATACGGCAACAGCCTGATGCACCGCTGGCTCATCGCCATCCTGCGCGTAGTCGACGTGCGGCTCGTCTACTGGTTTGCCTACGTATTCGTCATCCCGCCCTGCCTGCTCTTCAGTTCCGGCTACGGCCACATCTACCGCTACTTCCGCCGCAGCTACGGCGAGTCGCCGCTGAGGGCCTTCTGCCACTCGTATAAGAACCTCTGCCTCTTTGCCGAGGCCGTCATCGACAAGTTCGCCATGTACGCGGGCCGTCGGTTCGACATCCGGGTGGAGGGCTTAGCCCATTTCCAGCAGCTGGAGGAGCAGCCGGAGGGCTTCGTGCTGCTCAGTTCCCATATAGGCAACTACGAGATGGCGGGCTACTCGCTGGTCTCCGACCGTAAGCACTTCAACGCGCTGGTGTTCTTCGGAGAGAAGGAGAGCGTGATGCGCAACCGCACACGGATGTTCCAGCATACCAACATACGGATGATTCCCGTCAGCGAGGACATGAGCCACACCTTCGAGATGGATGCCGCACTCTCCAGGGGCGAGATTATGAGCATACCGGCCGACCGCATCTGGGGCTCGCAGAAGAGCCTCACGGCGACCTTCCTGGGGCGGGAGGCGCGATTCCCCATGGGGCCTTTCAGCGTGGCCACCGCCCGAGGACTGAGCGTGCTCGCCGTGAACGTGATGAAGACCTCCACGCTGGGCTACACCGTCTACGTCGCGCCGCTCAGCTACGACCGCGAGGCACCGCGGCGCGAACAGATACGACAGCTGCACGCGGCATACGTGGCAGAACTGGAGCGCACCGTCAGGCGCTTTCCGGCTCAATGGTACAACTATTTTGACTTTTGGAAACAATGAAAGAGTTAGACATCAACAATTTAGACCCGCAGTTCCTGCGCGGCATCAACATCCACGAGCTGCTGCCACAGCAGGAGCCCTTCGTGATGGTGGGCTACCTGACGCATGTCGACCAGGTGCGTACCGTCAGTGAGACCCTGATCCGCCAGGACAACATCTTCGTAGACGACGGACGATTCAGTGCCAGCGGACTGGTGGAGAACATCGCCCAGACCTGTGCAGCACGCATCGGCTTCGTCAACAAGTACATCTATCGCCGAGACATCCAGGTGGGCGTCATCGGCGCAGTAAAGAACCTGGAGGTGCTGGCCCGGCCCAAGGCCGGAGCGACCATCACCACCACCGTCGACGTCATACAGGAGATATTCGGCATGACGCTGGCATCGGCCACCGTCACCTGCGGCGACGAGACGCTGGTGCGCACGCAGATAAAGATAGCGGTAAGAAATGAAGAATGAAGAAAGTGAAGAGTGAAGAATGAAGAATGAAGAATTTGCTGCCGCCGTCCCTGCTGCCGCCGGCGGTGAGGCTCCGCAAGTGGAACTGAAGGCCTCGAAGGAGTTTGATGTCCGCTTCAGCGAGGTAGACCTGATGCGCGTGGTGTGGCACGGCTCCTACATGCTCTACTTCGAGGATGCACGCGAGCTGTTCGGACAGAAGTACGACCTGTCCTACCAGGGCTACATCGACCACGGCTACTACGCACCCATCGTCGAGATGACCTTCCACTACAAGCGGCCCATCCTCTACGGCATGCGACCACGCATCGACATCATCTACCGGCCGGCTCCCTCGGCAAAGATTGTCTTCGACTACGAGATTCGCGACCCGAAGGACGAGACGCTCTTCGCCACAGGCCACAGCGTGCAGGTGTTCATGGACATGGACTACCAGCTGGTATGGGAGAACCCACCCTTCTACCTCGAATGGAAGCGCCGCTGGGGGGTGGACTTCGGAATGTAGAGGAATTGATAATTGATAATTGATAATTGAGATATGGACGAACTGATATTAGAACTGAAGCAAGAAATCATCAAGGCCCTCAACCTGGAGGGGATGACGCCCGAGGAGATTGATGCCGAGGCACCGCTCTTCGGACAGGGCGACGGCACAGCGGGCGAGGGCCTGGGCCTCGACTCCATCGACGCCCTCGAACTCATCGTGCTGCTTGAGAAGAAATATGGCATCAAGCTGGCCAACCCTGCCGAGGGCAAGGCCATCTTCAAGAGCGTGGCTACGATTGCCGCATACGTTGCGGAGAATCGGACGAAGTGAGGGCGCGGATTACGGTTTATAGTTTACGGTTTATAGTTTATAGTTTATAGTTTACAGTTTATAGTTTATAGTTTATAGTTTATAGTTTACGGTTTACGGTTATGAGTGTCGCTATTACTGGTGAAGGCATCATCTGTGCCATCGGAGCCGACAAGGCATCGGTGCTGGAGTCACTGCGGCTGAAGCGCACGGGCATCGGCACGATGCACCACCTGCACTCCTGCCACACGGAACTGCCCGTGGGCGAGGTGCCCCTCTCCAACGAAGAGATGGCCCTTCAGCTCGGCATAGAGCCCAGCGACCTGCTGAGCCGCTCGGCACTGATGGGCATGCTCGCCGTCGGGCAGGCGCTCAGCGATGCCGGTCTCTCACCACTCCCCTCTCACCACACACCTCTCACCTCTCCCCTCTCACCTCTCACCTCCCCCCTCCGCATCCTGCTCATCTCAGGCACCACCGTGGCAGGCATGGACGTCACCGAGCGCTTCTTCACCGAGATGCAGCACGCCGACGACCACCTCAGCTGCCTGCTCACCCACAATGCCGGCAGCTGCACCAGCCAGATAGCCGACCACTTCGGATGCTTCACCGACTGCACCACCGTCTCCACCGCCTGCTCCTCGGCTGCCAACGCCATCATACTGGGCGCCCGTCTGCTGGAGGCAGGACAAGCCGACATCGTGGTGGCGGGAGGCACCGAGGCACTCTCGGCCTTCCACCTCAACGGTTTCCGCTCACTGATGATACTCGACGAACAGCACTGCCGCCCCTTCGATGCCACCCGTACGGGACTCAACCTCGGCGAAGGGGCAGCCTACATAGTGATGGAGACGGCCGAAGGAGCCCGTCGGCGCAAGGCCAGCATTCACGGCTGGCTGACAGGCTGGGGCAACGCCTGCGACGCCTTCCACCAGACGGCCTCCTCCGACGACGGCGAGGGAGCCTTCCTGGCCATGACAGAGGCTCTCGCCACGGCAGGCCTACAGCCCCAGGACATCCAGTATGTCAATGCCCACGGCACGGGCACGCCCAATAACGACCGCTCCGAGTCGGCAGCCCTGCGCCGCGTGTTCGGCACGGCGATGCCGATGGTGTCGAGCACCAAGTCGTTCACAGGCCACACCACCAGTGCCTCCGGCAGCATCGAGGCCGTCATCTGCCTGCTGGCCCTCCAGCACCAGTTCGTGCCTGCCAACCTCGGGTTCAGCCACCCCATGCCCGACGGCATCACCCCTACCCCCGGGGCCGACGCCGCCCCCCTGCGCCACGTCCTCTGCAATGCCTTCGCCTTCGGAGGCAACGACTCGGCGATGGTATTCTCTTTAAGTGAAGAGTTAAGAGAGTTCACTCTTCACTCTTCACTCAAAATCCTCTCCCGCGTGGAGCTCACCTTCGAGGATGAGCTGGCCGACATCAGCCAGTACGTCAAGCCCCTTGAGGCCCGTCGCATGGGCAAGCTGATGAAGGCATCGCTGCTCACCTCGCTCAAGGCCCTCGAGCAGGCAGGCATCGAGAAGCCCGACGCCATCATCACCTCCACCGCCCTTGGCTGCGTGGAGAACAGCGAGCTGCTGCTGCGACAGATAGAGGCTGAGGGCGAGGTGATGCTCAAGCCCACCCTCTTCATGCAGAGCACCCACAACACCGTGGCCTGCAACATCGCCATCCGCACCCACTGCCATGGCTACAACATCACCTACTGCCCTGACATCTTCGACGGAGACCACCACGCAGACCCCGCCCTCCGCGATGCTGAGCTGCTGCTACGCTCCGGCCGCTGCAAGACCGTACTCGTGGGCTACCACGACGAGACCACCCCACTCTACCGCTCCCTCATCGAGCGGCTGAAGGCCATTCCCCGTTCCGCCGTCCCCCCATGCCCCCGCACCCTCGATAAAAATATCACCTCCATCGCCATCGTCCTCTCATGTTCAGAGTAATCCCATACGCCATCCTCGAGAGCCTGCTGCTGGCCAGCGCGCAGGTGTTCCTCAAGCTCGCACTGCAGCGCATGGAGCCGTTTGACTGGACGCGCCACTTCTGGCTGTCGCTGCTCACCAACTGGCACTTCGCACTCTGCGGACTGCTCTTCGGAGCCGCCTCGCTGCTGTGGATGTACATCGTGCGCACATTCCCCTTCAGCCAGGCCTACCCGATGGTGTCGCTCAGCTACGTTTTCGGCATGCTCGCCGCACTGCTCGTATTCCGCGAGCAGGTGTCTGCCATGCAGTGGACGGGCGTGCTCTTCATCATCCTTGGTTGTATGTTAATAGCCCGATAGCCCATGAAAAGATTACTGATTGCATTAGCATTCCTCCTTACTCCTTCCTTCCTCCTTACTCCTGTCCACGCCCAGCAGAAGGAGATACAGCAGGCCGCAGCCGCCGTGAAGACCATGCAGTGCGACTTTGTGCAGACCAAGACGCTGCGGCTGCTCAACTCTCAGCTGGTGGCCCACGGGCGTATGTACTACCAGCAGAGCGACCGCCTGCGATGGGAGTACACCGAGCCTTACACCTACACCTTCCTCCTCAACGGCCAGAAGGTGCTGCTCAAGAACAGCCGACGGCAGGACGTCGTCGACACCAGCCAGAACCGCCTCTTCCGCGAGATAGCGCACATCATGATGCAGAGCGTCACGGGCCAGAGCCTGACCGACTCGCGCTTCTTCCAGTGCACCATCGCCACCAAGCCCCAGGAGTATGTGGCCACCCTCGTGCCCCAGCGCAAGGACATGCGCCAGATGTTCCAGCAAATCATTCTCCACATCAGCCGAAGCCAGAAGATGGTGACCCAGGTGGAACTCGTGGAGAAACGGGGCGACCGCACCGTCATCGAACTTAAAAACGTACGCCTCAATGCGCCGATTGCTCCTGCTCTCTTTGCTATCGATTAGCCTGCACGCAGCGGGCCAGAGGCGCTACGCCGCCTATATCGACACCCCCCGGGGCGCCGTCAGCGGCATCTGCATGCTGGCTGCCGACAGCGTGGAGACCCACGGCGTGCTCTTCAACGAGTTCGGCATCACCGCCCTCGAGTTCTCATGGCACCGCGCGAAGGACAAGGTACGGCTCCACCAGCTGCTGCCGGCTCTCGACCACTGGTATATCCGCCGCACGCTGCGCCGCGACCTCCGCCAGCTGCTCCACCGGCTACAGCAGGGCGACAGCAGCTACGTGAACCAGCGGCGCCACATCACCTATACATTAACACCCCTAACACCAGTTTCACAATGATACTCAAAGACAGTTTCTACACCATTCAGCGCAGGCACACCGACAGCGAGCTGCCTGCCTACGACATCCGTCTCAACCCCGACCACTACATCTATCAGGCCCACTTCCCCGGCGAGCCCGTCACACCAGGCGTCTGCCTGCTACAGATAGCCCGCGAGCTGCTTGAGGACTACCTGCAGGCTACACTCGAGATCAGGAGCGTCAAGAACATGAAGTTCCTGGCCATCGTCTCGCCCGAGGAGACACCAGAGGTGACGGCACGGTTCGACAAGATCAGCCAAGATGCCGGCACCGTCACCGCTCAGTTCACCGTATGCACGCCCGAACGGGAGTTCGTCAAGCTCTCCTTCTCGCTGGCCGTCGCGTAGGCCGACCGCCCAGTCCCCACTATAGTTGTCATATACAGAAAACATGTGTGCCATGTGTACCATCTGCCACAGCTGTGTGTCAGATGGTACACATGGCACACATGTTTTCGTCATAAGCCATCTATATATGCGCGCGCACGCGAGACCTAATAACAAACAAGAGCCTCTTTAGCTCTGATTGTCTATAGAATTCAAAGCTAAAGAGGCTTCTGTCTACGCTACGGAGGCTCCCTACAGTCAAAAGGAGGCTTCTGTCTGCGCTACGGAGGCTCCCTACAGTCGTAAAGAGGCTTCTGTCTACGCTACGGAGGCTCCCTGCAGTCGAAGGGAGGCTTCTGTCATTTGTAGTACTCGTCCATCAGCTTGCCCAGCGCTTCGAGGTCGTAGAAAGACTCGGGATGGTTCTTACGGTCCAACTGCTTGTGCGGCTCGATGCCCGGGTCTACGCTCTGCCCGCCGTTGTAGGTGGAGTGGTCGCGGAATGAGGAGATGCGATACTCCAGTCCGTCGGCCGTTGACATGTACTGAACGGAGCACGCGCCTCCTCCCGATGTCTCGCCGATGACGAGTGCGCCAAGATCCTTCATCTGGGCAGTAAACAGGTTACCGCACGACCAGGTGCATGCGCTGCACAGCACGCCGACGTTCAGGCGGTTCTTCACCTCCTTGTCCTTCTCGTCGTACTTGCCGTCGAAGTTGCGGTCCACGTCATAGAGGCAGACTCTGTGCTGACCTGTCATAGTGTTCTTGGAATAGGTGCGGCTGTCGTCGTAGAGCACTGACGTGATGGCAGTAGTGATGTCGGTGGAGCCGCCCATATTTGTCGAGCAGTCGATGATGAAGTGCTCCACCTCGGGGTCGGCCTGTGCGCGCTGCCAGGCATCGAGGAACACGAGCAGCTCGTCGTTGGGCGTCTTCTCCAGCGTGGGCTTCGGGCCTCCGTTGTAGTATTTGGGCCAGCCTTCCCAGTCGAGTTCCATGAAGGTGTATAGCACGCACAGGGCCGTATTGCCTTTCTTGAAATAGCGCCCCTTGCCGAGCACCTTCTCGCGGACGGCATTCATCTCTTTCTGTATGGTTAATTTCTCCTGTCCCATCTTCACCCCTTCGTCGGCCAGCCGTGCTGCCAGCGGGTAGCTGCTGCGCACCTTCTCGATGCGCTGGTTGACGGCGGGCAATATCGACTTCGGGCAGTAGCGGGTGGTGTTGACCCAGGTGTGACCGCCGTCTTGGACGTAGTACTGCAGTGCCTGCATGCCCAGTACGAACTCAGCCGTATTGGCCGACTGCAGCAGCTGCTTCACCGTCCTGCCCTCATCGCCCTGCGCCTCCAGCGTGTGGTCTATGCCGTTGGCTATCCATTGCGCCTCGTAGGGTGAGCGATTCGTGCGGCCTAAGATGTTGTCGATGGTGAAGCAGAGGTCCTGGTATCGGTATTTGGCCAGGTCGGCAGGTACCGACTCGCGCTGGTAGTTGGCGATGATAAACGTGGAGTCAACCACCTGTATCGGACTCCTGTTGGTATTGACGCAGATGACGATTCGCTCGCCGTTGAAACCGGCTGTGCGAAGGTTCAGGTCGGAATAGAGGTCGTTGACGAGGGTGAAGGGCAGATAGACGTCCTGCTCGTCGCCCCGCAGGTCGATGCCGTATTTGTGGAAGTCGAGTGTCACGTGTACAGTCTTTGGCGTAATCTCCACGCCCTTGGGCCGCACGAAGCCCGACTCGTCGCATTCCACATTGGGTATGTCCTGCCCCGTGAGCGACTGCATGTTGGTGAATGCCTCGAAGTCGTCGCTCGAGAAGGTGTCGCTGCTGATGTTCACCGTGGCCTGCCCGCCGCGCGACCTTAGCTCGTAGCTGTCGCCGTTTCTGCTGACGGCGAGCTGCTGTTGGGGCAGCATCATGTGGTGGAAGGCGCGTGCCGAGATATAGGCCACGTTGGGCTGGTCGCTGTAGAAGCGCAGCGTCACCGCGTCGGCTGGCTTCCCGTCGCGGTTCACGGGTACGGCTCTCTCTGTATAGCCGATTCTGCTCCCCGGGTCGTTGATCTCTACACTCCCGTTGTTGTCTCTGTTTGAGTCAACGCATGCCGTCAGCACCATGGCTGCCAGCACGCTGCAAATCATTGTCAGTTTTTTCATTTTGTCTTTACTTAATGTCGCTTAAAAGATTTCCCAATAGCAATCAGCGTACCACGGTTTTCTTGCCGCCGATGATGTAGAGGCCCTTGGCGGGCTGGCTGCTGACGCGGCGGCCCTGAAGGTCGAATACCGGACGGCTGGACGATTCGCGATTCACCATCTTGCCGATGGCGGTGGTGGCATCCTCCTCGACCGACATCTTCTGACCCGTCCAGCTGAGCACCGACCAGTTGGCGAGGTTGTCGGAGTCGAAGGTGCCGTTGGCAATCATCTCCTCCGAGCCGCCCTGCTCCTGGCAGGAGAGGTCGTCGATGTAGGTGTTGCCACCCATCTTGCCGATGGCAAAAATGATCACGTCGTGCGGATGGTCGGCCTTCATGGTCCATGAGAACTCCTGGAACTGGGTGGTAAGGTTGTACGACGAGAGGTACTGTATGTCGGCACTGTTGCCCCACTGGTCGCGGTTGGTGCTGGCGTCGTAGCGCGGCCAGATGGCGAAATCGCTGGGGTCGTCGGCCTTCATCGTGGCGCGAATGACGTAGCTCTTGCCCTTCTCCATGGGGATGGCGAGCTTGACGATGGCCTCATTGTCCCACTGGTTGGCACCCTTGTTGGGACTGTTGAGCACGAGCACCTGGTTGGGACCCGTGGAGGCAGCACTGACGCGGATGTCGAGCTGGTGCTGCTGTCCGAGGAAGTCGGTATAGGTGGCGGTGACGGTTCCCTCGCCGTCGGCAGTGGCCGATACGGTGTTGCCGTCGATGGTGAACTGGCTGCTGGTGAGCCGGCACTCGCTGGTGAGGTTCTCGCGGTGGCCGTCGGCGAAGGTTCCCCATACGGCCAGCACCTTGCTGCCGCCCACTCGGAGGGTGATGTCATCCACGGGGTCGAGGCTCTTGAGCTGGTAGATTCTCTTCAGGCCGTCAGTCCAGGCGTAGTCGGCAGCAGCCTTCGTCGGCAGGCCCATCGCTTTGAGGGCCTCGTAGGCGTAGCGCTTGCCCATGGTACGGTAGCCGCCGACGGTGAAGTGGATGTTGTCCGAGGCACAGGGGCAGCCGTTGGAGCGTACCATATAGGCCGTGGGAATCTTCTCCGGCAGACGGGCGATGACGGTGTTGTGGAGCGAGCAGGTGCCGCCCACGTCGGCATTGACGGTCTCACCGGCAAACAGGGGTACGTCGTCGGCCTTCAGGTTCAGGTCGCTGAGCAGGCGCTCGTAGATGGTTTTCACCTGGTCGCGCCATGAGTCCTGACCGTTGTTCGACTCACCCTGATGGAGCAGGATGCCCTTGATGACACCGCTCTGCTGGGCAATCTTGGCCATGTCGACGAGCCGCTTGTAGGGGTCGTTGCCGTACTCGGCAAAGGTGCTCTTCATCCAGCTCTCGGCCGTCTTGAGGTAGTCGGCCACCTCCTCGGGCATGAAGCCCCTGATGTCCACGCCGCCGATGGCCACATCGACCACGCCCACGCGCACATTCGGAGGCAACGCAGCCACCATCGTGCGGCCGAAGTAGTCGGCCATGCCGATGTTCGTCCACTGGCGCACCAGCGGGGGGGTGGCGGCGTACCACTGGCCCTTCGCCCGTGCGGGATTCTGGAAGTCTACGCAGGCCATCATCTGGAATCGCGGATCGACGGTCTTGTCGACGGCCTCGGCGGCAGCCTGCCCCTCCATGTTCGACTGTCCGAAACAGAGGTAGATGTAGAAATTCTCATCTACCTCGGCACTCGCATGCAGCAGCCCTGCTGCCAGCATGACACACGTTGTCAGTAATTTCTTCATTGTCATTTCAAATTAGTTGTCGCTATCTGCATACAAAGGTACGCATTATTTCGGAAACGGCAAACACAATGAAGAAAAAAATGAGCCGACAGGGCTACAGCGGCCTCAACGGAACTGCCACCAGTCGAGGCGCACGTCGCCGCTGGCCTGACTGAAGCAGAGGTAGAGGTCGTGGACGCCCGATGCCCCCCGGACCTTGGCCGTGAAGGTGCGATACTTCTCTGCGTCGCCCGTGCCGGTGATGTCGAGGGTGCCTATAGCGGTACCCTGCTGGCTGTCGAGGCGCAGGGTGATGGTGCAGCGGCCGGTGGCGGCGGCAGTCATGCAGAACGACTTGGCGCCACGGCTCCCGAAGTCCACGCCGCGCAGACGGATGTACTCGCCGTCGTCGATGTCGAAGATGTACATGTTGCGCTTGCCCGTGGACTCAGGCATGTCCTTGACGACACCCGTGTTCTGGATGCCCATCTTGGCCGACTTCAGCCCGAAGCCCCAGGCCATGGTCTCTGCCTCCACGCGGCGGTAGGGGTCGAGCCAGTGTAGCTGGCGGAGGGGCTGCTGGTCGAGCCAGTAGGGCACCTCCTCGATGGTGCCGTCGGCATTATAGGTAATCTCGGTGGCCGACACTGAGCGGCGCTCGTGGTGGACGAAGGTCTCCAGGTGCATCAGGTCATAGTTCTGTCCGAACACGTATGAGCGGCCCTTGTAGTCGCAGATGCCGGGGTGGTTGCCTCGGTCGCGCTGTGTGGGTCGCATGATGTAGCCCTTCCACTCCCAGGGGCCGGTGGGCGAGGCGCTCATGGCGTAGCCCAGGGCTTCGGGGCAGCAGGTGGAGGCAAAGCCGAGGTAGTAGTGGCCGCCGCGCTTATAGAACCAGGGGCCTTCCTGGTAGTTGGGGATGTGGGGCAGCTTGGTAACGCCGCTGGTGAGCGATGTCATGTCGCTGCCTAAGCGTGCCCAGAAGGTGTGGGGGTTGCCCCAGTACATATAGGCCTGGCCGTCGTCGTCGGTGAATACTGAGGGGTCTATGTCGTACCAGTTGCTCTGGTCCCACACCAAGGGCTTGCCCAGCGGGTCGCGGAAGGGGCCGTAGGGCGAGTCGCTCACCAGCACGCCGATGCCGTGGCCGTGGAGCGGTGCGTAGAGGTAGTATTTGCCACCCCGCTCCACCGTCTGGATGGCCCAGCCGCCATTCTCACGGCTTCGCCACGCGAAGTCCTTCAGCGACGCCACGGCTCCGTGCTCCGTCCAGTTCACCATGTCGGTGGTCGACCACAGCAGCCAGTCGTACATGAAGAATCCTGCCGACGACTTCTCGTTCACGTCGGGTATGTCCTCGGGCGATGCGTCGTGCGATGTATATAAGAATAAGGTGTCGCCCACCACGAGCGGCGAGGGGTCGGCAGTGTACTTGGTCTGGAAGAGTGGCATGTTCACCTGCTCCAGGCCGCGCAGCTCCCACCAGTCGAAGTTGAACAGCTGCGGACCCTTGCGGCCCTTGAACACCAGGTAGAGGTCGGCTCGATCGGGCAGCGTCAGCCCTGAGATGGTACGCTTGGGGGCGTCGATGTCGGTGAGCGTGGAGTAGTCGAGGTCGGCGGTGATGGTCTGCCACTGTTCCCAGCCTCCTGTTGCCGGTACGCTGAGCGTGCCAAGCAGTCGGCCTGCGACGCTGTCGAGGCGCAGCTCTATCTGTCCGCCGCGCAGGCCGCTGGCCACGCGGGCAGTACACGTGCGGGGAATCCTGCCTGCGAAGGCCACGTTCTGCAGCTTGATATAGTCGCCGTTGTGGATGTCGGTCACGTAGACGCCCACCTGGTCGTTCTGCTCCGTCTTGACGCCTCGCGAGAAGGCCATCGTCTCGGCCTCCACCTTCCTGTAGGGGTCAAAGGCAGCCACGGGCTTCACCCCCTCGTCGGTAGGCATGATGGTGGGGAAGGTGCCGTCGGCATTATACTTGAACTCCTCCACGGCTACGCTGCGCCCGAAGCCACCGCCACCGGGCAGCTTGCCTGTGTGGTAGAAGAAGTAGCTGTGGCCCTTGTAGTCGGCCACGCCGCAGTGGTTGGTGAACGAGCCGGTGTCGCACAGGGGCATGATCTCGCCGGCGTACGTCCAGGGGCCGGTGGGCGTGGGGGCCGTGGAGTAGCTGATATGCTCGGGCACGCCGCCTGCGGCATAAAGCAGATAGTAGCCGGGCGATGCGGAAGCGCAGGAAGCGGAGGAGCCGGGCTTTCCGGATTTCCCGGATTTTCCGGATTTTCCGGGCTTTCCGGATTGTCCGGGTTTTCCGGGCTGCTTCATCAGCCAGGGCCCCTCGACGTAGGAGTCACGATATTTCTTGCCCTCCACGCGCTGACTCATCATCGGGCCTCCGAAGGCCGCCTCGGTCATGGGCAGCAGGCCTACCTCGCCTTCATACGACACCATGTCGCGGTTCAGCTTCAGATAGTACACCTGCGGATTGCCCCACATCAGCCAGGCCTGGCCGTCGTCGTCGATCATCACCGTGGGGTCGATATGGTCCCACTTGCCGTCCTCATAGAGCGGCTTGCCGATGGCATCGCGGAAGGGGCCTGTCGGCGAGTCGCTCACCGCCACGCCGATGGCCATGCCTCCCGAGAGCCGGGAGTGGGCACAGATGTACCAGTAGAACTTTCCGTCGCGCTCGATGCACTGCGACGCCCAGGCCCGGTCGTCGGCCCAGGAGAAGGACTCCAGAGCCAGCGGCGAGCCGTGGTCCTGCCAGTTCACCATGTCCTGAGTGGAATACACGCGCCACTCCTGCATCCAGAAGAAGTCGGCGCCATCCTCGTCGTGGCCGGTATATACGTACATCGCGCCGTCGTGTACCAGCGGCGCGGGGTCGCTGGTGTACCAAGTCTGCACGAAGGGGTTCTGCGCCTGGGCGCTGAGAAGTGACAAGTTGCAGGTGATAAGCGACAAGGCAATCACCCTGCTAAGCTGATTCGTTTTCATCATTTGCATCATTAATATAATTGGTGCAAAGTTACGAAGAAAAAGCATAACAGGCATTAAGCATTGTAGCGCATAATTTATCAGAATTATCGCCATGGTTTAAAAAATGTTGCAAGGATGGCATAGAATGTTTCGCCAATCTTTTCGTGACGTTTCAATTACTTTATCAATTGTAACCTCACGCCTGCATTATAAACTTTATGCGACAAGAAATAAAAGGACAACCTCTTAAATATAATAATTTTGCAGCCAAGAAAATCAGTATCATACGCTTACAGCATGGATATAGATCAACTATTATAATTATCTAACTAATTAATTAATTTATGTGGAATTTTAAGTCACTACAAAAGCCGTTAGTGTTTCTGTTCCTGCTCTGTTTGTTCCCATTGGGAGCTTTGGCTCAGGGCACTGTGAAAGGAACAGTCAGCGACGCGTTTGGCGACCCGGTCATCGGCGCCACCGTCAAAGTGCAGGGAAGCAGCGAAGGCACCATTACCGATTTCAACGGTAACTTCACCGTGAAGGCAGCCTCCAACGCGACCCTTATCTTCTCCTACATTGGTTACACTACCAAGGAGGTGAAAGTCAACGGACAGTCTACTGTCAACGTTACTCTGGAAGAAGACAACACCACGCTGGAAGACGTGGTGGTGATTGGTTACGGTACGATGAAGAAGAAGCTGGTGACGGGTGCCACCGTTCAGGTGAAGGGTGAGGACATCGCCAAGCTGAACACCACCAACGCCCTGGAGGCCATGCAGTCGAGCACGCCTGGTGTGCAGATTACCAGTGCTTCGACTCAGCCTGGTAAGGGCTACAAGGTCTACATCCGCGGTATCGGTACCATCGGCGACTCTCAGCCACTGTACGTCATCGACGGTGTGGCCGGCGGCAACCTGGACGGCATCAACCCGAACGACATCGAGTCGATCGACGTGCTGAAGGACGCTGCCTCGGCAGCCATCTACGGTTCGCGCGCTGCCAACGGTGTGATCCTGGTCACCACCAAGCAGGGTAAGGCCGGCAAGATCGAGATCTCGTACAACGGTGCCATCGGTTGGTCGAACGCCTACAAGCGCCCGCAGATGCTCAATGCCCAGGAGTTCATGACCATCATGGACGAGTACAGCTTCAACACCTCTGGCCAGAAGGTAGACTTCTCGGCCTACGTGCCCCAGGCTATTATAGATAAGGTGAAGGGCGGCTGGACAGGTACCGACTGGTGGAGCGCCTTCGAGAACAAGAATGCCCCACAGCACAACCACTCGCTGACGCTGACGGGCGGTTCGGACCGTTCGAAGTTCTCCATGTCGTACACCTTTACCGGCAACGAGGGTATCATGGGTGCCGACAGGGCTTCTTTCTACAAGCGTCACACCATCCGCCTGAACAGCGACCACGTGCTGCTGAGAGCCAAGGACTTCGACGCCATCACCATCGGTGAGAACATCTCCATCGGCTACAACAAGAGTCACGACCTGGCCGAGGACGGCATGTACTGGAGCTACATCCACAGTCTGCTGCAGACCAACCCGCTCGTACCTATGTATGATGACAATGGCGAGCTGTACACCCATGTTAAGAATGGCGCAGGCTGGAACGACTATTGGTTCAACAACCCCTACGAGGGTCTTGATAAGGGTGGATTCAACTCAATGGCCGAGAGCCGCAACATCAACACCTCGGCTACCGCATTCCTCGTCATTCAGCCCATCAAGGGTCTGAGACTCCGCAGCCAGTTCAACTACAACTGGAACTCGGGCGCATACCGCAGCTTCGGCATGCCGCGCTCTCCTTCTTCTGGTTCTGGTACGGTGACATCCTACAACGTTAGCCAAAGTGCATCGCTGAGCACCAACTGGAGTGTTGAGAACACCCTGACCTACGACCTTCCCATCTTCTCTGGTCATAAGATCAGCGCCATGATTGGTCAGAGTTTCCAGAGCACTGCCTGGAGCGCAAACCTGAGTGGTTCGAACTCAGTGGGCCAAGGCTCACAGTATGCTACGCTGAAAGATTGGAATTCAGCCTACCTGAAGAACTTCAGCACCGACCTGAAGAATGCCACGCTGAGTGGTAATCCTAATGATGAGGAGTACCTGGCATCTTGGTTCGGTCGTGTGACTTATGACTACAACGAGAAGTACATGGCTACCGTCACCTTACGTTACGACGGTTCGAGTATCTTCAACAAGGGCAAGCGCTGGGGTTGGTTCCCCTCTGTTTCTGCCGGTTGGGTCATCACCAATGAGAAATTCATGGAGGGTGCCAAGAGCTGGCTCGACTTCCTGAAGATCCGTGCCTCTTGGGGTCAGAACGGTAACAACCGTATTGCCAAGTACCAGTATCTGGCAACCATCGCCCAGTCTGGTCCTAACGGTGATAGTGGCTATAAGTTCAGCGACAGTTACGACGTGACGCTGAGTGGTACGCCCAACACTGGTGCCTACGCCAACATCGTGCCTAACCCCGACGTGACATGGGAGACTTCCGAGCAGCTCGACTTAGGTCTTGATGCCCGCTTCCTCGACAGCCGCCTGGGTCTGACCTTCGACTGGTATAAGAAGACCACCAAGGACTGGCTGATCGTTGCTCCGCGTATTGCCATCGAGGGTACCAACCCTGCCTACATCAATGGTGGTGACGTGCAGAACAAGGGTGTCGAGATTGCCCTGACCTGGAACGACCGCGTGGGCAAGGACTTCAGCTACAACGTAGGCGTGAACTTCGCTACCAACAAGAACGAAGTAACACGTATTGCCAACGAGAACGGCTACATCAATGGTGGCGGCAGCATCCTCTCTCAGGGTACGGAGTACATCTACCGCGCTGAGATCGGCAAGCCCATCGGCTACTTCTACGGCATGTCGTACAGCGGCATCTGGCAGAACCAGCAGGAGATCGACGCTGCCCGTGCTGCCGGCAAGGCCGTGCTCGACGGTGCACAGCCTGGTGACGCTATCTGGGACGACTGGAACGGCGACGGTGTGATCACCTACGCTGAAGGAAAGAATTGCGACCGTCACGAGATTGGTAATCCTAATCCTGACGTCACGCTGGGTGTGAACCTCGGCCTGAACTGGAAGGGCCTCGACTTCGCCGTCAACGGTGCCGGTGCATTCGGACAGCAGATCATGCGTTCCTACCGTTCGTTCAGCGACTCTTGGTGGCACAACTACGACACGACCATTTTTGATCGTTGGCATGGCGAGGGTACCTCTAACACTGTGCCTCGTATCTCTGGTACTGGTCATCCTAATACGAACTATGTGTCAAATCGTTACATGGAGAATGGCAACTACTTCAAGATCAAGACCATTACCCTTGGTTACGACTTCACGAAGATCTGGAAGTCGGGTCCGTTCCAGCAGCTCCGTCTCTACGTCCAGGCTCAGAACCTCGTAACATTCACCAAGTACACCGGCCTCGATCCTGAGGTGGGTAACGCAGCAGGTGCCGACGGCTGGGCCTCGGGTATCGACCTGGGTCTCTATCCACCGTCGCGTACATACCTGGTTGGTGCAAGCATCAAATTCTAAGTTTATGGTTTAGAGTTTAAAGTTTATAGTTTAAAGTTATGAAGAAATATATTTTATCAGCATTTGTTGTTTGCTCAGCAACAATATTTACGGCCTGCGATGACATGCTGGACACCGATCCGCGTGTTACCGACGCTACCCAAGCCACTTACCCCGGCAAGATAGGAGATGTGGAGGCATTGAACACCGCTACCTACAGTATCATGAACACCATGGGTGGCGGAGATGCCGATACGCAGCATCCCTTCTACTGGTGGGAAATCATGTCGGACAACTGCTATGGCTCTGGCGGTCTGCAGGATAACAAGGTGAAGTCTCTGCATCACCTTGTCGAGATGAGTACAAACCAATACGAGATGCCCTTCACACTGCTTTATGGTGGTATCAACCGTGCCAACAACCAGATTGAGACCATCAACAATGTGGACTGGACTGGCAATGAGGGTAAGCGCAACCAGCTGCTTGGCGAGGGCTACTTCATGCGTGGTCTCTACACGTTGTGGCTCACGCAGCTCTATGGCGACGTGCCCCTGATGACTTCTACCACCATCACTGATGATATGCGTAAGCAGGTGAGCGCTGAGGAAGTGATCTATCCTCAGATCATGTCTGACTTCGTGTCGGGTATTAACCTCATGAGCACCACGAAGAGCTCTGGTCATGCCAACAAGTATGTGGCCGAGGCTTTCCTGGCTCGTGCCTATATGTTCTGGGCCGGCTTCTATAAGAAGGTCGGTGAACTGGCTTCAGGCTCTGCTCCTGCTATCAATCTCGTGGAGCAGGAAGGCTGCACGGCAGGTTCTCTTTCTCAGGCTGACGTGGTCAACTACCTGAAGGAGATTGTCTCCAGCGGTGCTTACGAACTGCTGCAGGACTACCGCTCGCTCTGGCAGTACTCCAACAGTTATGTATGGGATGAGGCTCACGACAATGAAGACGGTACAGGCAACAAGGAAGGAACTCACGCCTACGACTTCATCGCCGACATGCCCCGCGAGCTGTGCTTCGACCAGCCCGGCATGGGTAACGGTAACAAAGAGGAACTCTTCCAGATCCAGTTCATGAACGCTTCCCGCTGGGGTATCGGTGGTTCGGTTGAAAATGGTGGTGTCTATTCCACTGCCCGTATGTACTGTAACTATCTGTCAGTGTTCTGGGCACTCCGCGTCAACGGTAACAACGGTAACCGTGACTACACCTATCCGTTCACACAGGGCTGGGGCCAGGGCACACCTTCGTGCAACATTTGGGACGACTGGACGATTGCCGAGAACAATGGCGGCTATACCGACATCCGCAAGCTGGGATCGCTGATTGACTGTAACAATGAACTGACTGAATACTCATACGTAAAGGACGACTGTGAGGAGTCGGGCTACGGTGTGAAGAAGTACAACGGCGTCACGACAGATAAGCTGACAGGCGACACGCCTTGGTGGAGTGGTATCCAGGAGGGCTTCAAGGGTACGCTTGAGAACCCGATGCAGGGTGAGCACTTCGAGGACTTCTACCTGATGCGCTATGCCGACGTGCTGCTGATGCTGACAGAGCTGACTGGTGATGCTTCGTACATGAACCAGGTTCAGCGCCGTGCTCATGTGCCTGAGACACCTTACTCCCTGAAGGCCGTTCAGGACGAGCGCCGCTGGGAGTTCGCCTTCGAGGGTATCCGCTTCAACGACATGCGCCGCTGGTCGGGTGTCGACAATCACAGTGAGAGTTCCTACGCTGCCAAGGCTCTGCAGGCTCAGGCCGGCAAGCAGGTGGTCGTGAAGGGTAACGTGGCCAACAAGGTATCAATGAAGCACATGACTTGCTCGTGGGCTAAGCGTTATGCCGACACCCAAGGCTTCCTGGCCAAGCCACAGTCGCAGATTACCCTGATGAATGGCGGCCTGGAGCAGAATCCTGGCTGGGATGCCGCCAACCCAGAGACACAATATGTCGATCTCTATAATTAAGGTTTATAGTTTATAGTTTATGGTTTATAGTTTATAGATTATAGTTATATGAAAAAGATATTTTTATTACTCATCGCAATATGTGCATTTGGCGCTTGTGATCCTACTCATGAGAAGATCAGCAATGATGGCCACATCACTATTGACGAACTGAAGGCCAAGTCGTCTGTCACTGTGGACAAGGCTCCCAGTGGTCAGAACGGTAATGTCATCACCTGTTCCACTTCTGCCCCCGTCAATGCCAAATGGACGCTCGGCGGCAAGGAACTCGTGGGCAACTATGCCTGGAAGAAGATGAAACTGGGCGACCATGTCGTCACCCTCACCGCCCTCTGTGCCGACGGCACTGAGCTGACGACAGACTTCAACATCAGTTGTCAGGAGATTACCGACCCACTGCAGAAGTACTATATCTATGGCGAGGATCCCGCAGTTCAGGCTCCCTTCAAGCCCGGTGCCTGGGATGCTGCCGCCATGCGCTTCAGCGACAACGAAGGTAAGTTCACCGACATCAACGGCAAGCAGGGCTTCCTGCCCTATCTCTCCGACGATGTGTACTGGGGCTTCAAGACCCTCATCTTCGACATCTCTGATGCTACGCCCGACTGCGCTGGCCGTATCATGAACGGCTGGTGGAGCGCTCGCTATGATGATAACAAGGATGTGCAGTTCACCAACGGTCTGTGGGAGCTTCCCCTCACCGAGGCTATCGCCAAGGACTGCGCTCGTGGTAACGGCGGCGCCGGCAAGGACCTCGACATCATGGTCACCTCTGGCAGCTGCCAGATCAACGCCATCTATTACGAGGAGTAATCCAGAATCCGCACCTCACGGGGGGCTGTCCCCTTGTGAGGTGCGAACGAACAGGAAAGTGTTTTTCTAAATATATTCATACTTAGATTTACATTGTTTTGGTATTTCTCTTGGGTGCCGCGTTGTGAAACGCGGCACCTCTTCTAAAAACAAAAAGTGCAGGAATGAAGCTCAACATACAGAAAACTACTTACTGGTTAGTACTATTAACCTTCTTCGCATTCGTCATATACATACTATATGTCAACCGCGAGGTGCTCTATACGGCCCACGACCGTTCCGAGTTTCTCTACGGTGTACCCTTCTTCCACACACTCATGTCGAAGCCCTTTGGCTTCATGCAATACGTGGGAGCGTGGCTGACGATGTTCTTCTGCCGCCCTGCCGTCGGCGGAGGCGTGCTGGTAGCCGTCTGGATGCTGATTTTCCTCGTGGGGACCCGTGCCTTCCGGCTGAAAGGCGGGGCAGCGGCACTGATGCTCCTGCCAGTGGCCTGTCTGCTCACATCGGTAGTCGATATGGGCTACTGGATCTACACCTCCACCATCCGGGGCTACTGGTTCTCGCAGTCGGTGGGCTATCTGGCGATGCTGCTGCTCGTGTGGACAGCACGCTCCACCCCCAGCCTGAGGGGAATAGGACATCTGGCCTGGTATCTGATAGCCTTCTGCCTCTACCCGCTGCTGGGATGGTATGCCCTGCTGTTCATCCTTTGCCTGATACTTACCGAAAAGCCCTCCTGGCCGGAACTGGCAGGAATACTGATAATGATCTTCACCGCCGGCATCTGGCACACACAATACTACTCATATCTCAAGTTCGACGATGTCGTGCTGGCAGGCTTCCCCCGCTTCGAGACCCCGAGCGACAGCACCCCGCGCCTATCCATCCCGTTCTGCCTGTTGGGTGCCTCATCTGTGCTTATCCCCCTATGCGGCAGGTATCTCGCCAAGGCATTCGTGCCAGTGCTGTCTGCCGCTGTAGGCATCGCCTTCACCTGCTCGCAGATGTACTACGACCGCAGCTACATCGACGAGATGCGCATGGTGCGCCTGGCCTGCGACGATGACTGGAAGGGAGTGCTCCAGCTGGCCGAAGTGTACAGGCAACCCACCAACACGATGGTATTCCTCAAGAACGTCGCCCTGATGAACGAAGGGGGGCTGCTCGACCGCTCGTTCAAGCTGGGTAACGATGCTGCCAGCATCAACAACCCCGACTCACTGCACGTCACCCTGCTCGACATCGCCTCGCCGCTGGTATATTACAACTACGGTCTGATGAACGAGGCCATCCGCCTCTGCTTCGAGATGGCCATACAGGGTGGCTTCTCACCCTTCTATCTGAAGATGCTCGCCCGCTGTGCCCTGGCCGTTGGCGACGAGAAGCTGGTGGAGCGCTATACCACCCTGCTGCACCATCTGCCATTCTACGGCGACTGGCAACCGGCTCCCGCAACAGCTAAGATCAAGGAGCTACAGCAGTGCTACCCCGATGCGCTGACAGGCGTGGAGAACAGCGACAGCTATCTGGCCAACGAGGTGAGCCACTACGACTCTGACGGCAGGGTGGCCTCGGAGCAGGCGCTGCTATACTCCATGCTGCGCTGCGACTCGCGCCGCTTCTGGCCATCGCTGCGCAACTACGCGAAGAGCCACATCGGCGAGGAGTTCCCCCTGCACGCCATGGAAGCCTACATCCTCTTCATAGACAAGGCTCCTGAAGAAAAACGGATGATGCTGCCTGTGGAGCAGACTGTCTACGACCGCTACAAGCGCTTCTGGCAGACGATGGAAACGGTGGGAAAGCCCGGCATGACCATCCGTCAGGTAGGCGAAAAGATGCGCCACCAGTTTGGCGACACCTATTGGTGGTACAACCTCTTCGGAAGGAAGCCGATCCACCTGCGTGGCACCATCGGACAAGAAGTGGCATCATAAGAGCCTGATACGGCAGACGTTTTGGGCCAGTCTTTTTCCTGATATTATTTGGTAGTTTGGCAGAAAACACTTAATTTTGTAGCCAAAAATCAGACAGTAGCATAACATGATGAACGACAAGCGCAGATATCCAATAGGAGTACAGACCTTTTCAGAGATTATAAAAGGTGGCTATGTGTATGTAGACAAGACCGACTTGGTGTGGAAGATGACAAAAGTGAGCAGTTATGTCTTCCTAAATCGTCCACGCCGCTTCGGCAAGTCGCTCCTGTCATCTACTCTCCATTCATACTTTGCTGGACAGAAGGAGCTGTTCGAGGGGCTGAAGGTGATGCAGTTGGAAAAGGAATGGGCGGAACGCCCCGTCATTCATTTGGATTTAAGCCTGGTTAAGGGCAAGGAGTCTGCCGACGAGTTGCGCCGCTCACTAATGGTATTGCTGTCGCGTACACGCTTTTTCGATGGCAACGACTCAGAGAAGACCCCAGGCGAACGGATTACAGGTATGATTCACCGAGCATACAATGAGACCCATCGTCAGGTGGCTGTTATCATCGATGAGTATGATGCCCCCCTGCTGGAAGTCCTGCATGAAGAGCAGAACCTGCCCGCCTTTCGCAAGGTGATGCAGGAGTTCTTTGTACCACTCAAGGCCTGCGACCCCTATATCAAGTTCTGCTTCATTACTGGCATTACGAAGTTCTCGCAGTTGAGCATCTTCTCAACCATCAACAACCTGAAGAACCTCTCCATGCGCCCAGATTTCTCTGCCATCTGTGGCATTACGGAGCAAGAGGTGCGAACCGTCTTTGCCGAGGACATCCAGATGCTGGCAGGGAAACAGCAATGTACCCCCGAAGAAATGTTCCTTAAGATAAAAGGCATGTACGACGGCTATCATTTCTCGGAAGATTCGGAGGACATCTACAATCCCTTCAGTCTGCTCAACGCTTTCGACGACGGGAAGCTCACCAGCGGGTGGTTTGCCTCCGCAACGCCCTCCTACCTGATCCACCAAATGCAGCATTTCCACACCGACATAACCTCTTTAGAGAATATGGAGGAGCCCGCAGAGGCGTTCGACATCCCAACAGAGGCCATGTCGACAGCCTTGCCACTGCTCTACCAGAGTGGCTATCTCACTATCAAGGGCTACGATCCCGACTCCGAGATGTACACACTTGCCATCCCCAATCAGGAGGTGCGCATTGGCTATACCAAGGGGCTGCTGCCTGTCTATACCGGCATGGAGGTGGGCTACACACAGAAGGGGTTTGCCCTGACTTTCTGGCGGGCCCTGAAGAAGGGCGACCTTGACCTGGCTTTGCAGGAAATGAAGGCTTTCCTTGCCGCCATTCCATACGTCGAGGGTTTCAAGAAGAAACTCGAGCAAGCCGCCACGGCAGAAGGATTCTATGAGTACACGCTCTGGCTCATCTTCAACATGCTCAACGTATATGCCCGCACGCAAGTCAAGTGTGCTGGTGGCAGGACGGACATGGTGGTATGGATGCCTGATGCCATCTACGTGCTGGAACTGAAGGTAAACGGCACAGCACAGGAGGCCCTCGACCAAATCAACGCAAAAGGCTACGCCGCGCCGTACGCTACTGACGGACGTCGCGTGGTTAAGGCAGGCATCCACTTCAATGGCGATACCCGCACTATTGACAATTGGATTATAGAATGAAGAGAACAATGAAAAAATATCTTTATCTGGCTTTTGTCTTTATTATTCTGTCATCGTGTACTGGTCACCCCTCCGTGCCGTCATCAGCCCGAGAGGCCAAGAGCCAGCCACCCATCTTCCCCGACTACACGGATGCCACCGTGCCCTGTAATATCGCCCCGCTCAACTTCATGCTCCCCGCAGGCGAATACGAGGAATGCGTGGCGCGACTCACCACCCCCGACGGGCAACAGCAGACCTACGGCGAGGGGGTGAAGGTCATCATCGCCGAAGATGAATGGCACGCGATGCTCGATGCTTCGAAGGGCAAGAGTCTGAAGGTGGAGGTCTGGGGCCGGAAAAAAGAGGAATGGCTGGCGTTCGATGCCTTCGAGATACACGTGGCCCCGGAGCCTATCGACGAGTACGTGTCGTATCGCCTCATCGAGCCCTCGTATGTAGCATGGACCTACATGGAGATAGCCCAGCGGCGGCTCTCCACGTTCGAGGAGTCGCAGATCTTCAACAACGAGATCACCATGAACGACAGGGCGAAGGGGCAGTGCATCAACTGCCACAGCTACCAGAACTACAAGACCGGCAATATGCTCTTCCACGTGCGCCTGTCGAACAGCGGCACCGTGATTGTCAACGACGGCAAGGTGTCACGGGTCAACCTGAAGCGCCCCTACACCATCTCCGCAGGCGCCTATCCCGCATGGCACCCCACGGCCAAGCTGATAGCCTTCGCTGCCTGCAGGACGCGCCAGGCATTCCACACGGCCAACCCCAACAAGATAGAGGTCTACGACGAGGCAAGCGACATGATTCTCTATGACGTCAAGACCGACTCGGTGACGATTGTCAGCAACGACTCCACGCTCTTAGAGGTCTACCCTGCCTGGTCGCCCGACGGCCGATACCTCTATTACTGCAAGTCGGTGCCGCTGCCCGAGGAGATGAAGGGGCAGGACATCCGCGTCACCTATCAGAAGATACAGTACAACCTCGTCCGCCGTCCGTTCGACCTGGCGACGCACAGCTTCGGCGACGAGGAGCTGGTCTATGATGCCGCCTCTGCCGACAAGAGCGTATCCCTGCCGCGCATCAGCCCCGACGGCCGCTACCTGCTCTTTGCCTTAGGGCAGTATGGCTGTTTCCACAGCAGGCACCACGATGCCGACATCGTCTGCATCCCGTTAGAGCGATATGACGGCACACCGCTTACGTGGGAAACCGCTGCGCCTGCCGACCTCACCGCCGTCAACAGCAAGGACTATTCCGACAGCTATCCCTCCTGGTCGAGCAACGGACACTGGATAATGCTGGCCAGCCGCCGCGACGACGACAACTACAGCCGCGTCTATTTCGCCTATTTCAACAACGGCAAGGCTGCCAAGGCTTTCATGATGCCGCAGCAGGACCCAGAGCTACACACCTACCTGCTGAAGAGCTACAACCGGCCGGAGTTCATGGTGGAGCCTGTACGTATCAGCGTCAACGAGTTTAGCAAAGTATTCGAATGAAGCATATACATTATCTATATACGCTCCTCTTCGCGGTGGCCGCACTGCTGTTCTTCGCACTGGTCTATCCGCACCATCTGCACTACCAGGAGCAGTATCAGCTGTTCCTCTTCGACAGTGCCTACGTCTTTGACATCATCCGTCAGCCCGGCGGCGTGGCCGACCTGCTGGGGCGCTTCTCCACACAGTTCTTCCTCTTCGCCTGGGTGGGGGCCGCCATCATCGCCTTGCTGCTCGCGGCCATACAGCTGTTGATGCTTCGGGGGTGTACCAGCGCCCTTCGATTCCCCTTGCCCCCGATTCTCTACGGCCTGACCTTCGTGCCCTCGCTGCTGCTGTGGCTCTTCCTGCTCGACGAGAATGCGCTGATGGGCGGCCCCTGGGCAGTACTGCTCCTGCTGCTCGTAGTCCGCGCATTCACCAGCCTGCCCAAGAAGCACTGGATGCAGGGCGCAATGCTCGTCATCGCCATACCCCTACTCTACTGGATGGCCAGCCCCTGGGGCCACTACTATCGCTACCCCGCCGAGTCGCCCTGGCTGCTCTGGGCGGCCATGCTTTGTGTTTTTTGTTTACTGTTTACAGTTTACGGTTTACAGAAGAATACCTCTAAAGGCGGAAGGCATGCCGACATGTCATCTGTAAATCGTCAACTGTCAACTGTAAAGCGTCAACCGTCATCTGTAAACCGTAAACCGTCAACTGTAAACCGTAAACCGTCAACTGTAAACAACATCATCATCCCTCTCACCTCTTACCTCTTTATTTGCGCCGTGATGGGTCCACTCATCTGGAAGAACGCCAACCTGAAGGCCGAGCGCGTGATGCACTACGACTTCATGGCCCGCTATCAGCAGTGGAACCGCATACTCGAGACCATCAACCGCGAGAAACCCAACAACCAGATAGGTGTCACCGTGCAGAACCTCGCACTGGCCATGCACGGCCAGCTACCCGACCACCTGTTCGACTACCGCCAGAACGGACTCCACGGCCTGCTGCCCGACGTGGGCACTGACGCCATCAGTCCGCTGCCCACGGCCGAAGCCTTCTACCAGCTGGGCATGGTCAGCATCGCCCAGCGCACCGTGTTCGAGGCCCAGGAGGCCATCCTCGACTTTCAGAAGAGTGCCCGCTGTTACAAGCGGCTGGCCGAGACCAACCTCATCAGCGGCCAGTACAAGGTGGCTCATAAATACCTCTCTGCCCTTGAGAAGACCCTCTTCTACAGCCAGTGGGCCAGCGAGACGATGGCGCTGCTGGGCAATGAAGAGGCCATCGCCAAGCACCCCGAATACGGACGGCTCAGGAAGATGGGCTACCGCGATGACTTCTACTTCGGCGACCACGTGACCCCCGAGATGCTCGAAAGCCTCTACCTGAGCAACCGCGACAACCACCTGGCACTCCAGTACCTGATGGCCTACTACATGCTCACTGGCGACCGTGAGCGATATACCAACTTCATGCACCAAATAGAAAAACAATGAAACAGTTCCTCTCCTCCACTCTCCAGGTAATCTTTCACCTCTCGCCTCTCACCTCTCGCCCCTCACCTCTCACCTCTCGCCTCCTACCCCTCACCTCTCTCCTCTTTTTCGCCGCCTGCACCGCCGAGACCGTCAGCAATGCCAAGCAGGAGGCCGACACGCCCGCCATCTACCCCGACTACCTCGGCGTGACCATCCCCGCAAACATCGCCCCTCTCAACTTCTGCATGGCCGACGAAGAGGCACTGCTCATCGATGCCGTCATCACCGACAGCCACGGCAACAGTCTCCACAGCCAGGGCGAGGAGTCCACCGACTTCGACATCGACGACTGGCACCAGCTGCTCGCCCAGAGCCGTGGCGACTCACTCAGCGTCAACGTCGCGGCGAAGTACGCCGACGGCTGGCACGCCTACCGACCCTTCACCCTCCACGTCAGCAGCGACAGCATCGACTACGGCCTCTGCTACCGACTGATAGCCCCGGGCCACGAGGTGTGGAGCAAGATGGGCATCTACGAACGCTGCCTCAGCTCGTTCGATGAGCAGACGCTGATAGAGAACACCCAGTTCGAGGGCTGCGTCAACTGCCACAGCTTCAACCGTGGCACCCCCACCGCCATGAGCCTCCACATACGAGGCAAGCACGGCGCCACGCTGCTGCGCAAGGCTGACGGGTCGATGGCGGCCTACGACACCAAGACGCCCGCTACGCTCGGCCTGTGCGTCTATCCCTACTGGCATCCCTCAGGCCGATACATCGCCTACTCCACCAACAAGACCAGCCAGCTGTTCCACAGCGCCCACCCCAACCGCATCGAGGTATTCGACGAGGCCTCCGACATCCAGGTCTACGACGTCGAGAAGAACGAGCTGCTGCTGTCCCCCCTGGTCAAGCAGGACTCCGTCTTCGAGACCTACCCCGTGTTCTCCCCCGACGGCCGCTCCATCTATTTCTGTGCCGCCCGTGCCGTGGCTGATGTCACCCAGCACCTCGACTCCCTCCGCTACAGCCTCTGCCGCATCAGTTTCGACCCCGCCACAGGCTCCTTCGGACAGCGCATCGACACCATCATCGATGCTGCCGCACAGCGGAAGTCAGTCTGCTTCCCACGACCCTCCTACGACGGCCGATTCCTCTGCTGCACCCTCGCCGACTACGGACAGTTCAGCATCTGGCACCACGAGGCCGACCTCTTCCTGCTCGACCTCCAGACTGGTGAGAGCCACCCCATGACGGCGGCCAACTCCAGCGACACCGAGTCGTTCCACAACTGGTGTACCAACTCCCGCTGGCTCGTGTTCAGCTCCCGCCGCGACGACGGGCTATTCACCCGCCCCTACTTCTGCCACGTCGACACCGAGGGCCGCGCCGCCAAGGCCTTCATGCTGCCCCAGCGCAACCCGCGCCGATTCTATCGCGACCGCTTCCTGTCGTTCAATGTGCCCGAATTCGTCACCGGCCCCGTCCGCTTCGACAGTCGCCAGGCCAGCCGACTCATCAACAGCGACCAGCGCACGTCCTTTGGTGTGCGCCCTACAAATCAACGCTGAACTTGCAGAGGATTTCCCTGGGGCGCAGGCGGGTGACGGAGTAGAGTTGCACGGTGTTGCCAAGCGTTCGTGTCTCATACAGGGAATTGCCCACAAGATTATTGGCAGCCAGAGACAATTCCCAACGGCTCACCTTATAACTCACCGTCAGGTCGCAGAAATATCTGGCAGGATGCGCCTCTTCGCTGTCATGGAACAACTCGTTCTTCACCCCAACCATCCATTTTGCGGTGGGAAAGAAATACAGGTTGAGATAATGCTGCCAGCGCGATGTGCCGCCTGCCGACATTTCTTGATGGGAAAGATTCTGCTGACGGCTGGTCAGCAGCGTCGACTTGCCTTCAAGCGAGAATTGCCTGACAGGCCTCAGAGAATATTCCAGAGCCACTGATGCAATGTTCATCCTGGCATCGTCGACGCGGCTCCCAACCAGGATGCTATAGTCGTTGGCTGCCCAGCTGCCGCTCATGGACACCACAGTCCTTGCCACTCGGAATGACTTGCTGATGCGTGCAGAAACACCCCTGGACGCTGTGGTATACTTCCGGTCGGTGGCTTTCAGCGTATAGATACGCTCATCCAGGCTTGCCTCGTAGAGGAGATTTGCCGTCGTGCGGCTATAATTGGGCTGAATGTTGAAGAACAGACCGCTGACGGGATTCGAGAGCTGATAGGTGAGTACGGCTGTTTGCGTCCACTGCGTATCAACCTGGCCGAGGTGTACCTGCCTCGTCTGGTAGCCGGTAAAGACAGGAGTGTCGTAGATGGCTTTTCCCATCAGCGGGCGGGCATCGCTCCGCAGGTTCAGAATCAGTTTCGACACCGGGGTCAGCTGCCAGTTGGTATATACCGACGGCTCAACCCGCACAGCGTCACTCTTCGACTGCCGGTATTCCTGATGCGAATAGCTTATCTTGGCTGCTGCCTCTAAGTGTAGCTGGCCGAAGTTCAAGGAAAGCGAAGTAGTCAAGTAGGGTTGCAGCAGAAGATACGCATGACTCTGCCTGCCGCCGGACTCGCCGATTTCCACACCGATCTGCTGGCGATGGTAGTCCAGGCCCAGCTGGTTGTTGACGTAATGCTTTCCAAATCCCGTCTTCTGCCTGACATAATTCTGCGTAGCGAGGAATTTAAGGTCGAGCCTTTCCGTAAGTCCGTTGAGCGTGAGCAGCATTCCCGGCAGATAGTCATAGTTCGTGCTGCTGCCCACCTCGTAGACATTTTTTGAAACCGCCGTGTGCGACATCTGAAAATAGTTTGCAAGGCTCCGTCTCCTGGGTCTTGTCATCATCTCCGTCGCCATGCCGTTGACCCGTGATGTTCCTGTACTCTTATTAAAGTCGATGTAGCCCTTCAGGTTATTACGGATGAAAGTTCTGGCTCCATTATACTGGTAGTTGGCTTCTCCTTTCCACTCGCTGCGGGTATTGGCAAGCTCCGTCTCCTCCAGCAGGCAGGGGAGGCCGGCCAGCGTCAGGTAGACAGTCTTATGCCGGCTTTGCATATCCTGCTTGTCCATGAAGCCGCTGCCCTGTATGCGCAGCTCAGAATCCTTGCCCAGACGCCAGAGCCAGTTACCCGCCAGCAGGTGGCTCCGATTGAAGGTGTATCTTTCCCTGTCCATATAGGCCCCACCCGCTTCCGGCATTCTCAGGATGCCGTATTCGGTATTCGGCACGGCTCTGGAAAGGGAGGCCAGTTCGTGTACCTCTTTTCCGATGTCCCTGCCCGTATTGTTGTTCTTATACATCATGAGGGTCTGAAACTTCTTGCTGAAGCGCATGCCCGTCAGCCTACAGTCGTAAAGCAGTTCGTCCCCGTAGCCCACGCCTACGTCGGCTGTGCCGTTCCACGCGGCCTTGGCATTATCCTTCAGGACGATGTTCAGTGCTGCCTGGTCGCTGAATGTCACGCCCCTGAGCGACTTCACCGGCTGATGGTTTTCTATCACCTGCACGCTCAGCACTTTGTCTGCCGAGAGATTCTTATTAGCTGCGCCGTATTGCGTTCCCATCAGGTCGAGCCCTTCAATATAGAATTTGTTGATGGCCTTTCCCTGATATTCCACCCGGCCGTCGTCTTTCACCTCAATGCCGGGCATCTTGGCAATGACGTCGGCAATGCTCCGGTCCTGCTGATGGCGAAAGCTTGCCACGGAGTAAGTGAGCGTATCGCCCGCCTTCCTGATCTGGTCAGGCCTTACCCGTACTTCTCTCAGTCTGAATTCACTTTTGGCCAAGGTGATTGTCATCCCGTCCTTCAGCTGGCCCGAAGGTATTCTTTTCGTCTGGAAACCGAGGTAGCTCACATGAACCTGAAGCGAAGAGCTCCCCTCTG
The DNA here is from genome assembly GCA_946188155.1 of uncultured bacterium. GTDB lineage: Bacteria > Bacteroidota > Bacteroidia > Bacteroidales > Bacteroidaceae > Prevotella. Next base: position 18,471 of record CAMHUC010000003.1, on the reverse strand, counting down.
GAATCACCAGCCGATAGCGCCCCTCGTCGTCGGTAATGCTGTATGCCACAGTCTTGTTGCCATCGGCAGTAGCCACAACGTTTGCACCCATCAGCAGTCCGGCACCCTCACCTCTGACCGTACCTGTAAAGGTCTGCGACCAGACAGGGGCAAACGTCAGCACGGCCGACATGACGACTGTCGCCAGTCGGCTAATCCATAAACAGCGCTGTTCTTTCTTTATAGACAATCGGCCTGCCATTCGCATCTGTTCCTTTTCCTGTTGCACCAAAACGTTTTGCAAAGTCCTCGGGATTGCTGTACATTTCCCGCTGCATCGCCTTGATGTCATTACGCGTACACTTGATGGAGTTGTTCAATTTGGGAGAGCGTGCCTGTCTACGCTCCTGCCGGATTTCAATCCCTTCAAAAGCGAAAACGCCACTGTCGTCCCATGCCGACAGGATCATGCCAGGCAGGCCATGCAGTTTCCAAGGGCCGAGAGGCACCGGTATTTCCTGGGTATAGCAGGCAGTCCAGCGATGATTCCGATACTCACATGTAGCCATCTCGCAGGGGTACCCCATCACCGTAGTGTCGCGATCCAATATTGTCCATTGGATGGGGTCAATCGCTTCTTCATAGTAGAAGCTCTTGATTATCTGGTCGGTTACAGTACGTTTGCCTGCCGTCGGATAATTGTTATATATGTAATAATATTGGCACGGTATGGGATAGTCCATTGCCAAAACCATTGCCTGGTTTCTATTGCCTCCTGCCGCCATCACACTGTCCATGATGTCCTGCCGCTTTTGCTGCCAGCGACCATAGAAGCAGCTATAACCGTCCCCCACGTCGAGAACCCTTTCTTCCGTAATTTCATTCCGGGCTTCTGCATAAAGCTTGAAGTGCGCAATATAGTGAACACTAAACTTCACGTCGCCCCGTTCCTGACACAGGCCAGCCTGCATCACCATTAGCATCAAAGCCAATAAATACCATTTCTTCATATTCTAAATTATCGCGAAACCACCACCAGCATTATAAGATACTGGTGGTGGCTCTCATTAAAAAGTTTATTTGCAATCCATAACAGTCCAGTACTCCAACCATGCCCATGCTTCCTTTTCAGTACAATTTGCAGGAATGAAATGAGTAGTACCGCAGTCTGTCATAATAATCTGGAGTTCTTCTGTGGGCCGAGGTTTATTCTCAGCTGATGCTGTTGTAGCCAAGCCCCCCATAAGGGCTAGCATAAATAATATTTTCTTCATTTCTTTTTTAAATTAAAATTGTTAATAATATAACGTAGCTACGATTTATCTTTTTTATATGGTTTCTTCAAACAATGTAACAGTGCTTTCTCCTATCTGGAGCACTATGGTATACATACCCTCTTCTGCTGCAGAATAGGTGTAAGTTGTTCCTGCCACCGTATTAACCAACCAGTCCATACCGACTAAGGAGCCATCCTTATATACATATAGGCAAGCTTCATCGACAGCTCTCCTGAATGATACCGACAGTTGTTCGCTTGACTCATCATAAGCGACATACGCTAATGGTCTTTTTGGTGCAAGATGTGGCTTTTCCCCATCTCTCCAATTATCATCTTGTCCAGCATATACATCTGATGAAGTGTAAAGCAAGACGCTAAATAGGATTAATAAAATCTTTCTCTTCATACTTTTGCTATTTTGAATTCGGCTGCAAAAGTACAGTATTCCTTTAATTAAAACAAATATTTCCTGAGTTATTTATTTTCGGTTGTTACAATAGAGCAAAACACAAACGTCTGATAATTAGGTTGTTATGAAATTTTAGCCTTCAAAACCACCCCCAAATTGTAACACCCCGCATGACTAATGATTTGCACAATTCAGCTAAAATGATTAACTTTGCACAAATTATCAGAGTTGAGAAAGATGAGAAAGACCATCACGATTATATTCGTTATCATCTGCCTTATTAGTTGTACTCATCAAGGGAGCGAGGTAAGGCAATTGGTAATAATAGACAGTTTGTTGGCTCAGGAGCAGACAGATTCAGCACTCTATCTTATTGAGCATTTTAACCCGTCGAGCTTGGATGAAGATTTATCTGCATACTACCTACTCTTATTAACCCAATCCCGCTACAAAGCCTATAAGCCTATTCAGTCTGACTCTATCATCAACCTGGCCATAGACTATTATGAATCAGCCGGTGACGATGACAAGCTGGCACGGTGTTATTATTATAAAGGTGGTATCCTCTGCGACTTGAAGAGAGACAAAGAAGCCTTAGACTATTTGAAGAAGGCTGAAATGTTATTAAAGCATTCGGACAATTACGCTCTTCAGCATAATATCTACCTCTTTATTTCTCTTATCAATGGGGACTTTCAGGAAATGGAGTTGGCGCTGAGCTATGCTAAAAAAGCCTTAGAATGCTCTGAACACACAAGAAAAGAGGAGCATCTTGTTTGGGACTATGAAAATCTGTTCCTCTTGTACGACAATATAGCTAAAAGGGATAGCTGTATGTTTTATGTTAATAAATGCATCAAGTTAATTGAAAGTGTTTCTGCAAATCCCCCCTCTCTTCGTGCCTCCTTATGGGGAAACCTTGGTGTCGCATACGCATCAATCGACCCGGACAAGGCTGAAGAGTTCTTGGAAAAGTCCATTTCCATAGCACCTAAGGATAATATCTATGGTCAATTAGCAGACATCAGCCTGAAGAAAGGCGACACGCTGAAGGCAAAGAGGCTGCTCCTGGAGGGATTAAGCATTAGCGAGAGTCTAAGCTCCAAGGCTAAAATCACGAGGTTGCTGGGCAGCATAGAGCAAGAGTCGGGCCACTATCGGCAGGCCAGCGAATGGATGAGGCAGGCACAGCAGCTGAAGGACTCGCTGACTCGCCAGCAGCGCGAGGACAACATCCGGGCGCAGCAGATAGCCTTCGACCGGGAGGTGGGGCAGAAGGAGGCCGACCAGCAACTGATGAATGCCCTCCTGGCCTGCGGGATTATCTTGTTTGGCAGCGCCACGACCTTCTGGTATCTCAGGCAGAGGGCCAGGAAGGCCAGGGAGAAGGCTTCAGAGCAACTACAGACGGCTTCAGAGCAACTGGAGTCAGCCTATCAGGAGCTGGCTGCCACACAGGACGACCTGTCGTCGGCCAGCAAGGAGCTCAAGTCGATGGCCAGGCAGCTGAAGTCTACAAGCAAGAAGATGGACAAGCTGGAGCAGGAACGCAGGGAGCAGCGCCAGGAGCAACGCTCGCAGGGCAAGACTCTGGAGAACGGCCACCGGCTGTACACCGAACTGTTGTCGGGCGGCAACATGCTGAAATGGCAACGGAAAGACGCCACCGACTTCATCGCCTACTACCGCCAGACGAATCCCGACTTCGCCGAGCTGGCCGACCGCAACTACGGAAAGCTTACCCCCAACCAGACCGTCTACCTCATCCTGAAGCACCTGGGCATGGCCGACGACGACATCATCCCCGTGATGGGCATCACCCCCGGAGCCTTCCGCACCATGTGCTCACGCATCACGCAGAAAGACTGACTCCGCCCATCGTTCGTCACTTTTAATCTAAAGGGCCTTCCCCCTGCCGTTGTAGGGCGGAGAGTGTACTTCCGAGACATGAGTAGCTAATCTCCGGCAAAAAAGAATATTTGTGGGCAAAATTTGTGGTAATTAGCGGCAATTTGTTTCCATAAACTTTGCAGGATGTAACAAATGCAATCGGCAAAGTATCATCGGCAAATATTCCGACGGAAAGATTTGGCCGTTGGCTGACAATATGCGTATATTTGCACACAGATTATCAATCACCGACTTATGAATCGACTGCTATCATTACTCCTCCTGGGGCTGCCCGCGGTACACGCGGCGCAGAACCCTGTTATCCGCGACCAGTTCACCGCCGACCCTACGGCCCGCGTGTTCAACAACAAGGTGTACCTCTATCCCTCGCACGACATCATGCCCCCCGAGGGTCAGCGGCAGGACTGGTTCGCGATGGAGGACTACCACGTATTCTCTTCTGAGAACCTCACCGACTGGACAGACCACGGCGTCATCATCACCCAGAACGCGGTGCCCTGGGTGCGCCCCGACTCCTACTCCATGTGGGCCCCCGACTGCGTTGAGCGTGGCGGCAAGTACTACTTCTACTTCCCCTCCGCACCCAGGGACGGCCGCGGCTTCGGCGTGGGCGTGGCCATCGCCGACAAGCCCGAAGGCCCCTTCATCCCCGAGCCGGAGCCCATCAAGGGCATCAGCGGCATCGACCCCTGCGTGCTGCTGGCCTCCGACGGCCATGCCTACATCTTCTGGGGAGCAGGGCGCTGCGCCAGGCTGAAGGACAACATGAAGGAGCTGGCCGACGACACGCCGTGCGAGAAGGTGAAATGGGGCGACCGCGAGTTCGAGATGATGGGCGTCGACTGCCTCAAGGGCCTGCCCAACCGCCAGGCCGAAGGCCCCTTCGCCTTCGAGCTGAACGGCTACTACTACCTCACCTACCCCTACGTTCGTGAAAACACCGAGGTGCTGGCCTACGCCATGAGCCGACAGCCCATGGGGCCCTACGAGTACAAGGGCATCATCATGGCCGAGCACGACAACGGCTGCTGGACCAACCACCACAGCATCGTCTGCTACCAGGGACAGTGGTACCTGTTCTACCACCGCAACTGGTTCTCGCCGCGCGACGACAAGCGCCGCTCCGTGTGCATCGAGCGACTCTACTTCAATGCCGACGGCACCATCCGCGAGGTGAAGCAGACCCTGCGAGGCGTAGGCACCAACAAGGCCACGGAGAAAATCGAAATCGACCGCTACAGCGAGGCCAGCGCCGACGTCACCACGCAGCTCATCGACACCATTAACACCTTCCGCAGCTACCAGGCCACACTGCCCCAGAAGGGCAGCTGGCTGCGCTATGCCGACGTGGACTTCGCCCCCGTCACCGACGGCTATGCCGTGGTGGCCATGAAGGCGACGGACAACACCTCGCTGTATATACGCGAAAAGAGCGCCACGGGCCGCGTGATTGCCAAGCTGACGGCCACCGTGAAGAGCGAGCAGGGACCATTCCGCCGCGACATGTCGGGCCAGTGGCTCACGCTGACGGCTCCCCTCGAGTCGACACCCAAGGGCGTCACCGACCTCGTGGTCACCAATGAGGGCGGTGCCGTGATCGATGTCGACTGGCTGCTCTTCAAGAACCGCCCACACTACTTCGCGCCCGCCACGGCACAACCCGCCCAGCCCGATGCCGACGGCTTCATACGACGCTGGATGCTCCTCGAGCCTATCCGCCAGGACATACGCTCCAACGTCGTGTTCACCTACTCCTGGCTACGCGACGCCTTCTCAAAGACCTACTTCAAAGACCAGATGACCATCATGCCACACGACGGTCAGCGAGTGCGGACGATAGCACCCTCGAAAGGAGCCCTCGCCTGGCACGCCCTCGACAGCGAGACCTACAACATGAAGCTCTTCCGATTCGCCGAACGCTACGGCCAGCAGACCTACGGCTCCCTCTTCTGGGCCGTCACCGTCGTCGACTGCCCTGAGGAGATACAGAACGTGCGACTGGCCGCAGGCTCCAACGGTGCCTCCATCTGGTGGCTCAACGGCCAGGAGGTGCTGCTGCTCGAAGGCGACCGCCGCATGGTCGAGGACGACGGCATGTCGCCCCGCCTCACCCTGAAGAAAGGCCGCAACGTGCTGCGCTGCGCCGTCATCAACGGCCCCGGCCTGAGCGATATGTGCGCACGCTTCATCGACGCCGACGGGAAGCCCGTCACCAACTATACTGTTATTTCGGGAGCACCCTCGTACCCCCCAATTAAATAAAACTCACAGATTATGAAAAAGATATTCGCAATACTTATCACTTATCACTTATCACTTATCACTTCCCTCGCCCAGACGGGCCAGCCCTACATCCACGACCCCTCGACCATCGCCGAGTGCGGCGGCAAGTACTACACCTACGGCACCGGCGGCGGCGGACTCGTATCCGGCGACGGATGGGCCTGGTACCCTATCGCCAGCCACCTGAAGCTCTCCGAGCAGCAGGCCGCACAGGTGCGCCCGGGTGGCGGCGCCGCCCCCGACGTGCTGAAGCTGGGCGAACGCTACCTCTGCATCTACGGGGCCACGGGCGGCGGGCTCGGCGGCGGACACAACGGACGCATCCTCACCATGTGGAACAACACCCTCGACCCCACGTCGACTGACTTCAAGTGGACAGCACCCGTCGAGGTGTGCTACTCCGACGGCCTCGAGGATCAGGACGCCATCGACCCCGGACTGCTCCTCGACCCCGCCACAGGCCGACTGTGGGCCAGCTACGGCACCTACTTCGGCACCATACGCCTCATCGAACTCGACCCCAAGACGGGCTTCCGCGTGAAGGGCAACAAGGAGCGCGACATCGCCATCGACTGCGAGGCCACCGACCTCATCTACCGCGACGGATGGTACTACCTGCTCGGCACCCACGGCACCTGCTGCGACGGCGTCAACTCCACCTATAACATCGTCGTGGGACGCTCGCGCACCGTCGAAGGCCCCTATCTCGACAACGTGGGACGCGACATGTTCCACGGAGGCGGACGCATGGTCATCGCCGCCGGCGACCGTAAGACAGGCCCCGGGCACTTCGGGCGAACCGTCGTCGACGAGGGCGTAGAGCTGATGTCGTGCCACTTCGAGGCCGACTTCGACCGCAGCGGCCGCTCCACCCTCGGCATTCGTCCACTGCTATGGCGCAACGGATGGCCAGTGGCCGGCGAGCAGCTGCGCGACGGCACCTTCGCCATCACCTCCGAGCGGCGAGGCTACTCGCTCGAGCTGGCCGTCGACTTCATACGCATGCAGCAGGAGCGCCAGCGCTTCTGGCAGATGGACCCCAACGAGCCGCTGAAGGCCTTGCCCGAACAGAAGCTCGAAGAGGTAAGCGCCGACTGGCCGCGGGGCGAGATCGCCGTGCGATGCAGCGACTATATGTTCCGCCCCCACCAGCACTGGACCATCACCGCCGTGCCCCAGAAGGGCGGCTACCTGAGCAGCCCCTACTTCAAGATCACCATCGCAGGCACCGAACGCGCACTGACGGCCACCGCCTCATGCGAGCTAACCACCGCACCCGCCTTTACGGGCGACGACAGCCAGCTCTGGCGCATCGAGCAGCTCACCGACGGCACCTACCGCCTCATGCCACGCGCCATCCCCGGACAGCAGGGCGTCAACACCCGCTACTGTCTCTATTCGGCTGGCGACTCCACCCCCACCCTCGCCCCCTACGACTTCCACAGCGACAACTCGAAGTGGAACCTGCGGGCTAACTAATCTTGCCCGCAAACAGCTATTTTGCCGGATATTAGTTACTATTTGTGGATAAAATTTGTGGTAATTTGTAGCAATTTGTTTCAAAAGAAAGCATATTCATGAACGAATTGATTTTACTCAGTTGCTTGTCGTTTCCGACTTTTTCTGCAGTACCCCCTTCAAGGTCTCAAATCAGCCACGCAGGATTCACTAAATGAAATGGCCCTACATCTTAGGACAAAAATCTTCGAAAATCTTACGATAATCTATCATCCGGCTATGCTTTCAGATGTCATTCTTGACATTTTTGCCAGATTTTTGAAGATTTTTGTCCTTAAAAGCAGGTTGGGTGTATATGACTGAGCAGTTACTAACTTCCGAAACATAAGTTAAAAGAAGAAAAAACTTCGATTCATCCTTTCTCCGTGTACCATTTTATTTATAACTTTGCACAAAAATAGGATTTATGGAGAGATTCTTCAACACCGCAGGCCCCAACAAGCCCGACCTGCACTACACGATAGACCCGCTGCGGCGCATCGACCTGGAGGAGACGCTGATGCTCATCCGCCAGCAGAAGTACTTCGTGCTGCACGCGCCGAGGCAGACGGGAAAGACGTCGTGCCTGCTGGCGCTGCGCGACTATCTGAACCAGTCGGGCGAATACGTGGCCATCTATGCCAACATCGAGGCCGGGCAGGCGGCCCGCAACAATGTGCAGAACCGGACGTGCGACTACGAAGGACGAAGCATCACGGTGTGGGGGATGTGAGATTTGAGATTTGAGATTTGAGATTTGAGAAAGATAAGATGCACGAGAGCGACAGTATAGTCATCATACCGACGTATAACGAGAAGGAGAACATCGAGAAGATTATCCGGGCCGTGTTCGGCCTGGAGAAATGCTTCCACATACTGGTCATCGACGACGGCTCGCCCGACGGCACGGCCGCCATCGTCAGGCAGCTCATGGCCACCGAGTTCGGCGACCGCCTCTTCCTGCTGGAGCGAAGCGGCAAGCAGGGGCTGGGCACGGCCTACATCGCCGGCTTCAAGTGGGCACTGGAGCGCACCTACGGCTACATCTTCGAGATGGACGCCGACTTCAGCCACGACCCCGCCGACCTGCCTCGGCTCTACAGCGCCTGCCACGACGAGGGCTACGACCTGGCCATCGGAAGCCGCTACGTGAGCGGCGTGAACGTGGTGAACTGGCCCATCGGGAGGGTGCTGATGAGCTACTTCGCATCGAAGTACGTGCGGATAGTGACGGGATTCAAGGTTCACGACACCACGGCGGGCTTCAAGTGCTACAAGCGACGGGTGCTGGAGACCATCGAGCTGGACAAGATCCGCTTCAAGGGCTACGGCTTCCAGATAGAGATGAAGTACACGGCCTACAAGATCGGCTTCAAGATCAAGGAGGTGAGCGTCATCTTCGTCAATCGCCGCGAGGGCACGAGCAAGATGTCGGGAGGCATCTTCGGCGAGGCATTCTTCGGCGTGATGCGCCTCAGGCTCGACGGCTGGACGAGGAAGTATCCGAGAATCAATAATTAGTAATTATGATTACTCTGCTGTATAGAATCTATCAATTATTCATAGGGGTGCCGGTGCTGGTGATCATCACTATCATCACAGCACTGGAGGTGGGCATAGGCTCCACCATCGGCGACGGCCACTTCTGGGGCTACTACCCCGGGCGCTGGTGGGCACGTGTCATTCTCAAGGTGCTGCTCATCCCCGTGAAGGTGGAGGGCCAGGAGCATCTGGAGAAGGGGCAGAGCTACGTGTTCGTCGGCAACCATCAGGGCGCGTTCGACATCTTCCTGATCTACGGCTACCTGGGCCGCAACTTCAAGTGGATGATGAAGCACCAGCTGCGCAAGATACCCTTCGTGGGCTACGCCTGCGAGAAGTCGCACCAGATCATGGTGGACAAGCGGGGGCCGAAGAAGATACAGAAGACGTACGAGACGGCACGCGAGATACTGAAGGAAGGCTACAGCGTCACCGTGTTCCCCGAGGGTGCACGCACCTTCACCGGGCACATGGGGAAGTTCAAGAAAGGAGCCTTCGCACTGGCCGACGAGCTGCAGCTGCCCGTGGTGCCGCTGACCATCAACGGTTCCTTCGACATCCTGCCGCGCCAGCGAGGCTTCGGCTTCATCGACTGGCACCCGCTGAGGCTGACCATCCACCAGGCCATCTACCCCGTGGGCCAGGGTCCTGACAACGTGGAGGCCACCATGCGGCAGGCCTACGACTCCGTGATGTCGGCACTCACTCCTGAATACCAGGGATATGTGGAGAACCCTGATCAGTGACGGGGATGGTTTTTGGTTTATGGTTTATAGTTTATGGTTTATAGTTTAGAGATACGAAAATGATTGCCCGAGCCCCATACCTGTTTTTCCTCCTAATCCTGCTGCCAGTACTGTATCTCGACCTGCGCTACTGGCGGCACAGATATTCCTGCGGCCGAAGGCTATTGTGCTGGCTGCCCAGCATCTGCATGACGGGCTATACCATCGTGCTGATGAACGAGAAGAACTTCATACCCGACAATCCCACCATACTATATATCTATCTGCTACTGCTGGGCGGCATCGTCATTCCAATGGCTGTCTACGTGCTGTGTTCACTCTCCGGACTGGCGTGCAGCAGGCTGACGCACAGGCTCCTACACCGCAACGGCCAGGAGAAGCGCCGCGCAAGAAACTACGGCAACCTGCTGGGCCTGCTCTCAGTGCCCATCATAGTGTATATACTCCTGTACGGCGCGTTCGTGGGATTCAGCAAGCTGGAAGTGAACCACCAGACCTACCACTCGGCAGAATTGCCAGAAGCCTTCGACGGCTATCGCATAGTGCTCTTCTCGGATGCCCATGTGGGCAGCTACAACGGCAGCAGGCAGTGGATCCTGCAGCGTGCCGTGGACAGCATCAATGCCCTGCGGCCCGACATGATCGTGTTCACCGGCGACCTGCAGAACACGCAGCCCTCCGACCTCTATCCTCACCAGGACATCCTGGCGCAGCTGAAAGCCAAGGACGGCGTATACTCCGTGCTGGGCAACCACGACTACGCAGAGTACGTGGCACTCGACGATGCCGGGAAGGTGGCCAACTGCCGAGAGACGGTCAGCCTAGAGCGCCAGATGGGGTGGACGCTGCTTTGCAACGACCATCGCAGGATAGAGCTAGGCAAGCAGCATATCGTCATCGCAGGCATGGAGAACGACGGCGACGGCAAGCGCTTCCCCCAGAAGGGCAACATACGCAAAACGCTGAAGGATGTCGGCAAGGACGAGTTCACCATCATGCTTGAACACGACCCCTCGGCATGGCGCCGCAAAATCATCCCCGACGGCCGCGCGCAGCTCACCCTGTCGGGACATACCCACAACGCGCAGTTCGCCATCTTCGGATGGTCGCCGCTACAGCTGACGGGCCGCGAGGTGAACGGCTGGTACGAGGAGGGGCGACAGTCACTCTTCGTCACCGCCGGACTCGGCGGACTCATCCCCTTCCGCTTCGGGGCTACGGGCGAGATTGTGGTACTGACACTAAAGCGGCAGGCTAAAGATTAGCTGCCAGGAAACGACGGAGATACTCCACGGGGAGCCCACGGCGACGGGCATAGTCGCGCAGCTGGTCCTCGCCAATCTTACCAACAGAAAAATAACGGGCTTCGGGGTGAGCAAGCATCAGCCCGGAGACGCTGGCATGAGGGCGCATGGCCCCGTGCTCCGTCAGACGGATGCCTATCTGCGAGAAATCGAGCAACGAGTCGATAACGAAGTTCAGACTGGTATCAGGCAGCGAGGGATAGCCCACGGCAGGACGGATGCCCACGAACTTCTCCTGGTGCATCTCGGCAACAGAGAGATGCTCTCCGTGAGCATAGCCCCAATAATGCTTGCGAACCTGTTCGTGCATCCGCTCGGCAGCGGCCTCTGCCAAGCGGTCGGCGAGCAGCTGCATCATCATCTTCTGATAGGGGTCAGCGCCGAAGTCGGCCTCTAAGCCGCCAGAGACGCTGGTGGCAAAGATGCCGACTCTCGAGGTGAGAGGGGAGTGGGAAGAGGGGAGAGGGGAGATGAAGTCGGCAAGGCACAGGAATTCGCTGCCCGCCTGCTGCTGGCGAAGGAGGGGTATTCGCGTGTCCTCACCAGCGATGACGATATCATCACCGTCGCTCATCGCATCGAAGAGCTGGAAGAGTGCGTAGGCCCGATAGTGCCCCTCGCAGCGGCCTAAGGCTTCCTCGGCCTCCTGACGCAACTTGCGCCGTTCAGCATCAGGCTTCCCCAACATGCCCCAGGCATGATAGAAGTAGGCCCAATTGATGTAAGGCGTAATTTCGGATAACTCGAAAACAATCTTCATCGGAACTCTACTGGCTGGCCGATATAACTGATATCCACCTGACCGTCGGCATAGACGGAATGGCCATTACAGATAGTCCGCTCCACGCGCCATAGGTACATGTGGCCCTCCATGGGACTCCAGCCGCAACGGCTCTGCAGCATGCCTTTCGTCACCACCCAACCCGTATTGGGGCGCACCAGCACGAGGTCGGCCTGATAGCCCTCACGTATAAAGCCACGGCGGCGCACTTCGAACAGTCGGGCCGGGTTGTGGCACATCAGCTCGACGAGCCGCTCCAGGCTGAGCACACCCTTGTCAACCAGTTCGAGCATCGTGACAAGCGAGAACTGCAGCATCGGCATGCCGCTGGCAGCACGGGCACAGCCGCCCTCTTTCTGGGAAAGCAGATGGGGCGCATGGTCGGTGCCTATCACCGAGATGCGCCCATCAGTGAGTGCCTGCTGCAGGGCCTCACGGTCGCGTTCGGTCTTGATGGCGGGATTACACTTGATACGGGTGCCAAGCGAGGCATAGTCGCGGTCGGAGAAATAGAGATGGCTGACGGTGGCCTCGGCAGTGATCTGAGAGGGGAGTGGTGAGAGGTGAGACGGTTCCAGCAGTTCCAGCTCACGTGCCGTCGTAAGGTGTGCGATGTGCAGGCGGGCATGATGCTTACGAGCCAGCTCTACGGCCAGGCGGCTGCTCTCATAGCACGCTTCCTCGCTGCGGATCTCGGGATGATGGGCGACGTCGGGGTCATCGCCATATTTCTGCTTGGCCAGAGCCATGTTGCGACTGATGATGGCCGTGTCCTCGCAGTGGGCCATAATAGGCAGCGAAGCCGTGGCGAAGATGCGCTCCAGGGCCTCACGGCGGTCGACGAGCATGTCACCCGTCGAAGAACCCATAAAGAGCTTGATGCCTGGCACGCGATGAACGTCTAAGCGGGGAAAGAGGCCTGCATTATCGTTCGTGGCACCAAAGAAGAAGCTGTAGTTCACGTGGCTCTTCCGGGCAGCCAGCCGCTGCTTCTCCTGAAGAGCCTCCAGGGTGGTGGTCTGCGGGATGGTGTTCGGCATGTCGAAGTAGGTGGTCACTCCCCCTGCCGCCGCCGCCCTGCTCTCGCTCTCGATGTCGGCCTTCTCCGTCATGCCTGGCTCGCGGAAGTGTACATGGTCGTCGATGATGCCGGGAAGCATGAAGCAGCCTGAAGCATCAATGACCTCGTCGGCCGCTGCTTCAGGCTGCTGTGTATTGCGGATAATCTGCCGTATCTGCTCTCCGTCGATCAGGATGGAGGCATCGTAGGTCTCGCCTTCATTGACGATGGTTGCGCCTTTCACCAGGGTTTTCATGGCTGCGGGGCATTGGTGAGCGGGGTATGCAGCGAGTCGGGAGCCAGCACGCTGGGGGCTGCCGGAGCCACAGGGGCAGCAGGAGCCGGCTCTGCGGCCGTGGTGTCGTCAACCAGTCCGTTCTGGCGAGCCTGTATCTCATTGGCCACCCGGTAGTACTCCTTCACGTAGGCATCTTCCTTGAACTTCTTCGTGGCTTTGCTCATGATGTCCTCTATCTGAGGGGTGAGCACGGGGTAAGGATAGCCGGCAGTCATCATCATAAATACGCCGGGGCCTAAGACATTGTCGAAATTGTCGACGATGAAATTGGTCACCAGGCTGTCCTCCTGCTGGGCGATACGGGCAGCCTCCTCATTGAGCTGGCGGTTGATGACCTGCTCGTCGATACCGTCGAGCAGCATCTGGCTCTGCTTGTGCGAGAGTTCACCCATCTCGTTGTTCAGCTGGTTGTGAAGGGTGATGAACTCGTAGAGCTTGTCGTTCAGAGGCGTACCGCTGACACGCTGGTTGGCATTGTCAATCTTCACCTCTATCTCCCCCTTCTCCACCACGACGGGCATGATGCTCTCGTCGTCCATATAGAGACTTGCCATGCGGACAGTGTCCAGCAAGCCGGCAAAGCGGAACTTGCCGTGTACCACGTCGCAGGAGTCGATATTCTTCAGTTCCTGATCCTTGACTGCCTTCAGATAGAGCTTACTGCCATCGAGCGAAGAGACAGTGGAGGAGCCCTGTATGTTATAGGACTCGGCACACGATGTCATCGCCAGAACCGTAACCAATGTATATACTACTTTGTTCATATCGATTTGTTTTCGATGCAAATGTACAACGTTATATTGAATAAGAAAAAAAAATTTGCGCATTTTAAAACAAATGCGCATTCTTTTATAGTTTTTTTTATTCTTTTGCCAGTTCATTGGCTATTCTGTGCGTTGTATAGAGCTGAAGGATGGCTGCGATAAGCAGCGTGATGACCCACTTGCGGTACACATATTCTATATAAGTGACGTGCGGCAATCCCAAGAAATTCTCCTGACTGGCAAACATCAGCAGGGCTGACAGCAGGAAGAGGAAGTCGCTCAGCAGCATGATGCGCCTCAGGCGCCTGATCACCATGCTCTTTCCCTCGTAGCGCTGCAGCATCTGCATCGAAGTGAAGCAGACGGCCCCTACGGCAAACACATAGGGCGCACCAGGCCACATCAGGATACTGCCGCCAGCCCCTACGACCAGCAGCACGGCCCCTATAAGGAATATCAGGTTCTCAGTCTTACTCAGCTGTCTCATTGTCAACGATAGAATTAGGGGTGCGGTCATCGTCGCTCAGGATGAAGATGTCCTCATCGTCGGCCTTCATGTAATAGCGCTCGCGGGCTATCTTCTCGATGGCCTTCGGATTACGGTCGAGCTCACGGATCTGAGCCTGATCGCGGCGGAACTCGGCATTGTATTTGTCAATCTCCTCCTGCAATTCGCCGATACGGTGCTGATTCTTCAAATGACTCATCACACTGTTATCGTCGATGAAGCCCACGATGAGCACACCGAGGATGCAGACCACGGCATACTTCAGGGCCTGCGAACGCCACACTTTCAGGGCGAATGTCTTGATACGGTCTACTACTTTCATATTTCAGCCGCAAAATTACATAAAAATTATGAATTATGCATTATGAATTATGAATTATTTCGTATCTTTGCAGCAGAATTTATCAATAGCACTTATGGAATATATCGTTTCTGCACGAAAGTACAGACCACTTTCATTCAGCTCCGTGGTGGGGCAGACAGCACTCACCACCACGCTGAAAAACGCCGTCAAGAGCGGGAAACTGGCCCACGCCTACCTCTTCTGCGGCCCGCGAGGCGTAGGAAAGACAACATGCGCACGCATCTTCGCCAAGGCCATCAACTGCCAGAACCCCACGGCCGACGGTGAAGCCTGCAACGAGTGCGAGTCGTGCCTCTCGTTCAACGAACAGCGCTCGCTCAACATCTTCGAGCTCGACGCCGCCTCGAACAACTCCGTGGAGCACATCAAGACACTAATGGAGCAGACACGCATACCGCCGCAGTTGGGACGCTACAAGGTGTTCATCATCGACGAGGTACACATGCTCTCCACAGCAGCTTTCAACGCCTTCCTCAAGACTCTGGAGGAACCGCCGGCACACGTCATCTTCATCCTGGCCACCACCGAGAAGCACAAGATACTGCCCACCATCCTCTCGAGATGCCAAATCTACGACTTCGAGCGCATGACCATACGCAACACCATCGACCACCTGAAGCGCGTTGCCAGCCAGGAGGGCATCACCTACGAGGATGAGGCTCTTGCCGTCATCGCCGAGAAGGCCGACGGAGGCATGCGCGACGCCCTCTCCATCTTCGACCAGGCGGCCAGCTTCTGCCAGGGAAACATCACCTATCAGAAGGTCATCGAAGACCTCAACGTGCTCGACGCCGAGAACTATTTCCAAATCATCGACCTCGCCATTGACAATAAGGTGAGCGACATCATGCTGCTGCTCAACAAGGTGATAAACAACGGGTTCGACGGCGGACTGCTTATTCAGGGGTTGGCCCGCCACGTCCGCAATGTGCTCATGGCCAAGGACGCCCAGACACTGTCACTGCTCGAGGTGAGCGACCAGCAGCGCCAGCGCTTTCAGCAACAAGCCCAAAAGGCTGACACGCGATTTCTCTATCAGGCACTGCGACTGATGAACCAGTGCGACATCAACTACCGCCAGTCATCCAACAAAAGGCTGCTCGTAGAACTCACCCTGATCGAGATAGCACAAATCACACAGCCCGACGAGGGGGCAAGCGCGGGGCGCCGCCCCAGAAGATTAAAATCCCTGTTCAAACAACTGATTCAGTCCACTCAGCCCAAGAAAGCGGCCCCGCAGGTAGCCGCGGCTGAGAGCACTGCAACAAAGGACGAAGGACGAAGGACGAAGGAGAATAGCAACGAAGGGCAGAATCCACCACAGCCCATCTCCACTACCCCCGCGTCGCCGCACCCACGTACCCCAGAGTCGCCTGCCCCCGCAGCCCCGACACTGAAGAACATCGGCTTCTCCTGGAGTAACCTCCGCCAGAAGCAGAAGCCTTCGAAGATGAACATCATACCCGGCAGCATCGCCGACACGAAGTCGGCACAGCACTCCGAGGACCAGCCCTTCACGCAGGAAGACCTCGAATTCCAATGGCTCTCAATGTGCAACCGCATGCCGCAGCAGCGACAAGAACTCATCGGCATCGCCACACGAATGAAAAACATGGCCCCCGTCATTACCGATATGCCTCGACTACAGGTAACGGTAGAGAACACCCTCGTCAAGCAGGAGATGGAAGCCATTCTGAGGAGTATCGTCAAGACCCTGCAGATCTATCTGCACAACAATCAGATATCACTCGACATCATCGTCAGCGACAAGCCTGAACAGGCAAAGATACTCACACGCCGGGAGCAGTTTGAGCTGATGAGCAAAGAAAACCCTGCCGTAGAGAAACTACGACAGGCCTTCAATCTCGAACTGGCTTAAATCAGGTTCATCCCCAGCGCCTTGCACTCCCTGCGCATGTCCTCAGGCCATATAGAAGCCTGAATCTCACCGATATGCCCCTTGTGGAGCAGCACCATGCACAGACGGCTCTGGCCGATACCGCCGCCGATGCTGAGAGGCAACTTGCCCTGAAGCAGCTGCTGGTGGAAGAAAAGCTGCTCGCGCTCCTCCTTGCCCTCCAGCTTCAGCTGGCGCAGCAGGCTCTCCTTGTCAACACGGATACCCATCGACGAAAGCTCGAACGAACGGTTCAGAACAGGATACCATATCAAAATGTCGCCATTCAGCCCCTTACGCCCATCCTCGGCCACTGTCGACCAGTCATCATAGTCGGGAGCACGCCCGTCGTGCTTCTCGCCATTGGCCAGCTTGCCACCAATACCTATTATGAATACGGCACCGTATTTCTCACAAATAGCATCCTCGCGCTCCTTGGCCGACTTGTCAGGATACATCGCAAGCAGGTCCTCAGCGTGGATGAAGTGGATCTTCTCCGGGAGGAACGGCTTAATCTGGGGATATGTCTCGCACGTCAGATATTCCGTACGACGGATGGCAGCATAGATCCGCTCCACGATATTCTTCAAGAAAGCCACACTGCGATCCTCCCTACGAATCACAGCCTCCCAGTCCCACTGGTCCACGTAGAGCGAGTGCAGATTGTCAAGCTCCTCGTCGGCACGGATGGCGTTCATGTCAGTATAGATGCCATAGCCAGGCTCTATCTGGTACTCCGCCAGCGACAGCCGCTTCCACTTGGCAAGCGAATGGACCACCTCGGCCTGAGCGTCGCCCAAGTCCTTGATGGGGAAGGTCACAGCACGCTCCACGCCATTCAGGTCGTCGTTGATGCCAAGGCCTTTCAGCACGAATAGCGGAGCCGTCACCCGCCGCAGGCGCAACTCCGTGGAGAGATTTTGCTGGAAGAACTCCTTGATCAGTTTGATACCCTGCTCCGTCTGCTTCATGTCCAGCAGAGGCTCATAGTTCACAGGTCTTATTACTTGTCCCATATCCTTGATTGTTTAATTTTGCCCGCAAAGGTATCACATTTATTGCAATTCTGCAAGCAAAACCCGAATTATTTTCGCAAAATGACACAATTCCTTGATTTCTGCTAACAATTTGCGCACCGCCGCTCACAGTTAACAAATCATAAAGTTCAAAGCTCTTATTTCATAGTTCAAAGAAAAGTTGTAACTTTGCACTCGCTTTCGAGCAATTCCGGTCCCGTAGCTTAGCTGAATAGAGCGTCAGATTCCGGTTCTGAAGGTCTTGGGTTTGAATCCCAACGGGATCACTTTAAGAAAAGAGCAAGCAATTGAATATCAATTATTTGCTCTTTTTCTTTTGTCTTAACTGCACCACATTTGCACCACTGAATAAGCCCCCTAAACAACATTATCAATGGCTATTAGCACTTCCCAATATCCATTTTTATCCTCACCCACACGTCTAATAGCGCCTATTTCCTTTAAAACTGCAATATTACGTCTAATAGTAGTCCTGTCCACTCCGATGATTTTAGCTAAATCCTCATAAGTAGCTCTATTATCCTTCAATAAAACTTTTATATAGATCACGTTGGTAGAGAATGCAGCAAAATTATGTGTATTTGACCACTTTTCATCACCAGACTGGCCTGAAAAGAGAAAAAAGATGGCATATATGCAAATATATGCGAAAATATTTGGATAATTCAGATATTTATCGTATCTTTGCATCGTTCATTCCTGGTAGTCCCTGAAGCAATTCAAACTATCAGGTGTTTTTTTGCCCATAAGTGAACTGAACGTAAGCCATCAGTAAACCCCGTGCCGTGAGATTTTGAAAAGGGCTTTGGAAA